>DASZGY010000072.1:0-45943 GCA_035938395.1 Acidimicrobiia bacterium
GGGATCCGGCTCGGGTCGACGTCCCGTCGCCGGCGTCCCCCGAACCCACGCGAGATCAACGGGCTCATTCGCTCAGACCTCCCCGACGACGTGCGAGCTGTTGACGGTCACGCGGTAGCCATCTGGATCGCGCATCGTGAAGGCGGCATGGATGCGCCCGCGTTCGATCGGTGAGAGATCGAGACCGCGCGCTTCCCATGCGGCATGCGTGGCATCGACGTCCTCGACCATGAGGTCGAACGGCACGTCCGCGTCCTCGGCGGGCGTTCCCGGCACCAGGACGAGGTGCGTGCCGCCCCGAAGCTCGAGCACGGCGACGTGCTCGTTCCGCTCCACCTCGCGCATGCCGAGCCGCTGCCAGAAGTCGGCCGACCGGTCGACGTCGCCGACGGTCAGCACCGCGTGCCCGATCCAGACCGATGGCCGTCCTGCCATGACCACCATTCCTACTCCACAGCGAGGATGGCCGTGCTGGCCGAGGAGAACCAGCCGCCGGTGCCGTTGACGCAGGCGAGCCGGGCGCCCGCCACCTGCCGGCCCGCGGCCTCGCCGCGCAGCTGCCGCACCGCCTCGACGAGCAGGAAGATGCCCCGCATCCCGGGGTGGCACGCGGACAGGCCGCCGCCGTCGGTGTTGGTCGGGAGCGACCCGTCGACGCGCATGGTGCCGCCCTCGACGAACGGCCCTCCGTCGCCCTTCTTGCAGAAGCCGAGCGCCTCGAAGCTGAGCAGCACCATGGGCGTGAAGGCGTCGTAGATCTCGCACACGTCGATCTCGTCCGGGGTCACGCCGGCCCGCTCGAACGCAAGGCGCCCTGAGCGCGCCGCCGGCGACTCGGTGAAGTCCTCCCACTCGCTCATCGTGGTGTGGGAAACAGCCTCGCCGGTTCCCAGCACCCACACCGGCGTTCCCGACAAGTCGCGCGCGCGTTCCTCCGAGGTGAGCACGACCGCGCCGCCGCCGTCCGACCGGATGCAACAGTGCAGCGTCGTGAGCGGGTCGGCGATCAGCGGCGAACCGTTCACGTCGTCGACGGTGATGGGATCGCGGTAGTACGCGTCCGAGTTGAGCGACGCGTTGTGACGCGTCGACACGGCGATCTCGGCGAGCTGGTCGATCGTGGTGCCGAACTCGTGCATATGTCGCCGGGCGGCCATCGCGTACTTGGCGATCAGCGTGTGCCCGAACGGCGCGTCGAACTGCACCGGACCCCGGCTCCCGAACGAGAGATTGGCTCGGCGGTCGCGCCGTTTCAGATCGGCGCGCGCCGTCGAGCCGTACGCGAGCACGACGACTTCGGCGTGTCCTTCCGCGATGGCGGCGGTGGCGTGCTCGACCATGAACTCCCAGGTGGCGCCGCCGACGCCGGTGCCGTCGACCCACGTCGGCCGCAGCCCGAGGTACTCGGCAACCTCGATGGGCGCGAGCAGCCCGGTGCCGCAGGACGCGAATCCGTCGACATCGGTCTTCTCGAGGCCGGCGTCGGCCAGCGCGCGGCTCGCAGCCTGGTAGTGGAGCTCGAACGGCGACTTGTCGTCGACGCGGCCACAATCCGACAGCGCGGCCCCGACGATCGCGACGCGCCGGCCCATCCCGCTCGCTATCTCGAGCGCCAGTCGATGCGCGTGCCCGACTCGAACAGCTTCTGGCCTTCGGCGATCGAGTCCTGGTTCGTTCCGAGACCGACGTACGCGTACCCCAGCCGCAGCGCCTGGCGCGGACCGAGCTCACGCGCGCCCCAGATCGCACGGACGGTGCCTTCGATCGCCAGGGAAGGTTGCGACGCGATCGCGTTTGCTGCCCACTCGGCCCGCTCGTGCAGCTGTTCCTTGGGTGCGAGCTCCGACACGAGCCCGATCTCGTACGCGCGGCGGGCCGACAGGCGCTCGTAGTTGCCGAGCAGCGAGAGCCGCATGATCTCGCCGAACGGCATGATCCCCGACATGTGGATGGGCTCGAACGCCGCCGTCATCCCGTAAGTCACGTGCGGGTCGAAGAACGTGGCGTGCTCGGCGGCGATGATGAACTCGACCTCGCCGAGCATGTAGAACGCGCCGCCGCACGCGATACCGTTCACGGCCGCGATCACCGGCTTCCAGAGGTCGGAGCTCTTCGGGCCGATGTTGTCGCCGGGGTCGTTGAACATGAACGGTGTGCTGCCGGAGCCGACGACGTCGGGATCGGTGGTGTCGTCACCCTCGTCGCCCATCTGCTCCATGCGGTCGATGCCGGTGCAGAAGGCCTTCTCGCCGGCACCGGTAAGGACCACGCAGCGCACGTCGTCGTGGCGGCGGAGCCCGCGCCACAACGCGTGCAGCTCGCGCTGCATGAGCGAGTTGAACGCGTTCAGACGGTCCGGCCGGTTGAGCGTGACCCAGGCGACGCCGTCGCGCTCCTCGTAGAGGAGCGTCTCGAAGTCGGTGTCCACCGGAGGCTAACGCTTCTGCTGTGCGGCGATGCCGGGGTTCACGGTGTGGAAGACATACTTGTTGAGGATGCCGCCGACGTCGGCCGCATCCCACCGGGCAGGCTTGCCTTCGTTGTCGGTGGCGAAGAACTCCTCACCCATCTGCCACGGCTGGTACACGCACAGCGAGTTGCCGACCATGCGCAGGACCTGGCCGGTCGTCGGCTTTGACTCGTCGGAGGCGAGCCACGCGACCGCCGGCGCCGAGTTTCCCGGGTTCATGCCGTCGAACTCGGTGTACTCCTCCGGGTTCTTGATCGTGATGTCCTGACGGGCCTGGCCGACCATGCGGGTGAAGCCGCCGGGCCCGATGCAGTTGGCGCGGACGCCGTAGCGCGTCAGCTCGAGGCTGGCGATGATCGTCATCGCCGCGATCCCGGCCTTGGCCGCGCCGTAGTTCGACTGGCTCGCCTGGCCCTGGAGGCCGGCGCTCGAGACCGTGTTGACGATCGACCCGCTCGGTTGGCGGCCTTCCTTGGACTCGGTGCGCCAGTACGCGGAGGCGTGGTGCATGGTGCTCCACGTGCCCTTGAGGTGCACGCGGATGACCGAGTCGAACTCGTCCTCGCCCATCGTGAACAGCATCTTGTCCCGCAGGATCCCGGCGTTGTTCACGAGCACGTCGAGCTTCCCGAACGCCTCGACGGCGGTGTCGATGATGCTCTTGGCGCCGTTGAAGTCGGCGACGTCGTCGTAGTTCGCGACCGCCTCGCCACCCCGGCCCTTGATGACGTCGACGACCTCGTCCGCTGTGCGCTTGTCGGCGCCCTCACCCGTCACCGAGACGCCGAGGTCGTTCACGACGACCTTCGCACCCTGGTCCGCGAGCTCGATGGCCTCGCCCCTCCCGACGCCGTTGCCCGCGCCGGTGACGATCGCGACCTTGCCGTCCAGCAACCCCATTTGCGCGTCCTTCTCCCCGCGTTGAAAACTGACGTCGGCGTCACGGTATCGCGGTCGTTCACGCGCACGTCAAACAGCGCGGGGGACCGCTCGGAGTGCGCGTGGACCGCGCAAGAGAGCTTGGAAGGGACGGATGGCCCTCGACAGCAGCGTCATCGGCAAGCCGACCGGTGCACACCGTGTGACGATCGAGCGCGGGCCGGTCTCCAACTTCGCCCGCGCGCTCAAGGACGAGAACCCCGTGTACCACGACCCGGCCGCGGCCGAAGCCGCCGGGTTCGGAGGGATCCCGGCCCCACCGACGTGGTCGTTCGCGATGCAGTTCTGGGGGCGCTTCGCCGAGGACCAACCGGAGGATCCGTCCGGCGGCGAGAACCCCATGCACCAGGTGATGGGGGAGTTGT
This sequence comes from Acidimicrobiia bacterium, assembly GCA_035938395.1. GTDB lineage: Bacteria > Actinomycetota > Acidimicrobiia > IMCC26256 > JACDBD01 > JALZAA01. The sequence goes on from DASZGY010000072.1 coordinate 3,775, forward strand.
TCGCCAAGGGCGGCCTCGTGCTCCACGGTGAGGAGGAGTTCACGTACCACCGACCGATCGTGGTCGGTGACGTGCTGGTCGGCGAGGGACGCATCGTCGATCTGTACGAGAAGGAGAGCAAGGACCGCACGATGACGTTCGTCGTGACCGAGACCGTGTGGCGAGACGAGAAGAGTGGCGAACCGGCGGTCACTGAGCGCTTCAACTTGATCCACCGCTCGTAGGCGGGCGTCCAGGGGGGCATCGCATGGGCCGGCTCGAAGACCGGGTCGCCATCATCACGGGCGCGGGACAGGGCATCGGGCTCTCGTACGCCAAGCGGTTCCTCGACGAGGGCGCCAAGGTGGTCGTCGCCGAGATAAACGAGGACCGCGCCGCGTCGGCGATGGAGCAGCTCGACAAGCTCGGAGACACCGCGTTCGTCCAGACCGACATTTCCGACGAGCAGTCGACGCTGGCGTGCGCAGCGAAGGCGAAGGAGCAGTTCGGCGGGATCGACATTCTCGTCAACAACGCCGCGCTCTATTACGACATCGACAACGAGCGCAACGACTACGGGTACCTGCAAAAGGTCTTCAGCGTGAACCTCCACGGTGCCTGGCTGATGGCACGGGCGTGCGCGCCGACGATGGTCGAGCAGAGCTGGGGGCGCATCATCAACCAGTCGTCCGGCGCGGCGTACCTGTACAACATCGTCCCGGAGGGTGAGTTTCATGAAGTCTCCGGGTTCACGTACAGCCAGACGAAGTGGGGAGTCGTCGGGCTCACGAAGTTCCTCGCGTCGCAGCTCGGGCAGTACAACATCACGGTGAACTGCATTGCGCCGGGCGTGACGATGACCGAGGCGACGAAGAAGATCGTTCCCGAAGCGTTCATTGACCTGCTGCCGGCGATGAGCGCCATGAAGCGCAAGCTCGAGCCGGAGGACCTCACCGGCACGGCCGTGTTCTTCGCCAGCGACGACGCCGCCCTCGTGACCGGGCAGGTGCTGTGCGTGGACGGCGGCTCGATCATGCCCGCCTGACGCGTCGGGTCGGCGACCGCGACCGGCTAGCGCGCCAGAAGGCCGGCGTCCTCGACGCCGGGGATCGGGACGCCGAAGGCGCGACCGTGGCGGTCGACGGCGTCGACGGTGTGCGTGTTGGTGGCGACGAACAGCCATGCCCCGTCGTGACTCCAGGCGAGGGCGGGACGGGAGGTGGCGACGGGGTCGGCCACGAACGGGGTCACCTCGCCGGTCTCCGTGTCGACGATCGTGCCTCGTGATCGGGCGCCGTCGCTCTCGACGACGGCGAGACGTCGGCCGTTGTCCGTGAAGGCTGCGGCGGCGACGCCCCCGCTGCTGAGCGCATTGCCGATCACACGGTGCTGCCCCGAGGTCGGGTCGTCGAGGTACAGGTCGCACTGGCGCGCGACGCATCCCGACGGCCGGCTCGCGACCACGTTGCGGCTCGCGGCGACGAACAGCGCATCGGTACGGAAGGTCGACGGCGGCTCGGCCGGGCGCGCCGGGTTCCACGTGGCGAGGGAGCGCGTGCCGTCGGCACCGAGTCGGTCGACCACCACACCGTCACCGGCAGCGCCGCGGACGGTCGCGCTCCCACCCAGCACGGCGGCCGGGGTCGTCTCGACGCCGTCGAGGCCGAGCTCGCGCGCGACGACGCTCCCGTCGGCCGGGTAGGTGAGCATCCATACGCGCGCGGCGTGGTGCGAGGGATACACCTCGACCGCGGGCCCGATGCTCACGGCAGGCCCCTGGAGCGACAACGGCACGACGTAGGCACGATGGTCGACCACCACGACCGTTTGGTCGCCGCTCGTCGCCGCAGCCGTGATCGGTCCGGCAGGGAGCTCGGCGACGGACCCGGTCCGGACGTGCTGACCGTCGACGGCGAGCGTGTGCAAGCCGTCGGGCGCGAGCAGGAGGAGCGTCGCGCCGGTCGTGCTGTGCAGTCCGGGAAGTCGCTGCGGCGTCACCTCACGGGGCGGTTCGACGCGATCGCTCGTCGAACGTTGGAGCAGCCCACCGAGCACGAAGAAGACCGCCAACCCGATGAGAATCGCGATCGGGATTTGTCTCGAGCTGTCGTGCACCCGGCGCCGGATCCACTGTGGCCCGGGCGGGACGTATGCGTAGCGATCCTCGGTGCGGATGCCGAGCTCGGTGTCGTCGAGGTCGACGACGGGGAGGGCTTCGCCGGCGTCGGCGTCGCACGCCGGGCAGCCCCGGACGTCGGTGGCGTGCTCGGCCCCGCACTCACGGCACCGCATGGGTTTACGGTACTGCCGTGCAGTTTGGCGTGACGATGTTCGCGACGGATCAGGTGATGCGCCCGGACGACCTTGCGCGTGCGGCGGAGGAGCGGGGGTTCGTGTCGCTGTACGTCCCCGAGCACACCCATATCCCGGTCAGCCGGCGCACCCCGCCGCCGTCGGGCGACGCGGTCCTGCCCGACTACTACAAGCGGGCGTTCGATCCGTTCGTCGCGATGGCGATGGCGGCGGCGGCAACCGAGTCGCTCCGTGTGGGAACGGGCATCTGCCTCGTCGCGCAGCGCGACCCGATCGTCACTGCGAAGGCGGTCGCGAGCCTCGACCACCTCTCCGGCGGCAGGTTCGTCTTCGGCGTCGGGTTCGGGTGGAACGCCGACGAGATCGAGGATCACGGCGTCGAGATGCGGAGCCGGCGCGATCTCGCCCGCGAGCACATGCTGGCCATGCAGCGGTTGTGGGCCGATGACGTAGCCCGCTTCGAGGGCGAGCACGTGCACCTGCCCCCGAGCTGGTCGTGGCCCAAGCCGACGCAGAAACCGTGGCCTCCCGTCCTGATCGGTGGCGCGGCGGGACCGAAGCTCTTCGCCCACGTCGCCGAGTACGCCGACGGTTGGATCCCGATCGGGGGCGCCGGCGTGCGCGAGGCGCTGCCGCAACTCCACCGGGCGGTGGAGGCGGCCGGCCGCGATCCGGCGACGGTGCGCGTCGTCCCGTTCGGAACGATCCCCGACCCGGGCAAGCTCGACTACTACGCGTCGATCGGCATCGACGAGGTCGTGCTGCGCGTGCCGAGCGGCGGCCGCGACGCCGTGGTGCCAGTGCTCGACGATTACTCCAAGCTGGTCGAGACGTGAGCGCGACCGACCGGGTGCGCATCGGCATCCTGGGCGCGGCACGCATCGCCCCGGGCGCGTTGATCAAGCCCGCCCGGGGCGTGGCCGAGGCCGAGGTGGTGGCGGTGGCCGCGCGCGACCCTGCCCGCGCCGAGAAGTTCGCCCGCAAGCACAAGATCCCGAAGGTGCACGCCACGTACGAGGACGTGATCGCCGACGCCGAGGTCGATGCGATCTACAACCCGCTGCCGAATGGCCTGCACGCCGAGTGGACGCGGAACGCGCTCGCAGCCGGCAAGCACGTCCTGTGCGAGAAGCCGTTCACGTCCAACGCCGCCGAGGCCGAGCAGGTCGCGACGGCCGCGGACGGCACCGGGCTCGTGGTGATGGAGGCGTTCCATTACCGGTACCACCCGCTGGCGCAGCGGATGCACGACGTCGTCGCCGGCGGCGAGCTCGGCAAGCTCGAGCGAGTCGAGACGACGATGTGCATCCCGCTCCCGATGTTCAAGGACATCCGCTACCAGTACGACCTCGGTGGTGGAGCGACCATGGACGTCGGCTCGTACACCGTTCACCAGCTGCGCTTGCTCGGCGGCGACGCGCCCAAGGTCATCAGTGCGCATGCTCGCCTCCGGTCGCCGAAGGTCGACCGCTGGATGCAGGCCGACGTTCGGTGGCCCGAGGGTCATACCGGTCGCATGACGTGCGCGCTGTGGTCGAGCACACCTCTGAAGCTGACGATCCGGGCGTGGGGGGAGCGGGGTGAACTGCGCGTCTTCAACCAGACCGGTCCGCAGTTCTACCACCGGTTCACCGTGCTGCGCGACGGCAAGAAGCACCGCGAGAAGTTCCCGCGCAAGTCCACGTACGCCTACCAACTCGAGGCGTTCACGAACGCGGTACTGCACGGCGGGCCGGTCCTCACCCCGCCTCCCGACTCGGTGCAGAACATGCGCGTGATCGACGCCGTCTACCGCGCCGCCGGCCTCCCGATCCGCGGGGAGAGCGAGTAGCCGTCAGCCCAGGCGTTCGATGATCGTGACGTTGGCTTGGCCGCCGCCTTCGCACATGGTCTGAAGGCCCCAGCGCCCGCCGGTGCGGTCGAGCTCGTGGAGCAACGTGGTCATCAGCCGGGCGCCGGTGGCGCCGAGCGGGTGGCCGAGCGCGATGGCGCCGCCGTTCACGTTCACCTTGCCCAGGTCGGCGCCCGTCTCCTGCTGCCACGCCAGCACGACCGACGCGAACGCCTCATTGATCTCGACGAGGTCCATGTCGTCGAGCGACATGCCGGTGCGCTCGAGCGCGTAGGCGGTGGCGGGGATCGGCGCGGTGAGCATGAAGATCGGGTCGGCGCCCCGCACGCTGAGATGGTGGATGCGCGCCCGGGGCGTCAAGCCGTGCTGCCGCAGCCCACGCTCCGACACGACGAGCAGGGCAGCGGCCGCGTCCGAGATCTGACTCGACGCCGCTGCGGTGACCCGCCCGCCCTCAGTGAGCGGTGGGAGCGACGCCATGCGCTCCAGCGATGTGTTGCGCCGGGGTCCTTCGTCGGTCGTGACGTCTCGGTAGGGAAGGATCTCCCGCTCGAACCGCCGCTCGTCGATGGCCGTGACGGCACGGCGGTGACTCTCGAGCGCGAACGCCTCCATGTCCTCGCGCGACACGTTCCATTTCTCGGCGATCATCTCGGCGCTCCGGAACTGCGACACCTCCTGGGTGCCGTAACGGGCGCGCCACCCCTCCGAGCCCGTGAACGGGTCGTCGAATCCCATGGGCTGGGCGACCGTCATCGCCGACGCGATCGGGATCATGCTCATGTTCTGCACGCCGCCCGTCACGATCACGTCGTTCGTTCCGCTGAGGACGGCCTGGGCCGCGAAGTGCAGGGCCTGCTGAGACGAGCCGCACTGCCGGTCGACGGTCGTGCCCGGCACGTCGTCGGGCAGGCCGGCGGCGAGCCAGCACGTGCGAGCGATGTCGCCCGCCTGGGGACCGATCGTGTCGACGCAACCGAAGATGACGTCCTCGACCGCGGCGGGGTCGATGCCGGTGCGGTCGACGAGCCCGGAGATCGCGTGGGCGCCGAGGTCGGCGGGGTGCGCGCTCGCGAGCCCGCCGCCCTTCTTGCCCACGGGCGTCCGCAGCGCGTCGACGATGTAGGCCTCGGCCATCAGTGCTCCTCGGGGAGTGTCTCGGTGTCCAGGATCGCGCGTCCCACGCGGCCACCGTGCCACGCGGCGTCGCCCCACGACGCCGCGAGGGCCCACGCCCGCTTCATCCAGAGGTGCAGGTCGTATTCGGTCGTGTACCCGATCGCCCCGTGGACCTGGAGCGCGACCCGCCCGGCGCGGAGCGCGGCCTCGGACGCGCGGGCCTTGGCCATGGCGACGTGCACCGACCGCTCTTCGTCGCGGTGCGCGATCGACCACGCGGCCCGGTACACGAGCGGCCGCGAGAACTCGAGCGAGAGCGCGACGTCGGCCAAGTGGTGCTTCACGGCCTGGAACGAACCGATCGGGACGCCGAACTGACGACGTTCCTTGGCGTACTCGACCGTCATCGTCAGCATGCGGTCGGCGACGCCGACGAGCTGCGCAGCAACACCGAGCGCGGCGCGATCCAAGCTCGCGAGGTTGATCGAGCTGGGTGGAGAGGCCAGAGCGAACAGCCGTCGCGAGCGGTCTACCGACTCGCGCCGCCGCAACTCGAGCGCTCCCGGGTCGACCAACTGATCGCCGACCACCACGAGATCCGAGCTGTCGGCGTAGGGCACGAGCCCGGACGGGGGCGCGACCGTGACCGTGAGGTCGCCGGCGGCGGCCGCCTCCGTGCGCGCGTCATCGAGCAGCGGCACGGCGACCGCGGCGTGCTCGACGACGGGATCGGGGAGTGCGGCCCGGCCTGTCTCCTCGAGGAGGAGGACGAGGTCGAGCTCATCGCCGCCGAAGCCGCCTAGCTCTTCTGGGGCGAGGACGCCGAGCACGCCCAGCTCCCCGAGTCGCGGCCACAGGCCGGACCGCCCCGTGTCGTTGGTCCACGCGTCGCGCACGACCTTGGGTGGGCACTCCTTCTCGAGGAAGGCGCGCACGGCGTCACGCATCGCGAGCTGCTCGTCCGAGAAAGCGAACCTCACGCGCTCACCGCCGGGGGAGCCCGAGCACGCGCTCGGCCACCACGTTGCGCTGGATCTCGTTCGTGCCCGCGTAGATCGGGCCCGAGAGCGCGAACTGCCAGCCCTTCATCCACGCGGCGTCGTCGCCGTCGACGAGCTCAGCGCGTGAGCCCAGCAGCCGCAGCGCCGTCTCGTGCAACCGAACGTCGAGCTCCGACCAGAAGATCTTCACCAGGCTCGACTCCGGTCCCGTGTGCCCGCCTTCCATCAAGCGGGTCACGGTCCAGAACGTCTGCCAGCGGTACGCGTCGGCGTCGATCCATGCGCGTACGACGGCGTCGCGCACGGTCGGATCGGCGTCGAGTGCTCCATGGTCGGCATGGCGGCGGTAGAGCTCGGTCAGTCGCGCCGCCGCGGCCATGAACCGGCCCGGACTGCGCAGGGTCAGGCCTCGCTCCGACCCCGTCGTGGCCATCGCGACCCGCCAGCCTTCGTGCACGTCGCCGAGGACGTCGCGGTCGGGCACGAACACGTCCTCGAGGAACACCTCGGCGAACCCCTCGTCACCATCGAGGCGCTCGACCGGACGCACCGTGACCCCCTCGGCGCGCAAGTCGACGAGAAAATACGTCAGCCCGTGGTGGCGTTCGGCCTCCGGGTCGCTGCGGAACAGGCCGAACAAGCGGTCGCAGAACGCGCCCCTGGTCGTCCACGTCTTCTGCCCGGAGAGCCGCCAGCCGCCGTTCGCCTCGTCGCGCGCGGCACGCGACTTGATGCCGGCGAGGTCGCTGCCGGCATTCGGCTCGGACCAGCCCTGGCACCACGTCTCATCGGCCGAAGCCATCTTCGGCAGGATGCGATCCCGCTGCTCCTCGGTGCCGAGCTCGAACAAGGTCGGCGCGAGCAGGAAGATCCCGTTCTGCGTGACGCGCTGCGGCCCGCCGGCGCGGTAGTACTCCTCCTCGAAGATCAGCCATTCCATGAGGCTGGCGTCGCGTCCGCCGTACTCCTGCGGCCACGACACGACCGCCCACCGCGCATCGAACAGCGCCCGCTCCCATTCCTTGTGGAGCGCGAAGCCCTCGCGCGTGTCGCCCGACGGCAACGGCGGGCGGGGCACCTTCGCCTCCAGCCACGCGCGGGCCTCGGCGCGGAACGCCTCCTCCTCTTCGGTGAAGGTCAGGTCCACGGGCGCCTCAGCGGGCGAGGATCACCGACGAGCCGTGCCCGAACAGTCCTTGGTTCACGGTGAGCCCGACGCGGGCGCCTTCGACCTGCCGCTCGCCCGCCTCGCCCCGCAGTTGCCAGGCGACTTCGCACACCTGCGCGAGCGCCTGGGCCGGAACCGCCTCGCCGAAGCACGCCAGCCCGCCGCTCGGGTTCACGGGGATGCGGCCGCCGACGGTGGTGGCGCCGTCGTGGACGAGCTTCTCGGCCTCGCCCGGGCCGCACAGCCCGATGTTCTCGTACCAGTCGAGCTCGAGGGCGGTCGACAGGTCGTACACCTCGGCGAGGTCGAGGTCGTCCGGCCCGAGGCCCGCCTCGGCGTACGCACCCTGCGCGATCGCGTCGCGGAACGTCACCGGCCCGGCCGGCACTGCGGCCGCGGAGTCGGTGGCGAAGTCCGGCATCTCGATCACCGCGTTCGGGTACGACGGCGTCACCGTCGAGATGGCCGCCACGCGCACTGCACCGCCGGCGCCCCGACGCCGGGCGTACTCGAGGCTCGAGACGACGACCGCGGCCGCGCCGTCGCTCGTCGCGCAGATGTCCAGCAGACGCAATGGCTCGGCGACGACCGGCGACGACATCACCTCGTCCTCGGTGACGGTCTTGCGGTAGCGGGCGTTCGCGTTCGCGAGCCCGTGGGCGGCGTTCTTCACCTTCACCTTGGCGAAGTCGGCCGGCGTCGCGCCGAACAGCTCCATGCGGCGGCGGGCGTACAACGCGAAGTACGTGGGGTTCGTCGCGCCCAGCAGCCGGAACCGGAGCCAGTCGGGATCGTCGCCGCGCTCACCCGCGGTCGGAGCGAGGAATCCCTTGGGCGTCGTGTCGGCACCGACGACGAGCGCCACGTCGCACAGGCCGCCGAGGATCTGGGCCCGCGCCGCGTTCAACGCCGTCGCGCCGGACGCACACGCGGCGTAGCTGCTCGCGACGGGCGCGCCCTGCCAACCGAGCGCCTGCGCGAACGTCGCGCCCGAGACGAACCCGGGGTACCCGTTGCGGATGGTGTCGGCGCCGGACACGAACTGGATGTCGCGCCACTCGAGCCCGGCATCCGCGAGCGCCGCGCGCGCCGCGACCAATCCGTACTCGACGAAGTTCCGACCCCACTTCCCCCACGGGTGCATGCCCACCCCGAGGACGGCGACGTCGTGATCACCCATCGGACCGCGCTCCCTCGATCGGCTTCCACTTCCAGACGACGTACTCCCGGTCGTCGTCCTCGAACAGCGTGCCCAGCACCAGCTCGACCTCGTCGCCGATTCGTATCGTCGCCGGGTCGACGTCGTCGGCCAGCTGACCCAGGACGACCATCTTCTCGTCGGGCAGCTGGACGGCGGCGACCGAGAACGGCTGGAACGGATCCGCGGCCACGTACGGCGTCGGCGGCGCGTAGTGGTTCGTCGTGAACGACCACACCGTGCCCCGGTTCGACAGCGGCACCTCCTCGAACTCCGTGCCGTCGCAGCCGGGGTTGCGGCAGAAGGCCGACGCCTTCGGGAAGAAGTAGCTGCCGCAGCGCGTGCACCGGTTGCCGAGCAGTCGGGGGTCGGCGTCGTCGAGCGTGAACCAGCCGTCGACCGCGGCGACGCGTTCCTTCGTGGTCATGCCCCTCCCTTTTCGAGTCGGGTCAGCGCCTGCTCCGCCTCGTCGACGATCCTGGTGACGAGATCCGCGACGGACGGGAGCTCGTCGATTGCACCGACGCCCTGGCCCGTCGGCAGGATGCCGGTCTCGAGCCGTCCGTCGACCATCGTGGCCTTGGTCAGCATGGGCGCGTTGGCGCCCATGGCCACCTGCGACCACGTCAGTCCTTCCTTGCGCTTCATCGCCAACCCCTCGCGCACGAGGGCGCGCAACGACGTGCCGGTGAGCTTCCGGAAGGCGAGCGCGTTCCGGAGCGCGCGGGGGAGCGCGGTGAGGCGTCCCGAGTGCTCGAGGTGGTCGACCACGTCGGTCCGGATGACGCGCTGCGGGTAGCCGTCGATCCGTTTGGTGACGACCGTGCCGGTGACCGCAGTCCCGACGTACACGTCCTTGACCGTCTCGGGCACCGTGCTCTCCTTCGTGAGGAGGAACCTCGTGCCCATCGCCACGCCCGCCGCACCCCACGCCAATGCGGCGACGAGGCCGCGGCCGTCGGTGAATCCTCCGGCGGCGAGGACGGGGATATCGACCGCGTCGACCACCGCCGGCAGCAGCAGCGAGGTCGGGATCGTTCCGGTGTGGCCGCCGCCTTCGGCGCCCTGGGCGATGAGCGCATCGACACCCCAACCAGCGACCTTCTCTGCGTGACGAGGCGCGCCCACGGTCGGCATCGTGACGACGCCGGCGTCGCGCAGCTGCTTCACCTGCCGTTCGCCCGGCGCCTGGGCGAAGCTCGCGACGCGGACACGTTCGCGGATCAGCAGCTCGATGCGCTCCTCGATGTCGTCCTGGTCGGCGCGCAGGTTCACGCCGAACGGTCGGTCCGTCCGGCCGCGCACCTCGTGGACGGCGTCCGTCAGCTGCTCGAAGGTCATCGTCGCCGACGCGAGGATGCCGAGCCCGCCCGCCGCGCTCGTGGCGGACGTGAGGCGGGCCCCGGCCACCCAACCCATACCGGTCTGCACGATCGGGTACTGCACGCCGAAGAGGTCGCACGCCACGGTGTGCAGCGCCGGGTGCGTCATCCCGGTACTTCCTTGCTGCGCAGATCATTCGGGTCGATCACGTCGCGGAGGAGCCGCAGCTCGTCGTCGGTGGGCAACCGCGACTCGGGCACGTCGTCGGGGATCACGAGCTCGAAGCCGGTGGCGGCGATGACTTCGTCGACGCTGACTCCGGGATGGAGCGAGCGCAGCCGCATGCGGTGATCGGGGCTCTCGAAGTCGAGCACGGCGAGGTTCGTGACCACGCGTTCGAGGTGGTGGAACCGGCGCTCGGCGGGATGGAGCTTGCCGGCCCGGTCGTACCCGACGCCGCACACGACGTCGACCTGCTCGACGAACACCTTGGGCGAGTGGTTCGGGATCCAGTAGCTGGTCGTGTCGTTGATCGTGTTGCCGGGCGCGCCCCGCAGGCCGAGCAGCTGCGCCTTGGGCTTGGCCGGATCACCGATCAGCGCGAAGTTCTGGTTGCCGTAGGCGTCGATCTGGCTCGCGCCCATCATCACGTGGCGCCGGCCCGACCAGACGACGTCGAACATCGCCCGGTAGGGGTTCCACGACTCGACCACCTTGGGCGCGCCGTCGTCGCCGACGGGGAGCGTGTTTCCCACGAGCAACGCCTCGCCGTCGGTCATGACGAGATCCGGCTCGAAGGCGGCCCGTGCCAGCCGTCCACCGACCATGGGGACGTTGCCGATCGGGTTGGCGAGGATCTCACCGTCGCCACGGAACGCCTCGGCGATCGCGACGACACAGATCTCGGCGCGCGTGGCGTCGGTCATCGTCGGATCACAGCCCGACCGCCTTGCGGTATTCGTCGTGGCCGCCGACATCGAGGTAGCGGGCGCGGAACGTGTCCCACGCGTCGTCATCGCGCGCGGTCGCGGCGTACTCGCGCTGGAAGGTCTCATCGCGCTCGTAGTCAGGAGCGCAAGACGTGAAGTGCGCGCCGAACGGCGCCTCGACCACGCCGTCGACCATGAGGCGGTTGATGCGGAGGGTCTGCACGGGGCCCTGGGCGGCGAGCTCATCGGTCGGAAGCACCTGCTCGACGGACATGAACCGCCGCGTGGCCGCCATGCAGAACAGATCGTCGAAGTACGGGTCGACGCCGAGGTACTGGCCGTTTCCGCCGGCGTCGCCCCGGTTCATGTGCACGAGCGCGACGTCGAGGTCGAGCGCGGGGACGGCGACCAGCTCTTCGCCCTCACCGCCGGGGCTTCGGTACGGCGACTGCACCGTGCGCAGCTCGGGATAGAGCCGGAACACGTCCGACCCGAGACCCGCCCGGGTCGGCAGGAACGGGACGCGCCACGCCGCCGCCTGGAGCCCGAGCAGGAACATTCCCTCGTCGAGCTCGCGCGTCTCGACCGCGCCGGCCTGTCGAGCGGCGCGGAAGTGGGGCTCCAACGGGATGGAGTCGAGCGACACGAAGGCGAACACAACCCGCTTGACCTTGCCCGCCCGGCAGAGGAGGCCGACGTCGGGCCCGCCGTAGCTCACCAGCGTGAGATCCGTGACGGCCGAGCGGGCGATGGCGCGGATCAGCGACATGGGTTTGCGCCGCGACCCCCACCCGCCGACGCCGATCGTCATGCCGTCGCGTAGCTCCGCCGCGACCTCGTCCTCGGACATCCGCTTGTCCGGCACGGATGCTCCCGGCTACTCGCCGAACCGTGGATCGCGCTTGCCGACGAACGCGTCTCGGGCTTCGTCGGCGACCCCGGAGAGGTTGAGCTCGAAGGTGAAGCCCTGTTCGAACCGGTACGACTTCTTCACGTCGACGGGGTCGATCCCGTTCAGCGACTCCTTGGCAGCGCGGATCACGATGGGGCTCTTCTCGGCGATCTGGTGGGCGAGCGCGAAGGCGGCGTCCCGGAGCCGGTCCTGTTCGACGACTGCGAGCACGGACCCGTAGTGGTGCAGCTCCTGCGCGGTGACAGTGGTCGCCGTGTACACCATCTGGCGCATCTTGTGCTGCGGCACCAGGCGGGCGAGATGAGTGGCGGCGCCGAGCGCGCCCCGGTCGACCTCGGGGAGCCCGAAGGTGGCGTCTGTCGTCGCGACGATGATGTCGGCGTTGCCGGCGAGGCCGATGCCGCCGCCGAGGCAGTACCCGTGCACGGCGGCGATGACCGGCACGGCGCACTCGTAGACGGCGGCGAAGGCCGCGTAGCAGCCGCGGTTGGCGCCTACGAGCGCGTGGAAGCCCTCGGTGCGCTGCATCTCCTTGATGTCGACGCCGGCGTTGAAGCCCTTGCCCTCGGCCCGCAGGATCACGACGCGCACGCGCGGGTCGTCGCCGAGGCCGCGCACGGTGTCGGCCAGCTCGAACCATCCTGCGACGGTGAGCGCGTTGACCGGCGGATTGTCCATCACGACCTCGGCGATGCCGTCGCCGTCGACCGCGTGCGAGATTCCCATCGCGTTCCTGATCTGATGGCGCGTCAGATGTGACGGCTACCTTATCCGCATGGCCGATCCGCTCGACCTGTCAGGGAAAGCCGTGATCGTCACGGGCGGGTGCCGTGGTGTCGGACGCGGGATCGCGGAGCGGTTCCTCGCCGCCGGCGCCGGCGTCGTGATCTGTTGCCGGCATGAGCCCGAGACGATGCCGCGCTCCGGTGACGCAGAGGCATTGTTCGTCGCGGCCGACGTGCGCGAGCCCGAAGAGATCGAGAAGGTGATCGGTTTCACCGAGAAGCGGTTCGGTCGGCTCGACGTGCTGGTGAACAACGCCGGGGGAGCGCCGCCGGCCGATTCGGCGACCGCGTCGCCGAAGTTCTCGAACGCGATCATCACGTTGAACCTGATCGCACCGCTCGTGTTCGCGCAGAAGGCGAACGCGGTGATGCAGCAGCAGGCCGAGGGCGGTGTCCAGATCAACATCGCCAGCGTGAGCGGAATTCGACCGTCGCCCGGGGCGGCCGCCTACGGTGCGGCGAAGGCCGGGCTCCTGAACCTCACGCAGACCCTGGCGGTCGACTACGCCCCGAAGGTGCGTGTGAACGCGGTGACGGCCGGCTTGGTGAAGACGGAGCAGTCGCACCTCTTCTACGGCGACGAGGAGGGGATCGCCGCCGTCGGCGCCACCGTCCCACTGGGTCGGATGGCCGAGCCGTCCGACGTCGCCGACGTCTGCCTGTTCCTCGCCTCACCGCTCGCCCGGTACGTCAGCGGCGAGAGCATCGTCGTGCACGGTGGCGGCGAACGCCCCGCCTACCTCGACGCGGCGAAGAACACGAACGGGCCTTGATGCGTCAGGGATGCTGGCTGCTCACGGAGACGACCTCGCCGGTCATGTAGGCGGAGTAGTCGCTGGCGAGGAACACAATCACGTTGGCGACTTCCCACGGCTCGGCCGAGCGTCCGAACGCCTCGCGGACGACGAGCTCGTCGATCGCCTCCGGCGACATGACCTTCGCCAGATGCTCGTGGACGGCGAGGCTGGGCGCCACCGCGTTCACGCGCACGTTCGCAGGCGCGGCCTCGATCGCTGCGCACCGCGTGAGGGCCATCACTCCCGCCTTCGCCGCCGCGTAGTGAGCCTGGCCCTCCTGGGCGCGCCAGCCGAGCACGGACGCGTTGTTCACGACGACGCCGACGCGGCGCGGCAGCATGTGTTGCAGGGCGGCACGCGTGCATCGGAACGTTCCGTTCAACGTCACGTCGAGCACGCGCGACCACTGGTCGTCTGTCATGTCGACGAGGTGGGCGGTGCCGCCGAGGCCGGCGTTGTTGATGAGCACGTCGAGTCCGCCGGTCGCCTCGATCGCGACCTCGAACATCGAGTCCACCTGCCGCTGGTCGGTGACGTCACACACGGCCGTCGCCGGCCGGGCGCCCATGACCGGCTGGAGCCGCTCGGCCGACTCGGCCAGACGCCCTTCGTGCTGATCGCTCAGCACGACGACCGCGCCCTCCTCCGCACAGCGCTTGGCGGTCGCGAACCCGATCCCGGTGCCGGCGGCCGCCGTGACGAGGACGCTCTTCCCCTCGAGGAGCGCGTGGCTGCTCGTTGACGGCGGCGGCGGCGGTGCAGTCACGCAGTCACTTTCGGCTCGGGCGGCAACCCGAGGGCGCGCTCGCCGATGATGTTGCGCTGGATCTCGTCCGAGCCGCCGTAGATGGTGTCGGCCCGTGTGTACAGGAACAACCGCTGGGCCGCGCTCAGCTCGTACGGCGCCGACGGCACCACCTCGCCGTCGGGCCCGAGCACGTCCATCGCGAGCTCACCCAGCTGCTGGTGGAAGTTCGCCCAGTAGAGCTTGTGGATCGCGGTCTCGGGGGTGATGTCGCCGCGCGCCATCGACGTGAGGCTCCGCAGCGCGTTGTATCGCATGATCCGCAGCCCGATCCACGCGCCAGAAAGCCGTTGGCGGGTCACCGGATCGGTCGACCGCCCGGTCTTCTTGGCCGTCTCGGTGATGTCGACGAGCTCGTTCTCGAACGAGAGCTGCTGGCCCAGCGTCGACGCGCCCCTCTCGAACGCCAGCGTGCCCATCGCGACCTTCCAGCCGCCGTTCACCTCGCCGAGCACGTCGTCGACCGCAGTGCGGGCGCCGTCGAAGAACACCTCGTTGAACTCGGACGTGCCGGTCAGCTGGACGATGGGACGGATCTCTATCCCCGGTTGGCGCATCGGGACGAGTAGGTACGAGATCCCGCGGTGGCGGGGCGCGCCGCGATCCGTGCGGCAGAGGACGAAACACCAATCGGCCCAGTGCGCCAGTGACGTCCAGATCTTCTGACCGGTGATCACCCACTCGTCGCCGTCGCGTTCGGCACGCGTCTGCACGTTGGCGAGGTCGGAGCCGGCGTCGGGCTCCGAGTACCCCTGGCACCACACGTCCTCGCCCGACGCGATCCTCGGGAGGAAGCGCCGCTTCTGCTCCTCGGTGCCGAAGTGCAGGATGGTCGGGCCGATCAGCCCCTCGCCGATGATGCCGATGCGACCCGGACCCCCGGCGCGCGCGTACTCCTCGTAGAAGATCACCTGTTGGAGCAATGACGCGTCACGGCCACCGTATTCGCGCGGGAACGAGAGGCACGTCCAGCGGGCGGCGCCGAGGGCGCGCTCCCACGCCAGACGCTCCTCGAACAGCGCGTGCTCGTCGCCGGGGCCGCCCCGCCCGCGCACGACCGCGAACTCTCCGGTGAGGTGGTGGGTCAGCCACTCGCGCGCCTCGGCCCGGAACGCATCGTCCTCGGGCGAGTACCGGAAGTCCATGCGGAGCAACCTAGCGAGCTGTCGCCGCCGAGTTACGTGTCCAGCGGGTCAGTCGAGGGCGCCATCGGCTTCGAGGCGCTTCCGCTCGGCCGCCGACACGCCGAGCAGCTCGCCGAGCACCCAATCGTTGTCCTGACCCAACGTCGGGCCCGGCCGGTCGTAGCCGTGCGGCGTGTCGCCCACCCGGGTGCCGGTGCGCTCGTACAGCCCGTCGCCCATGTACGGATGCGTGAGCGGCACGAAGTGCTCGCGGTACGCGATCTGCGGGTCGTCGTGGACGTCGCCGAAGTCGTACACCGGCACCGCCTCGATGCCCGCCGCCTGCAGGAGGTCCGCGACCTCCTCGCGCGTGCGCGTCGCGGTCCAGGCCTCGACGGCGGCCTCGACGTCGTCGACGCGCTCGAGCCGGGCTTCGAGGGTGGCGAGCGACGGGTCGTCGAAGCCGAGGAACCCGGACAGCCGCCCCCACTCGTCGTCGGTCCAGCACGCGATCGCGACCCAGCGGTCCTCGCCCGCGCACGCGAACGCGCCGTGCGGCACGGCCTGTGGCGAGCGGTTGCCCATGCGGCTGCCGATGGTCCCGTCGTGCTCGTAGTCGAGCAGCCAGGGGCTCAGCGAGTAGCTGCCCGCCTCGACCTGCGCGATGTCGAGGTACACGCCCCGCCCCGTCCGACGCCGGTAGAGAAGGCCGGCGGCGAGCGCGGAGGCGACGAACCGGGGCGCGAGCGAGTCGGTGATCGTGCCGTACGGTCCGAGCGGCTCCCGGTCCGGCCAACCCGTCAGCCAGTTGAAGCCGGAGAGTGCCGCGCCCTGTCCCCCGAAGCCGGGATAGTCGCGGTGGGGCCCGGTCTGTCCCTGGAGGCACGAGCTGACCATGACGAGCTCGGGTTTGATTGGAGCGAGCGTCTCGTAGTCGAGCCCGAAGCCGCGCATCGCCCGCGGCGCGAAGTTCTCGACGACGGCGTCGGCCCACTCGCCGACGATCCGCTTCGCGATGTCGACTCCCTCGGGATGTTTGAGGTCGAGCGTGACGCTCCGCTTCCCGACGTTGAGCCCGTCGAACATCGGCGCGCCCTCGAGGCCGTGCGGGTTGTCGGGACCGAGCGCGTACACCCGCAGAAAGTCGGGTCGGCTGCGCGACTCGACGCGCAACACGGTCGCGCCGTGCTCCACGAAGTAGCGCGTAGCGATCGGTCCCGCCGCACCGGAACCGAACTCGACGATGTTCGTGCCTTCCCAAGCCGGCCGCTCCTCCCCGCCGCGTTGGGTCGCGAACCCGGCGCCTGACGCCGGTCTCCGACGCAACGCAGCGGGGGACGTGGAGCCCACGTCGGGTGCCGGGCCGGACGGGCCCGCCGGCGCGGCTTCGCCGTCACGGCTCGAGACGATCACGAACGAGCGGGGGAACCGGGCCACGTCGCCGACCGGGCCGAAGAACTCACGCGCCGCCAGCTGGGCGCTGGCGTAGATCTCGCGGGGCGAGTTGCACGGGGCGAGCATGAGATTCGTCTCGCACGCGATCTCGTACAGCTCTTGCATCGTGTGGCGGGCGAAGTACGCCGCGACCGGCTGCTCGATGGCCTTCAGCTCCTCATCGGGGGCGGTGTTCTGCGAGAACTCGGTCCAGTCGCGCTCGGTGAGCGCACCGGCGTCGATGCCGTCCTCCTCCGCGATGAGCCGGGTGAGCGTCGTAAGGCTCGGGACGCGTGCCTTGCCGCCCCGGAGCCCGAACGAGACCCAGCCGTCCTTACACGGCCAGATCTCGCGGGTGCGACCGATGTTGGCGCCGCGCCGCGCTCCACGGTGGCCCGTCTTCGGGAACGAGGCGACCCCGACCATGTTGGCGACGAACACGACCTCTTGCATCGAGATGTCGATGCGATGCGGGGAGCCCGACGCCAGCGCGGTGAGCACGGCGAAGGCAGTCTCGGCACCGACGTGCGCGTACCCCGACGGTTCCGTGCACCGTACGGGCGGCCGATCGGGATCGCCGGTGGCGTACATGTTGCCGCTGGACGCCATCACGCCGAGGTCGGATGCCCGCCGGCCGGCATGCGGACCGGTGGCGCCGAAGGGCGTGACGCGCGCCCAGACCGCGTGGGAAGCGCGGGCAGGGTCGAGGTCGAACGTCCCGGGGAAGCCGGGCGTCTCGATCACCGCATCGGCGGTGGCGAGCAGCTCGTCGAGGTGAGGGTCGTCGGGCCCGTCGACGACGACGCTCGCCTTGCCCGCGCCCCAGGCGAGGTAGCGGCGAGGGAGCGCGCGCAGCGGATGGCCTCCGACCGGCTCGACCAGGATCACCTCGGCGCCGAGGTCGGCGAGGATGCGTCCCGCCATCGCGGCCGGCTCGCCGGCGAGGTCGATCACGCGGGTCCCGGCCAGGAGTGCTTCGGTCATCGTCACGCCACCTCGAAGGGCTCCGCCCGGGCGTCCACCTGACGCGCGTGTCAGACTACTGTGACCGCGATCGTCCCGAGCCCAGTCCCGCACGGGAGGAACCCCGGCATGACCAAGTATCGAATCGTCGACGCCGACTGCCACATCCTCGAGCCGCCCGACATCTGGCAGAACTGGCTGCCCGAGAAGTTCCAGGAGAAGGCGCCCAGGCTCGTCAAGGACGCCGAGGGCGGCGACGCGTGGCTCACCGCGGTCGGCGGCGACCCCGACCCGATCGGGCTCGTCTCCACGCCGGGGATGCCGTTCGACCAGTTCCGGTGGCTGGGAGTCACGTACGACGAGGCGCGCAAGGGTTGCTACAACGGCGCGGCGCGCGTCGAGGACATGGACATCGACGGCGTCGACGCCGAGGTGCTGTTCCCTCCGCAGCGCACGATGAGCCACTTCCTCGGCGACGAGGATCCCGATTTCGTGCTCGCCGGCGTCGAGGCGTACAACAACTTCCTGTTCGAGGAGTTCTGCGCACCCGATCCGGCGCGCCTCATCGGCATGGCGCAGGTCCCCTCGCTCGGCATCGACTCGGCGATCGACGGGCTCCGCAAGGCGAAGGCACGCGGCGCCAACGGCGTGGTCATCTCGAACTGGCCGTCAGGGGGCGAGAGCGTCTCGACCGCCGACGACCCGTTCTGGGCCGCCGCCGTCGACGAAGGCATGCCCGTGACGGTGCACATCAACATCGTCAGCCGTGACCAGCGCATGCGCCAGCGCCAGGCGGCGGCGAAGGCCGGCAACAAGATGTACGGCGGCAAGGGTGAGGCGACGAAGGCCAAGGCCGTCGGCAGCCTGAGCCACGTGTTCTCGATGTCGGCCGGCAACATCTCGCAGATGATCTTCACCGGTGTGTTCGACCGGTTCCCGGAACTGCAAGTGGCGTGGATCGAGATCGGCGTGGGGTGGCTCCCGCACTTCATCGAGATGCTCGACGACAAGTACTGGCGCAACCGCTCGTGGGGAGACCTCCCGATCAGCGAGCCACCGTCGTTCTACTGGCGTCGGAACAACAGCGCGACGTTCATCACCGACCGGTCCGGCATCGAGCTGCGTGAGCGCGTCGGGGTCGACACGATCATGTGGTCGAGCGACTACCCGCACCACGGCAACGACTGGCCGTACTCACGCAAGGTGATCGAAGACACGATGGGCAACATCCCCGCCGACGAGCGCGATCGCATGATCGGCGGGAACGCCGTCCGCATCTTCAACCTCGACGCCTGACCACAACGCGTCGATCGGGCGCTACCGCGCTGAGTAGCGACGCGGTCACAGAGCGCGTCAATTTTCCCGAGCGCCCGAAAGGTATTGCCGCGCCCGGTTTGGGCGTTCTAGGGTGCGCCGGTCTCGGCTCTCGGGGCGCAGTGCCACGAGATCAGAAGGGCGAGGTAATCGAAATGGACAACCGGAAGGACACCCGCGCGCCGCGCTGGATGCTCGGTCGATTGGCGATTGCGGGGCTCTTGGGCGCCGCCCTCGCGACGTTCGGCTTGGTCGGAACAGCCGCGGCCGACACGATCACTTTCACCGGCCAGGGGACGAACAACGGCACGTGTGGTGAGTTCGAGGGCCAGCCTCCGCCACCCGGTGGCACCCAGACGTGGCAGTTCAACCTGACCGGAACCGCCGGCCCCGCCACCATGTCCGCGACTTTCTCGGACGGCACCTCGGTGACCAACGTGCCTGACGACAGCCCGCACCCGGGCAACGTCTCGAAGTGGTTCATCGTGACGAACGCGGGTGCCAGTGTGGTGTCGGCGTCCGCGACACGGCCCGAGTCCGGTGGAAACCCGCAGTTCGTCGTGTCCCACTGCACAGCCGGGGGAGTACTGCCGCCTCCGCCGCCTCCGGGGCCTCCGGGGCCTCCCGGGTCGAACGGTGGCGGTCCCGAAGTCGGTGGTGTGACCGCCACGGGGCCGAATGCTGCGGCGGCCGTCACGGCAGAGCCGCTGTTCACCGGCTGAGTCTCAGCTGGCGTCCCGGGAACGACGGGCCGCATTCAGGCGAATTCAGAGCGGAGGCACGTTGGTGCCGGCGTGGTCCCAGAGAACTTCGCGCCCTCACGACACGAGAGATACCGTCGAAAGTTGGACCCCGGGTTTGGGGATCGTCCTACCTTCTGGGGCAGAGACCCGGCCCGGGGTCCAACTCGTACGCCGAACGGCGCACCCCGATACAACGCCGAGGACGTTTGGCGCGTTACAGCACCTCTTGTGCGGCCGGGCGGGCAATCATTTGCGACTTTGTGAGAGATATCGCGTGATTTTGCGAGCCCGGGTGCGGGGCTCTGTCTCCCTTCCGGGACGGAAACCCCTGCCCGGGGCCCGTGCGCACCGTGCGGCGCGTGGGCACTCGAGCGCCGGCGAAGCTCGAAGCGTTACGGGGATGGCGTCGCCGGAGGGAGCGAAGCGTCAAGAGGAACGTCTGTACTCGCGGCCCCGTTCGCCTTCGCCTTGCCCTTCGCGTTGCCGTTGCCGTTCGCGCCGCCGGACGCGTTGCCGTTGCCGTTCGCTCTGCCGTACGCATTCCCGTTGCCGTTCGCGCTCCCGCCCGTCTTGGCGTTGCCGTACGCATTCCCGTTCCCGTTTCCGGCTGGAGTGCCCCGGGGCGAAGACGCCTCCCCCTCAGCCGGCGCGGTTCGCGGGCGTTCCTGGCCGGACCCGACCGGCGCAGTGAAGGTCGCGTCGTGAGGCGCGGGCGGCGGAGCACTCGGGCTGACCGCGGTCGGATTTGATTGCACGGAGCTGGCCATCGTCGGGTTCAGGTGGGCAGTGGTCGTCGCCGCCCCACGATGGGCAGGCTCCTTGTCTCCCGTCGGAACCGAGATGCCGACCTCGCCAAGCACGACCGAGGCCACGCGTTGCGCCGGACCAGGCAGCGCACCGGCTGCCGCGAGGCCACCGGTCAGGGCCAGACCGGACGCAACCAAGGACGCCACCGCGACGCGGGTGCGTGAGGCGAACCTTCGCGAACGCGACACCGAGCGCTCGGTTCGCGCCTCCGTGACCGTGGCGGCGATCCGCTCGGCAACGGCCGGGCCGCCGCGGAGCTCCCAACTCTCCGGCGGTTCGCCCAGCACGAGCAGCACGGCTGCGACATCTCGATACTCCGGGGGCGCGTCGTCAACATCCACAGCGCCGGTCCCGAGTCGCTCGGCCGTGCCGGCGTCGAGCGCGAACCGATCCATGCCGGCCGGGTAACCGTTGCCGTCGGTCATCGCGTTACACCCCGCCGTTCAGGCGCCTGTTCGGCGATCCGCTCGGCCAGCCGCTCGGCCAGCCGCCGCAGCCCACGGTGCTGGAGCACGCGCACGTTCCCTGTGCGCTTGCCCACGATCGCAGCAACCTCGTCGACATCGAGGCCCCCCAATACCCGGAGCAGGATCACTTCGGCCTGGGCCGTGGGCAAGCACGACCGAACGAGCGCGACGGCGGCATCGGCGCGCAACACGTCGAGGGCGAGGCCGGCCGGATCATCCGCGGCTGGACGCTCGCCCAAGACCTCCGGTGACACGGCAACGCTCGGTCGGCGCGCCTCACGGCGTCGCCAGTCGATGAGACGGTTCCGCGCGATCGTAAACATCCACGCGCGGAACTGGCGTTCATCACCGTGGAAGGTTCCGAGGTCTCGAGCGGCTGCGAGCCAAGTGTCGGCCTCGACGTCTTCTGCTGCCGACGCATCGAGGCCGCGCAGGAACCGCAGCAGTCGCGGATGTAACTCGTTCCAGAGGACGGCGACCGCCCACTGGGCTCCGTCTTGCGCGGCCGCGAGTACCTCGTCGAATTCGTCGGTGGTCACGTCAGACGGTGACCTTCGACTGGAGGAGTTCGCGTGCGGATTCGTTCATGATCGAACCAGTGGTGCGGCCCTGGCGCGCGGAGAGTACCCAGGGCCGCCTGTTCTGAGTCCTGCGGCTGCCGCCGTCGTGATCGGTGCGCCGCCGCCGACCACTGTGCACGTTCGTCGCGCGCTGAGAGTGGCAGGTCTGCCGGATTCACTGGCTGACGATCAGCGGGTCAGCTCTTCGTCCAGCGCGGGAGGGTGACGTCCTCGACGCGGTGGAAGACAACGCGCACCGGGTCGCCGATCTGAATCGTTCCCGGGTCGATCTCGTTGATCGCCCCGTCCGGCGTCTCGACGAGATTGCCGACGAACCGCAGCGCCGGGTCCTCCTCCAGCGCGACCACGATCGCGTTGTAAGGCGCGAGCTCCTGGTAGGCGGGCAAGAGCGGCGGGTGCGGCACGATGAAGGACCAGATCGTGCCCCGTCCCGACGTCGGGTCCCAGCGGAACTCGAGCGAACGGCACCGCGGGCACATGGGCCGCGGCGGCATCCGCCGGAGGCCACAGCTCTTGCACGTCTGCACGAGCAGCTCACCGCGGGCACACCCGGCCCAGAACTCGGCTGCGTCCGGGTCCTCGACGTCCGGCAGCAGGAAGTCGGCCTCCACCGCGCCTACCTCCGCAGCAGGAGCGCGCTCGTAGGCACGCCCTCGCCGCTCGTGACCAGGCACGTCTCCGCGCCGTCGACCTGGCTCGTCGACGTGCCCCGCATCTGGCGCACGCCCTCGAGCACCAAGTTGAAGCCGTGCACGTATGCCTCCGACATCCCGCCGCCCGACGTGTTCGTCGGCAGCCGGCCGTCGGGCCACTCGAGCGCGCCATCGTCGGTGAACGCGGCGCCTTCGCCGCGCGCACAGAACCCGTAGCCCTCCAACGAGAGCGGGATGAGCGGGCTGAACGCGTCGTAGATCTGGGCGACCGGTACGTCCTCCGGCGTGAAGTCCGCCTGCGCCCACAGGCGTCTTGCGCACGCGTATGACGGGCCGATCAACGGGTCGTCGTTGAAGTAGTTCGTCATCACCTGGTGCTGCTGCGGGATGCTCTGCGCGAACGAATGGACGTACGCGGGCGGCTGCGGAAGGTCCTTTGCCCGGTCGGCCGAGACGATGACCACTGCGAGCGCCCCGTCGGTCTCGAGGCAGTTGTCGAACAGGCACAGCGGCTCGGAGATCCAGCGGGCGTCCATGTACTGCTCGCGGGTGAGCGGCTTGTCGTGCATCGTCGCCGCCGGGTTGCGGTTGGCGTGCTTGCGGAACGCGACCGCGACGTTGGCGAGGTGCTCGCGGCGGGCGCCGAACTCGTGCATGTAGCGGCGCGTGAGCATCGCGATCTCGTCCACGGGACGGATGACGCCGAACGGACGGCTCCACTGCCAGTGACCGGTGATGCGCCGGCTCACCTGGGCCCAGGGGCGGCTGCCCTTGGCGGCGCGCTTTCGGGCCCGCCACGCCACGGCGACGTTGCACTGGCCCGTTGCGACGGCCATGGCCGCGTGGCCTACCACGCCACACCCGGCCCCGCCGCCGTAGCCGACCTCGGAGAAGAACGTGATGTCACCGAGGCCGAGGTTGCGGGCGACGTCGACCTCGCGGCCCTCCTCCATCGAGAACATCGCCAGCCCGTCGACCTCGGCGGGCTGCACGGCGGCGTCGTCGAGCGCGGCCGAGATCGCCTGGCACGCGAGGGAGAGCTCGGAGTCCGGCAGCCCCTTCGCGAACGGGGTCTGCCCGATGCCGGCGATGGCGGTCCGGTCGGTCAGCGGCCGCGCCATGGGCGTCACCAGCCCTTGAACTCGGGGGAACGCCGCTCGATGAAGCTCGCCCGGCCCTCCTGCATGTCCTCTGTGCGGGTCACGAGCTCCTGGGCGTACGCCTCGTCCCAGAACGACCCCGCGCGGTCGGTCTCGAGCGCGCGGTTCGTGAGCCACTTCGTGAACGCGATGGCGCGGGTCGGCATCTTGGCGAGACGGCCCGCCCACTCGCCGAGCGTCTTCTCGAGCTCGGCGCGCGGGACGATCTTGTTGGCGAGGCCGATGCGTTCGGCCTCGGCCGCCGGCACGTCGTCGCCGAAGAAGAACAGCTCCTTCGCCTTCTGTGGGCCGATGAGACGCGTCAGCAGGTACGCGCCACCGGCGTCGGGGACGATCGCGCGGCGGATGAACACCTCGATGAAGCGAGCCTCCTCGGCCATGATCACGAGGTCGCTGGCGAGGGCGAGGTGCATGCCACCACCGGCCGCCGTGCCGTTGACGCCCGCGATGACCGGCTTCTCGCAGTCGAGAACCGATGCGATCAGGCGCTGGAACCCGCGCTGGATCGTGCGGCCGCCGTCGCCGACGATCATGTCGGGCGCGCCCGGCGGCCGCTCCGGCGGTGTGCGTACCTCGCGCAGGTCGGCACCGGTGCAGAACCCCTTCTCGCCGTTGCCGGTGAGCACGACGGCGCGTACCGAGTAGTCGACGGACGCGTGCTCGAGCCACTCGATGATCTGGTTCCGCATCGCGACGGTCATGGCGTTGCCGGCGTCGGGCCGGTTGAGCGTGATCCACAACACGCCGTCGTCCAACCGGCGTTGGACGTCCTCGATCGTCTCGGTCATCTTGCTCATGTCCGCACCACCAGGGCATCGAGGGCGACCGCACCCCGCGGCCGCACGATCAACGGGTTGATGTCGAGCTCGCGCACGTCGCCGGCGAGGTCCATCGCCAGCCGCTGCACGTTCATGATGACATCCACGAGCGCGTCCACATCGGCCGCCTTCTGGCCTCGCGCACCTTCGAGTAGCGGGTACGCCTGGAGCTCGCGCACCATGCGCCCGGCTTCGTCGGCGCCGAACGGCGGTACGCGGAACGTGACGTCGCGCAGCACCTCGACGAACACGCCCCCCAGCCCGACCATCACCACCGGGCCGAACAACGGGTCCTGCGAGACGCCGACCACGGTCTCGACGCCGCCGCTCACCGTCTCGCACACGAGCACGCCGTCGACGCGCGCTCGCTTCCCGCCGGCACGCCGTGCCTTGCGCACGAGCTCGTCGTACACGGTACGGACATCGCGCGCTGAGTCGACCCCGACCCGCACGAGGCCGAGGTCGCTCTTGTGCGTCAGGTCGGGCGACGACACCTTCATCACGACCGGGTAGCCGATGGTCTTCGCCGCTTGCACGGCCTGGGTGGCGCTGTCGCACAGGACGTCGCGACTCGGGCGCACGCCGTACGCCTTGAGGAGCTGCTTCGACGCGTGCTCCGAGAGCGCCTCGCCCGGCGCGGCGCCGGCGAGCACACGGCGGGCCTTCGCGGCCGCCGGCGACGGCTCGGCCGGCGCGTCCGCGAACGGAGACCGGTAGCGCGCTGCGAACTCCCCGTAGTCGACGTAGGCACGCACCGCCTTCACGCAGTTCGCGAACGTGCGGAACACGGGGAGCCCGCCGTCGAGGAGGCGGAAGTAGAAGGTGTCGTCGGTCCCGGGCGGCGCGCCCCAGATGACGAAGACCGGCTTGTCGGTGGTCTTCGCCACCTCGACGAGGTCGCGGGTGAACGGCTCGCTGAACATCTCCACGGCGCCGGTGATCGGGACGACGAGCACGTCGACGTTCGGATCGGCGACGATCAGATCGAGGATGCGCCGGCCGCGGGCATCGGCGACGGGCGGCCCCCCACTGTCGACCGGGTTCGAGACGCGCAGGTACTCCGGGATCAGCCCGTCGTGCAGGGCGCGTTGTGTCTCCTTCGTGAGCGACGGGATCCGCAGCCCGGCGGCCGAGATCATGTCGGCCATGTGCGCGCCCGTGCCGCCCGAGATCGCGTAGATGCCGACGCCGTCGCCGGCGGCGGGTCGTGTGCGCGCGAACGCGGCGGCGGTGTCGAGGAGATCGTCGAGACCGTCGGCACGGGTGATCCCGAACTGGCGGAACACGGCGGAGGTCACGGCGTCGGATCCGGTGAGGTGGCCGGTGTGCGCCATCGCCATCGACTCGCCTTCGTCGGTACGCCCGACCTTCACGATCACCATCGGCTTCTTGAGCTTGGCGGCGTGGTCGGCGGCGAGCATGAGCGTCCGCCCGTCCTTGAACCCTTCGATGTACGCGGCGATCACGCCGACGTCCGGTTGGTCGGCGAAGTAGCGCGCGAAGTCGGCGAACTCGAGGTCGACCTCGTTGCCGGTCGGCGCCCAATGAGTGAGCCGGATGCCGATCTCCTGCCCCTGGAAGACGGGCCGGCCCTGGTGGCCGCTCTGGGTGATGAGCGCGATCGACGGTCCGGTGAGGTCGGCGCGGAAGTCCTCGAACGCGTTGAGGTTCGTGTTGGGGCCGAGCAGACGCACGTCGCCGTCGCGCACGAGGTCGTCGAGGCGGGCTTGGAGCTCGGCGCCGTCCTTGCCGGCCTCGGCGAATCCGGCGGCGAAGATCACGGCGAACGCGGCCTTGCGCTGCAGCACCTCTTCGAAGGTGTCGACGGCTTTGCCGGTGAGGATGACGGCGAGGTCGAGATCGCCGGGCACATCGAACACGGTGGGGTAGCAGCGCTCGCCGAGCACCGTCTCGTGGGTCGGGTGCACCGGGTAGAAGGTCGCACCGTGCGCGTCGGCCCAGCCCTTGATCTTGCGCGTCATCGCCGTGTTCGGCTTCCGTGACGCCTCCGACGCACCGATGACCGCGACCGTTCGGGGATGCAGGAACCGATCGAGGTCGACGTCACGCAGCGCCAGGGCGCGGCCGCTCACATCGACGGGTGGAGAAGCAGACAAGCAGGCTCCGATTGCCGGCGGTCAAGGCCGAAGGCCGATGCAAGTATGACGTGAGAGTCAGGTTTCCTGCTACTTCACGACCCCATGTAGCGTGCCCGCGCCGTGGCCACGCCGCGCACGATCGTCATCGTCGGCGCTTCGCTCGCCGGGCTGCGCGCCGCCGAGACCCTGCGGCGCGAGGGCTACGACGATCGAGTCGTGCTCGTCGGCGCCGAGCAGCACCTGCCGTACGACCGTCCGCCGCTCTCGAAGGAGCTGCTGGCGGGGGAGTGGGAGCCCGAGCAGATCGCGCTGCGCAAGCAGCCGTACGACGACCTCGGGCTCGATCTGCAGGTGGGACGGCGCGCCACCGGGCTCGACGTGTCGGGACGCGTCGTCGAGCTCGACGGTGGCGAGACGCTCCCGTACGACGGCCTCGTCGTCGCCACGGGCGCGCGCCCGCGCACGCTGCCCGGCACTCCCGAGCTCGAGGGCATCTCCGTCCTCCGAACCCTCGACGACTGCCTCGCCATTCGCTCGCGTCTGGAGAGCCGACCGCGCGTCGTCGTGATCGGCGCCGGGTTCATCGGCTCGGAGGTGGCGGCGACGTGCCGCGGGCGCGGCCTCGACGTCACGGTGCTGGAGATGCTGCCGACGCCGTTGGCCCGGGCCGTGGGCACCATCGTCGGTGACGCGTGCGGACGGCTGCACCGCGACCACGGCGTCGACCTGCGCTGCGGCGTCACCGTCGCCGGGTTCGAAGGGCGCGACCGCGTCGAGCGGGTGCGACTCGCGGACGGCAGCGCGATCGACGCCGACCTGGTGGTCGTCGGGGTGGGTGTCACGCCGGAGACGAGCTGGCTCGAGGGCAGCGACCTCACGCTCGACGACGGCGTCGTGTGCGACGCGACGTGCCTCGCCGCGCCGGGTGTCGTCGCGGCAGGCGACGTCGCCCGGTGGCCCAACCCGTTGTTCGACGGGGAGAGCATGCGCGTCGAGCACTGGACGAACGCGACCGAGCAGGGCGTCGCGGCCGCGCGCCGGTTGCTCGTCGACGACCCGGGAGACGCCGAGGCGTTCGCGCCGGTGCCGTTCGTGTGGTCGGACCAGTACGACGTCAAGATCCAGGTCGTCGGCTCCATCCGCGGCGACGACGAGGTCGCCGTCGCCGACGGCTCCTTCGACGAGGACCGGTTCGTCGCCCTGTTCGGTCGTGGCGGCCGGCTCGTCGGCGCGCTCGGGTTCAGCCGGCCGCGGATCGTGATGCACTACCGGCGGATGATCGCCGAGCGCGCCTCCTGGGAGGACGCGCTCGCGCGTGCCGCCGGCGGATAGCCGTTGGCGCCATAGCCTCGCGTGCGGCGACGATGGCACCCGTGGCCGCCCGTGAACGCCTGCTGACGCCGCGCTTTCTCCTCGTCGTCGCGTCCGGCCTCAGCTACTTCATGGCGGTCGGGATGCTGATCCCGGTCGTGCCGCAGTACGTGAAGGGCCCGCTCGGCGGTGGCAACGTGGGCGTGGGCGTGGCGGTGGGCTCGCTGTTCGTGGGTGCGGTCCTGCTGCGACCGTACGCAGGGCGCGTCGGCGACCGGTTCGGACGGCGGGTCCTGATCATCGGCGGCGCGCTCATCGTCGCGATCACGACGGCGTTCTACGGCGCGGTGGACGCGCTCCCGTACCTGGTGATGATTCGCCTGCTCAGCGGCATCGGGGAAGCGGCGTTCTTCGTCGGCGCCGCCACGATGATCACCGACCTGGCGCCCGAGGAGCGGCGGGGCGAGGCCGTCAGCTACTGGTCGGTCGCGGTGTACGGCGGGCTCGCGTTCGGTCCCGCCCTCGGTGAGACCGTCCTCGGCGACGACCGGTTCGTCGCGGCGTGGGCGGTGTCGGCGTCGCTGGCACTGCTCGCGGCCGTGCTCGGCTCGATCACGGTCGAGACGGCCCGCAGCGTCCCGCCCGGCCCGCCGGGCAAGCTGCTGCACCGCGCCGCGATCGCTCCCGGGGCCGTCCTCTTCCTCGGTCTCATCGGCCTGGCCGGGTTCACCGCGTTCGTCCCGCTCTACGTGCGCGAGCTCGACCTCGGCGGCGCCGACTGGATCTTCCTCCTCTACGGCGGCCTGATCCTGTGCGTGCGCATCGTCGGCGCGCGCCTCCCGGACACCCTCGGGGGGCGCGTCGCCGCCACGATCGCGCTGTCGTGCGGCGCGGTGGGTCTCACCGTGATGGCGGGATGGCCGACCGTGGCGGGCCTCGTCGTGGGCACGGCCGTGTTCGCGGCGGGCATGTCGTTGCTGTATCCGGCGCTCATGCTGCTCGCGCTCACCGCCGTGCCCGAGCACGAGCGCGGCTCGGTCGTGGGGACGTTCAGCAGCTTCTTCGACCTCTCGCAGGGTCTGGGCGCGTTGATCCTCGGTGGCGTGGCCGCGCTGAGCGGCTACCGGGGCGCGTTCGCCGGCGGCGCGGTCGCCGCCGCCGCGGGCGTCGTGCTGCTCCAGCTCCGGATCGGTCTCAAGTCCCGCGGGCGGGCCCGACCGGCGCGCCCGTCCACCGAGCACGTGCCCGCGTAGGCGGGCGCCGCTCTGTGACGTCGCTCCTCGTCACGAACGACTTCCCGCCCAAAGTGGGCGGCATCCAGTCGTATCTGTATGAGCTCTGGCGGCGCCTCCCGCCCGAGGAGACGCACGTGCTCACGACGCCGTACCCGGGCGCGGCGGACTGGGACGCGGCGCAGCCGTTCAGTATCGAGCGAGTGCGCCAGCGCGTGCTGCTGCCGGCGCCGGGTCTCGCGCGTCGCGTCGACGCGATCGCACGCGAGCGGGGAGCCGACGTGATCTTCCTCGATCCGGTGCTGCCGCTCGGGATGATCGGGCGCCGCCTCCGCGCCGCGCCGCATGTTCTGATCGCGCACGGCGCCGAGGTCAACGTGCCCGGACGGTTGCCCGGCGGCCGGATGCTCGCCGGGCGCGTGCTCCGAGCTGCGTCGGGTCTCGTCGCCGCGGGCGAGTACCCGGCGCGCGCCGCCGCCCGGGCTGCCGGCACCGAGCTCCCGACGCTCGTCGTCCCGCCGGGCGTCGACCCCCAACGCTTCCGGCCCCTGAACGGGGACGAACGCGCCGCGGCGCGCCAACGGTTCGGCCTCGCCGCCGACCGCCCTCTCGTGCTCGGGCTCAGCCGCCTCGTCCCGCGCAAGGGCTTCGACGTCCTGATCGACGCCGTCGCCGGCATGGATCCCGGCGTGCAGCTGGCGATCGGCGGCGCCGGCCGTGACGCCGGGCGGCTCGCGCGTCGCGCCGCCGAGCGGGGAATCACGGGGCGCTGCGCGTTTCTCGGTCGCGTTCCCGACGCCGACCTCGCCGGCGTGTACGGATGCGCGGACGTGTTTGCCATGGTGTGCCGGGAGCGGTGGGGCGGCCTGGAGGCCGAGGGGTACGGGATCGTCTTCGTCGAGGCGGCTGCGTGCGCGGTGCCGTCGGTGGCAGGGCGCAGCGGCGGCTCGCAGGAGGCGGTCGTGGACGGCGAGACCGGCTTCGTCGTCGATCCATACGACGCCGGCGGCGTGCGTGCCGCGCTGGATCGGCTGCTCGGCGACGACGCGCTCCGGGAACGGCTCGGTGCCGCCGCTCGCAGGCGCGCCGTCGAGGAGCTGACGTACGACCGGCAGGTTGGTCGTCTGCTGCCCCTGACACGCGGGGACCTCGGCGCGTTGTCGCCACTTCGCTAGCCGGTCGCCCTTGTAGGCGCCGTCGCAAGCTCCGGCTCTGCGGCAACGGTCGGCAAAGCCGCCGCCTCCGCGGAGACGTCTGAGGGCGGCCGGTACGCTCGTCGCCGATGTCGGCGATGTCCGGTGCGGCGCGTGACCAGGAGCGCGGGGAGCGGATCCTGGTCGTCTCGTGGGCCGCGAACGCATTGTTCGCCGTGACGGCGATCCCTGCCGCGCTCGGCGTGGGCGCGTTCGACGTTCCCGCGATCGTGGTGGCACTCGGCCTGTTCGCGATCTCGCTCGGCGTCTGGTGCTGGGCGTTCGCGGTCGCGCTCGCCCGCACGACGCGGGGTGACGACGTCGTCGTCGCGAGCATGTTCCTCGTGCAAGGGCCGGCGCCGAAGCGGGTGCGCGTGCAACTCTTCGGCTCACTCGCCGTGTGTGTCGCCGTGACGGCTGTCACCGCCGTGGCCGAGCCGTTCGGAGTCCTGGTCCCTATGCTGCCCCTCGGGCTGCTCGGCCTGTGGGGAGCGCGCCACGGCGTGTTCCCGCCCCGGCGCATGCCCGACGTCGCAACGCGAGACAAGCGAGCGAGGAGGTCGAGTGGCCGAGCAGGTGAGTGACCGCATCCGCATCGACGCGCCGCCCCCGCGCTGCTACGAGGTGGCCATCGACTACGAGCGGTACCCCGAATGGGCCAAGGACATCAAGCAGGCGACCGTCCTCGAACGCGACGCCGACGGCCGGGGCGCGAAGGTCGAGTACCGGGCCGCCGCCTTCGGCCGCAGCGCCCGGTACGTGCTCGAGTACGACTACTCGACGGCGCCCGCCGCGTTCAGCTGGACGCTCGTCGAGGGCGAGATGGTGCGAGCCATCGACGGGACCTATCGCTTCGATGCCGATGGCGACGGCACCCGGGTCAGCTACGACCTCGCGATCGACCCGTCGATTCCGTTGCCGGGCTTCTTGAAGCGGCGCACGGCGGGCATGATCGTCAGCACGGCACTGAAGGAATTGAAGAAGGAAGTCGAGACCGCGTAGATGCGCATCCTGTTGTTCGCGGGCAAAGGCGGCGTCGGCAAGTCGACCGTGGCCGCCGCGACCGCCCTCCGGACCGCGGAAGCCGGACTGCGAACGCTCGTCTGCTCGACGGATCCCGCGCACTCGCTCGCCGACGCGTTCGACAACGCTTCGCTCGGCGACCAGCCCACTCCGATCGCAACGCTCGGGCGCGGCACGTTGTTCGGCCAGCAGCTCGATGCCCGCGCCCGGCTGGAGGAGTCGTGGGGCGAGGTGCGCGACTACCTGACCGCGTTGCTCGACTGGGCGGGTGCGGGGGTGGTCGAGGCCGAGGAGCTCGCCGTGATCCCGGGGCTCGACGAGGTGTTCGCGCTGGCCGACATCCGCGCGCACGCCGAGTCCGGCGAGTACGACGTGATCGTCGTCGACTGCGCGCCGACGGCGGAGACGTTGCGCCTGCTGTCGCTCCCGGACGTGCTCACCTGGTACATGGAGCGCATCTTCCCGGCGCAACGTCACGTGACCCGTGCCGTCCGCCCGCTCCTGTCTCGTCTGGTGAGCCCACCCATCGCGGGTGACGACGTGTTCACCGCCGTGCGGCGCTTCTACGACCGGCTCGACGGCGTGCGCGACCTGCTGACCGACGGGGAGGTGACCAGCGCCCGGCTCGTCGTGAACGCGGAGCGGCTGGTCGTCAGCGAGGCGCGGCGCACGTTCACGTACCTCTCGCTGTTCGGGTACCACGTCGACGCGGTGATCGCGAACCGTCTGCTTCCGGACGCCATCGCCGACCCGTGGTTCGCGTCGTGGAAGGGCGTGCAGCGCGAGCATCTCGACTCGATCCGGGCGGCGTTCGCACCCGTCCCGGTGATCACGGCCGATCTCGCCGACCACGAGCTCGTCGGCGTCGACCACCTGTCGGACTTCGGCGCCGAGCTGTACGGATTGCACGACGCCGCCGCCCGCCTGTCGGTCGTCGAACCGTTCCGGGTCGTGGCAGACGGTGACGCGCTGGTGCTGTCGATGCAATTGCCGTTCACCGACCGCACCGATGTCGAGCTGGGTCGCCGGAACGGTGAGCTGCTCGTCGCGGTGGGCCCGCACCGGCGGGCGGTGGTGTTGCCCGACAGCCTGCGGCGGCGTGAGGTCTTGGAGGCCCGGATGACGGAAGGGCGACTCGAAGTCGAGTTCGTGGAGGTGGCTCATGGCGACGGGTGACCGGCATCAGGACCGGGAGACGGCAACTCCCGGTGACGCCGCGGGCGACGCCGACGACGAGCAGCCGGCCGCCGAGCACCCCGCGCTGGGGGCGTCGGCCGAAGCCGCGGTCGCGGCGATGTTCGACGCCGGTCCCGAGGCGGCCGAGCACCTGCTCAAGGCGGCTCAGGAGCTGCTGCTGGCCGCCAAGGCGGTCGTCGACGCGGGGGAGCGGGCCGTCGAGGCGCACCGATCGGCGACCGACGGGACGGCGCCCGCCGAGGGCGAGGACGCGCGGTCCGGCCCTGGCCGCGTGCGCCACATCGACCTCGCGTGACCGAGGCGGCGGAGGAGCCGGCTCCGCCCACCATCGGCGTAGACCTCGGCGCAACGAACGTCCGCGGCGCCGTCGTCGACCGGGGCGGCAGCGTCCTCGCCGAGCTGCGCGACCACACAGGCGGCGACGGCGCCGACGTCATCCCCACGACGGCCGCATTGGTCGCGAGGCTCCGCGCCGACTTCCCCGCGGTCGCGGCGGTCGGCGTCGGCGCCGCCGGGCTCGTCGACCGCGACGGTGACGTGCAGTACGCGCCGAACATCCCGGCGTTCCGGCGGACGCCGCTGCGCGAAGCGCTCGCGGCGGCGATCGGGCTCCCTGTCGTGGTCGACAACGACGCCAACGCCGCTGCGTGGGGAGAGATCGTGCACGGCGCGGCGCAGGGCGCCCTCTACGCGCTCATGGTCACGTTGGGGTCGGGGATCGGCGGCGGGATCGTCGCCCGGGGTCGGATCAT
Source organism: Acidimicrobiia bacterium (assembly GCA_035938395.1). Lineage (GTDB taxonomy): Bacteria > Actinomycetota > Acidimicrobiia > IMCC26256 > JACDBD01 > JALZAA01. Next base: position 36,828 of record DASZGY010000072.1, read on the forward strand.
CCGGGGCGCGCACGGCTTCGCGGCCGAGGTGGGGCACTTCCAGATCGATCCCGACGGCCCGATGTGCGCGTGCGGCGAGCGGGGCCATTGGGAGGCGTTCGCGTCGGGGCACGCATTGGGGCGGATGGGCCGAGAGTGGGCTGCTGCCGGTCGGGCCCCGGGTGTGCTCGCGCGCGCCGGCGGCGATCCCGACGCGGTGACGGGCGTCCACGTCGGCGACTCTGCCCAGGCTGGAGAGGCCGACGGCCGCGCCCTCCTGGACGAGTACGCCGAGCTCGTCGCGGTAGGGCTCGCCGGACTCGCCAACATTCTCGATCCCGAGCGCATCGTCATCTCGGGAGGTCTCGTCGAGCTCGGCGACACGCTGCTCGGGCCCGTCCGCGCCGCATTTGGACGCCGCATCGAAGGCTCCCAGTACCGGCCCCGGATCGACATCGTGCCTGCCGTTCTCGGCGAGCAGGCGGGGGTGATCGGCGCGGCGGCACGCGCCCGCGATCTGGAGCCGGGCGAGTCCGGCGTCTGGACGAAATGAAGCTCGGCGTCACGCTGCCGAACTTCCGCGACGAGCCGGAGCCGGCGCTGGCAGTCGCGCGCGCCGCCGAGGCTGCAGGTCTGGACGGCGTGTTCGGGTTCGATCACCTGTTCCGACGCGCCCGGGACGGTGCGCTGCGCCCCGCGCTCGAAGGGCTCACCCTGCTGGGCGCGGTCGCTGCCGAGACCACGCGCATCTCGTTCGGCCCCCTCGTGGCCCGGGCGTCGCTCCGCCCGGCCGCCTCGCTCGCTGCCGCGCTCGACACCCTCGCCCGCATCGCCCCCGGCCGGCTGGTCGCGACGTTGGGCGCGGGCGACAGCCAGAGCCGCGAGGAGAACGAGACGTACGGTCTCCCGGCCGGAACCCTCGCAACGCGCGCAGCCGCGCTCGACGACGCGGTCGCCGCGACCGTCGACCACGGGTACCCCGTGTGGGTCGGCGGCGCGTCGTCGATGGTGGGACAGGTCGCGGCGGAGGCCGACGGCTGGAACCGATGGGGTGGGCCGGTCGCGCGGTTCGAGCAGGAGGTTCGCGCCGTGCGCGAGATGCACACGCGCGAGCCGTTCACCGTGTCGTGGGCCGGGCTGGTCGTCCTCGCAGCGACCGAGCGCGACGCCGAGGCGAAGGCGGAGCGGCTCGGGAACAACCCCGAGGCGATCGTGGGCGGCCCCGAGCGCGTGGCCGAGGTGTTGCGCGCGTACGGCGCCGCCGGCGCCGACTGGGTGATCGTGGGACCGGTGGACTCCTCCGACCCCGACAACGCCGTCGCCCTGGGCGAGCAGGTGAAGCCGTTGCTCCCGACCTGATCGCCGTCAGCGGGGCCGGTCGTCGGGCAGGACCGGGATGTTGCGGATGTCGGTGTGCTGGAGCCAAGGCGTGAAGGAGGGCGGGGCGTACCGCTCGCGTACGACCGTCTCGAGCAGGTCCGACGGCTCGAACGACTCGTGGTGTTGCTCGTCCCGTCCGCTCTCGGTCGCGCGCTGATTGTCGTCGCAGCGGGCCGTGACGGTGGCGATCTCCACAGGGGTCGGGAAGTCGACCTCCGGCTCCGGACCGTCGAACCGCAAGCTGGCGCCGATGTTGTTCGCGTAGCGGTCCCGTTTGGTGAGGAACCAGCTGTCGCCGCGCTTGCCCGGGCCCTCGGCGGGCGCGCCGAGGAACCGCCATTCGACGAAGCGCAAGACCGACGTGTGGTCGTACAGGGTGTGATCGACGTACCCGCGGCGCGCGTACGGGGATGCGAGGAGCGACGGCACGCGGAACCCGAGCTGCCCGAAGTTGTCGGCGTCGTCGCCGGACGCGCGCATATCCGGCACGCTCGGCGGCCGCACGTGGTCGAAGAAGCCGCCCCACTCGTCGTACATGAGGATGAACATGCCCCGCTGCCACTGCGGCGAGCGGGTGAACGCGACGTAGACGGCCTCGATGAATCGCTGGCCCAGCCCGATGTCACCGCGGGGGTGATCGTCGGTACGGAATGGCCCACCGACCCAGGGAGTGACAAACGTGACGTTCGGGAGTGTGCCGGCGCCCGCGTCGATGAAGAACTGATCGATCGTCCTCACGAACGGGAACATGCGCGATCCCCAACACAGGGCGATCGGTAGGTTGGTGAAGTACTCGGCGGCGGGCACGCCCCCGCGTGCGAGGTGGTCGAAGATCGTCGGGGCGCTGTACTGGCCCAGGTCCAAGGGATGCAGGCTTCCCTTCAACCCCTCCGAGGTCGCCGAGTAGAGATACTGGCGGTTCGGGAAGGTGGGGCCGAGCAGCGACGCGTGATGCCGGTCCATCACCGTGAAGTTGCGGGCGATGTGCGCGTGCACCGGGATGTCGTGGGCGAGGTAGTAGCTGGTGGCGAACTCGTCGTTGCCGGTCCCGTCGGCGAGGAACCCGAAGTCGCGTTGCACGCGGCCTGCGCCCCAGCCGTGCCCGGGATCCTTGTGGAGGCATCCCCGGTACGGGCTCGTCTCGTCGCCGAGATCCAGCGCGTGCCTCGTCCGCACGCGCGCGTCGAACGGATTGACGTACGTCTCGTCGAGACGGGCGTTGACGCGGAAGTCCTTCCCGTACCGGCGGCGGCCCTCTTCGAGGTACTGCTGGTCGGACGACAGCCATCCGAGATAGTGGTCGAACGAGCGGTTCTCCATCGTGAGCACCACGACCGTGTCGATCGGGCTCTCCGCGGCGGCATGGCCGAGCATGCTGTCGGGGGGGAGCGGCGGCCGGGAGACCTTCGTGGCGGTCGGCGACGAGGCGCCGCTGCACGCGAGGAGCCCGGGGCCGCCGAGCATCACCGCGCCGCCGGCGAGACCGGCGGCGCGCAGGAACTGGCGGCGGCTCATCGAGCTCATCCGGGCGGAACTGTATTTGAACGCCCGAGGGGCGCTCGGGCGCGGTACTGCTCAGCGCGGCCGGTCGTCGGGGACGGCGGGGAAGTCTCGGACGTCAGTGGCCTTGAGCCACGGAGTGAAGGTTGAGCCGTCCGGGTCGACGTTCGTGGCGAGCGATTCGAGTCGGTCCGAGAGGTCGATCGGATTGGTCTGGTTGTCCTTGCCTGACTCGCGCAGACGCTGCTCTTGATTGCAGTCGACCGACGCCGGCGGGATGCTCGCAGCTGCCACGTCGAGGTCGACCTCGGGATCGGGGTTCTCGGCGCGGAGGCTCGCGCCGTAGTTGTGGGCATTGCGATCGCGCTTCGTCATGAACCACGTGTCGCCCTCACGTCCGGGACCCTGGGGGGGCGCGCCGAGGAATCGCCACTCGAGGAAGCGCAGGACCGAGGTGTGGTCGTACAGCGTGTGGTCGACGTAGTTGCGCGGCGCGTACGGCGAGGCGAGCACCGATGGGACCCGGAAGCCGAGCTGCCCGAAGTTCTCCTTGTCGTGGGAGCTGGCGCGGTCGTCGGGCACGATCGGCGGCCTGACGTGGTCGTAGAAGCCGCCGTGCTCGTCGTAGGTCAGGACGAACATGCCCCGTTGCCACTGCCGCGACCGGACGAACGTCGCGAAGATGGCTTGGATGAACCGCTGACCGAGGGTGATGTCGCCCTGCGGATGATCGTCGGTCCGGAACGGCGTGGCCATTCCGGGCGTGATGTACGTGACCGCGGGAAGCGTGCCCGCGCCGGCGTCGTACCAGAACTGATCCAACGATCGGATGTACGGCCGCATCCGCTCGCCCCAGATCGCCGCCGACGGGACATTGATGAAGTACTCGCGCGCCTCGACACCGACCTTCGCGAGCCGATCGAAGATGGTCTCGGAGCTGTACGCGCCGACGTCGAGCGGCTTGGGGCTGGTCTTGAAGCCCTCGGACTGGGCGGAGTAGATGTACTGGCGATTCGGCCACGTGGGGCCCATCACGGCGGAGTGGTGGCGGTCCATCACCGTGAACCGGCGAGCCAAGGCGGCCTGCACGGGGATGTCCGCGCCGAGGTAGTACCCGGTGGCGAAGCGATCGTTGCCCGTGCCGGGACCCAGGAAGCCGTTGTCGCGCTGCTTCCGGCTCGCACCCCAACCGTGCCCGGGGTCGTTGTGCATGCACCCGCGGAACGGGTTGGGCTCGTCGCCGAGCTTGCGGATGTGCGTCGTCGGGACCTCGGTCCCGGACACGTCGCGGTAGTGCACGTCGATCGTGCCGTTGACCGAGAAATCCTTCCCGTAGAGGCTGCGACCGTCGTCCATGTACTGCTGATCGGTGGCGAGGTGACCGAAGTAGTGGTCGAACGACCGGTTCTCCATCGTGAGCACCAGGATCGTGTCGATCGGGCATTCCGCCGCGGGCGAGTTCAGGATGCTGTTGGCCGGTACGTGCGGCCCGCCGAGCGTTGGCGCGCGCGACGTCGCACTCGAGGAGTTTCCGAACCCGAGGACGGTGGGACCCCCGATGGCCGCCGCGCCTCCCACGAGGCCGGCGGTCCGGAGAAATTCGCGTCGGTTCATCCCACCCCAGTCGCTGCCGGGGAAAGTGTATTCGTGCAGGTCACCGAAACGCGTGCACCAAGCCGATCAGGGCAGTGGGTCGACGGCCTGTCGTCGCTCGTACGCGCGCTCGCCGAAGTACTCGACCGCGCGGTCGAGGTCGATCACGACGAACAGCCCCTCGGCTTCGGCGGTGACGCTCCCGTCGACGGTCAGGGTCCCGCGGGTGACGACGCGCCGACCGTCGACCTGGTCGGTCCACCCTTCGAACTCCATCGGGCGGTGCAACGGGGTCGGGCGGCGGTACCTGATGCTCAGCCGTCCCGTCATCCCCGGATGGCCGCTGGCGATGTTCGCCATGCCGAGGATCTCGTCGAAGCCGAGCGCGATCCATCCGCCGTGCACGTAGCCGGGCGGGCCCTCGTATGCGGCGTGGAAGACGCCCCGGCCGAACAGCCGGCCGTCGCGGTACTCGTATTCGACCGGCGGCGCGAGCGGGCTCACGACACCGACGAGCGGGCTGCGAGGCAGGTAGTCGTCGTGCGACTCCTCTTGGCGGGAACGCACGCCCGACGGGCGCGCGCCCAGGTCGCCCCGACCGTGCAGCTCGGTCGCGATCCGCTCCACTTTCTTGGCCGCGCTCGCGAGCTTCTCCGAAGACGCGTCCTCGGCGGTGAGCGTCGCGTCGACGAGGTGTCTGACCGCCTCGGCGAGTCGGACGCGTCCGTTCGTGACGAAGGTATCGCCGGGTGGCGCCGCTTCCGGCTCCATCACCTGCCCTTGTAGCTCGGCGGACGCTTCTCCGCGAACGCGCGCGGGCCTTCCTTGGCGTCCTCGCTGGCGAAGACCTCCCAGCCGATCTTGTCCTGGATCTGCATGGCCTCGACGTCCGGGAGGCCCTCGGTCTCCCGCCAGGCGCGCAGGATGGCCTGGCACGCGAGAGGACCGTTCGCGGCCACCTGGTCGGCGACGGCGCGCGCGCCGGCGAGCGCGTGCCCCTCGGGCACCACCCGGCTGATCAAGCCGAGATCGAGCGCCTCGTACGCCGGGATGGGCCGGCACGTGAGGAGGATGTCCATGGCTCGCGCGTACGGAATCTGGCGGGGGAGGCGCACGGCAGAGCCACCGAGGGGGAAGAGCGCGCGCTTGGCTTCCCACACACCGAACGTGGCGGTGTCGGCGGCGACGCGAAGGTCGGTCCCCTGGAGCATCTCGGTGCCGCCCGCGACGGCGTATCCCTCGACCGCGGCGACGAGCGGCTTCGACAACCGGTAGTCGCGCAGCAGCGCCTTCCAATGGAGGTTCGGCTCCTCGGCCAGGCGCGACCGGACGTGCTCGCTGTCCGACGGCTTCGACATCGCCTTCAGGTCCGCGCCGGACGAGAAGTGGCCGGCGGCGCCGGTCAGGATCGCGACCCGGACCTCGGGCTCGCGGTCGACGTAGTCGAACCCGTCGGCGAGGCCCACGAGCATGTCGGGGCTGAGGGCGTTGCGCGCCTCGGGCCGGTCCATCGTGAGGATCACGACGTGCCCGTCGCGCTCGACGCGGCAGTGCTTCGTACTCAGGTCGAGCAGCTCGGGCATCGATGCACCTCGGGTCGGCTGGCAGAAACTAGAACAGATTCTAACGGGGGCCGGTTGCGGGTTAGATTGCCCCGATGCGCATCGCGGACGTGGACCTGGCCGACGGCGCGACCTTCCTCTCGGGTCCGCCCCACGACTACTTCGACTTCCTCCGTCGCGAGCATCCCGTCGCTTGGGTCGACCACGCCGAGCTCGACGGGCCCGGCTTCTGGGCGCTTACGAAGTGGGACGACGTCATGGCGGTCGAGCGCGACCCCGAGACGTTCTCCTCGTACACGGGCGGCGCCTTCATGGGGCCGGTCGACGAGGGAACCCGGCTGATGATGATCAACCAGGACCCGCCCCGGCACACGCGCCTGCGAAAGCTCGTGAGCCGCATGTTCACGCCGCGCCACATCCGGTCCATCGAGGGTCACGTGCGCTCGGCGGCGAAGGAGATCGTCGACCGCGTCGAGCCCAAGGGCGAGATCGACTTCGTCACGGAGGTGGCGGCCGACCTCCCGCTGATCGTGATCGCGGAGCTGATCGGGGTCCCGCAGGAGGATCGCCACAAGGTCTTCGAGTGGTCGAACCGCATGGTGGGCGCCGAGGACCCGGAGTACGGCGCCGACAGCAATCCGATGGAGGTCGCGGCGGAGCTGTACGCGTACGCGCAAGGACTCGCCGATCAGCGCCTCGCCGACCCCGGTGAGGACATCGTGACGCTGCTGCTCACCGGAGAGGTCGACGGCGAGAAACTCGACGTCCTCGAGTTCAACGTCTTCTTCCTGCTGCTCGCGGTGGCGGGCAACGAGACGACGCGCAACCTGATCACGGGCGGGACCCTCGCGCTCCTCGAGCACGACGACCAGCGGGCGCAGTTCCTGCGCGAACCGGACGTGCTCGAGCCGGCGGTGGAGGAGATGCTCCGCTTCGTCAGCCCTGTCAACTACTTCCGCCGTACCGCGACGCGTGACACCGAGATCCGAGATGTCCCGATCAAGGACGGCGACAAGATCACGTTGTGGTACCCGGCGGCCAACCGCGATCCGGACCAGTTCCCGGACCCGCACACGTTCGACATCGACCGCGCGCCGAACGAGCACGTCGCCTTCGGTGGCCGCGGCCCGCACTTCTGCCTCGGCGCCAACCTCGCCCGCTACGAGATCAACTGCATGTTCGAGGAGCTGCGCCGCATCCTGCCCGACATGGAGCTCACCGGTCCCGTCGAGCGGCTGCACATGAACCTCATCAACGGCATCAAGCACATGCCGGTGAAGTTCACAGCCGTCGAAGCGAGCTGACGCGCCAGAAGGACAGACCCCGCTCGAGGCGATGGTGAGCGCGTGGATCAGGCGGGCTGACGCGTCCGGACGAGCTCGACGACGTCCAGCAACGAGGTGACGCGCTCGACGTCGAGTTCGGAGTGGAAGTCGTACGGGTCCACGAGCACCGGGTGCACGCCGGCGGCGCGGGCGCCGACCACGTCGGCGCCGGGCGTGTCGCCCACGTGGATGGCCCGGGCGGCCGGCACCGCGAGCGCCTCGAGCGCCAGCTCGAAGATGCGCGGGTCCGGTTTGGCGACGCCGACCACGGTCGAGTCGAAGATCGCCTCCACCGACGCGCCTCGCCCCGGCCCGACCTGGCAGATGGTGTCGTCCCGCAGGCGCTGCTCGGCGTCACCGTCCGCGTTCGACACGATCGCGAGGCGCATGCCGAGCGCGCCCAACCTCCGGAGCGCGTCGACGGACCCGTGGACGACGCGTCTCCATACGTCGCCGGTCGCGAATTCGTTCAGCAGGTGCTCGACCACGTCGTCGAGCGCGTCCTCGGGCGTGTCACAGGCACGCGCGTAGGCGCGGTTGTAGGCGACCCAGACTTCGCGGTCTCCCTCGGTGAACTCGGTCAGCGCGGCGACGCCGGCGTAGTGCGAGCGGTCGAGTCGGTCCCGGTCGACTCGCACTCCCGCACGTTCGAACGCGCCGGCCATGCGATCGTGGTCGGGAAGGACCAGCACCCCGCCGACGTCGACCAGCACGGCTTCGATGGGGGGCATGTCGCCGAAACCCTACCCGGGGTCGGAAAGACCGCCTGGTACGGTCGTGTTCCGTGGAGTTCCGGCGCATCAACGCTCTCCCGCCGTACGTCTTCGCGACGATCGACGCGCTGAAGATGGACGCCCGGCGCGCCGGCGAGGACGTCATCGACCTCGGCTTCGGCAATCCGGACATCCCGTCGCCGACGGTCGCGGTGGAGAAACTCTGCGAGGCGGTTCGCAACCCCCGCAACCACCGGTACTCCGCCAGCCGCGGCATCCCGAAGCTCCGTCTCGCGATCACCGATCTCTACCGGCGCCGGTTCGGCGTCGAGCTGGACCCCGACACGCAGGCGTGCACGACGATCGGGGCGAAGGAGGGCTACTCGCACCTGATGTGGACGCTGCTGGGCCCGGGCGACGCCGCGCTCGTCCCGAGCCCGTCGTACCCGATCCACATCTGGGGCCCGATCTTCGCCGGTGCCGAGGTCCGCTACGTGCGCCTCGGCCCCGAGGAGGACTTCTTCGCGAACCTGCTCGAAGAGTGGGAGGAGTCGTGGCCGCGGCCCCGGGTCATCGTCCTCTCCTTCCCCCACAACCCGACGACGGCGTGCGTCGACCTCGAGTTCATGACGCGCATGGTCGAGTTCGCGAAGCAGCACGACGTGCTGCTCGTGCACGACTTCGCGTACGCGGACCTCGGCTACGACGGCTACGACCCTCCTTCGGTCCTGCAGGTGCCCGGTGCCACCGACGTCGCCGTCGAGCTGTACACGCTGACGAAGTCGTTCTCCATGGCGGGATGGAGGATGGGGTTCCTGGTCGGGAACGAGGAGGTCGTGGCGGCGCTGGGCAAGCTGAAGAGCTACCTCGACTACGGCACGTTCCAACCCATTCAGATCGCGTCGATCGTCGCCATGAACGAGGCCCCCGACTACCCGCGCGCGGTCAACGCCATCTACAAGCGTCGCCGTGACGCGCTCGTGGACGACTTGGCCCGGATCGGATGGGAGATCGAGAAGCCCCGGGGGACGATGTTCGTGTGGGCGCCGATCCCCGAGCCCTAC
>DASZGY010000073.1:0-19273 GCA_035938395.1 Acidimicrobiia bacterium
CCGATGCGCCCGGGATTCTTGCCCTCGGTGAACCAGAGGTTGCCGTCCGGGCCCGCCGCGATCTCGACCGGTCCGCTGTTCGGGGTCAGACCGGCCGTGAACTCGTCGATCATGCCAGTGGGGGTGATCCGCCCGATGCGCCCCGGATCGCCGAACTCGGTGAACCAGAGGTTGCCGTCCGGGCCCGCCGCGATCTCGACCGGCTCGCTGTCGGGGGTCAGGTTGGTCGTGAACTCGGTGATCGTCCCGGCCGTTGTGATCCGGCCGATCCGCGCCGGGTTGGCGCGCTCGGTGAACCACAAGTTGCCGTCGGGGCCCGCCGCGATCCGGTTGGGCCCGTTGTCGGGGGTCAGTCCCGCCGTGAACTCCTTGACCTGGCCGAGCGGGTCACCGGCGCCGACCGGGAGCGCGATCCACACCGAGACCATGAAGACGACCGCAGCGGCGGTCGTGACCCGCACCAGCCCGCGAACGCGTCGCCTCGCCCTTCCCACGCTCACCTCGGTCCCGACTCTCTGATCGCAGCCTGGTGGCCGACGGCCAGAAGGTAACGGGAGGAGAACGACGCCGCCAGCGTGGGCGTCGTCTCCTGGTGTCACTGCGAAGCCCGGACCTGGGCAATACCTTTTCGGCCATGACTCCGGGCCAGGGAGGCGAGACGCTGCCGGCGGGCTCGGTGAAAAGCCCGCGCCGCGCTCGTTCCACGGGGGTGCTCGTGCTGCGGATCGTCGCCGCGGCCTGGGCCGTGATCCTGCTCTTGATCTTGCGCAATGCGGTGTTCGTGTCCGACGACGCGATCAGCAACTACGGGCACGTGTGGTACGTGAGCGATCGAATCTGGCGCTTCCACCACATCCCGTGGTCCATGCCCGTGATCGGGCACGGCAAGGCGCTGGCGTTCCCGTACGCGCTCGTCCCGTGGCTCAGCGCGGCACTCCTTCGTCCGCTCGTGGGCGACTGGATCGTGACCTTGTGGTTGGTCGTCGGAACGGTGGGGCTCATCGCCGCGACGTTCTGGGCGTTCCCGGAGTTGCGACGGGGATGGTGGGCGGCCGCGGTCCTGGTGAACCCGGCGCTGGTGGTGGCGTCGATCATCGGCCAGCTCCCGTTCCTCTGGGGTGCCTCGATGCTGATGGGCGCGGTGGCGTGCTGGCGCCGGCGGCGGTACGCGCTGGCCGCGGTGCTGGCCGGGCTGGGGCAGGCGACCCATCCCGCGGTCGTCCTCCCGATGGGCGTGGTCCTCGTCGCGTGGTGGTGGCGCTGGGAGCCGGATCGTCGGAGGCTCCTGCGCTACTACGCCGCGTCGTTGGTGCCTGCCATTCCGGCTGCGCTGCTCGTCTTCGCGTCGCCCGTCTTCGGGGACAGCGACCCTGTCGTCGTCGCGACGAGCTTCTTCGGCACGCTCGGAGTGCGCATCCTCGTGCTGGCAATACCTATCGCGTTGGTTTTCGTGCAACGGCGGCAGCAGTCGACCACAGCGCCGTCCGCGGTGATCACGCACTTTCCCGCTGTCGCGTGCGCGGTCTTGCTGATCTCGAACATCGCGTTCGCGGGACCGCTCGAAGCCGAGTACTCGTGGGGCGCGCTCAACCGGAAGCCCGACACGCAGCTGCTGACCTTCATCAAGTCGGACGAGTTCGATCGAGGTGCGACGTACCGCATCCTGCGAGCCCACGACGGCAAGATCGGGATGTACCAGCTGGTGCAGCACGACGCGCGGCTCGATTCCGAGTTCTTCCCGGAGAGCATCGCCCGGAACAATTGGCCGGACGGCACGAGGTACTCGCAGTTCCTGAGGAAGCGTCGGGTCGACTACGTCATCATCTTCCGCACCTACGACCGCGAGTGGCGCACGAACGAGCACGAGCTGTTACGCGACCTGAACAAGCACGGGCTGGACGGGTGTGACGCGAACCGCGTCGGCGTCGACGAGATCAGGGAAACGAGAGCCTTCGACGTCTACGAGATCCAGCGGGACTGCTGACCCGCGAGCTGGCGGCGGGCGGCAGTCGCCGCGGGCGGCGGTCGCGGCGGAATCACCCACTCTGGCCGATGCGCTCGGCGCCGGTGGCGAGGATCGTGAGATCTCCCCGGGTCTGCCCCCGACCAAGGCCCGCCGAAAGGAGTTCCCCTGTGGCTCTACACCGCAAGCTCGTCGAGGACCTCACACCTCTCATGCTCAGCCCCATGTACGCACGCCCCGGTGAGGCGCTCCGGGCACCCCGTCACAGCATGCCGGATCTCGAGATGGCCCCCGACACGGCATACCAATACGTGCGGGACGAGTTGATGCTCGACGGCAACGCCCGGCTCAACCTCGCCACGTTCGTGACGACCTGGATGGAGCCCCAGGCCGCGCAGCTGATGGCGGAGACCATGGACAAGAACATGATCGACAAGGACGAGTACCCACGCACCGCCGAGCTCGAGCAGCGATGCGTGAACATGTTGAGCCGGCTCTGGAGCTCACCCGCCGACGACGAGGCCACCGGGACGTCGACGACGGGGTCGAGCGAAGCGGCGATGCTCGGCGGGATGGCCCTCAAATGGCGGTGGCGGGAACGGCAACGCAACCTCGGCAAGCCCACGGACGCACCGAACATGGTCATGGGCTCCAACGTGCAGATCTGTTGGGAGAAGTTCTGTCGTTACTGGGACGTCGAAGCTCGCCTCGTCCCCATGGAAGGCGACACGTACCACCTCACTGCGTCGCAAGCGGCGGAACACTGCGACGACAACACGATCGGCGTCGTGACCGTGCTGGGATCGACGTTCGACGGTTGCTACGAGCCCGTCGCCGACATCTGCGCCGCGCTCGACAGGCTCCAGGCCGAGACCGGGCTCGACGTTCCCGTCCACGTCGACGCGGCGTCGGGAGGGTTCATCGCGCCGTTCATCGACCGCGAGCTCGAGTGGGACTTCCGCCTCCCCCGCGTCCAGTCGATCAACGCCTCTGGCCACAAGTACGGGCTCGTGTACCCCGGCGTGGGATGGATCGTCTGGCGCGACCGCGACGCACTCCCCGACGACCTCGTGTTCAACGTGAACTACCTCGGCGGCAACATGCCCACGTTCGCGCTGAACTTCTCTCGACCCGGCAACCAGGTCGCGGCCCAGTACTACAACTTTCTCCGGCTGGGGTTCGACGGCTACCGGCAGGTGCAACAGACGAGCCGGGACGTCGCCCGGTACGCATCTGATGCCATCGGCAAGATGGGACCGTTCGAGCTGCTCACCGACGGGAGCGAGCTGCCGGTGTTCGCCTTCGTCCTCAAGGACAGCGCAGGCCCGTACACCGTGTTCGACGTATCGGCGCGCCTCCGGGAGAACGGTTGGCTCGTCCCCGCGTACACGTTCCCCGAGAACCGTCAGGACATTGCCGCGCTCCGGATCGTGATCCGGAACGGGATGTCACACGACCTGGCGGACCTCCTCGTCACCGACCTGAAGACTCACGTGGCGATCCTCGAAAAGCTCCGGGCACCCCTCCCCCAGACACCTCACGAGAGCTTCCACCACTAGCCGGGCGGAGCGTCAGGTCCAAGGAACCGGCGCGCCCCACCGGTCGAGGAAGGTCGTCTCCGACGTGGGCTTGCGAACGTTCGGGCCGAAGTTGCCTTGCGGGTAGCCGAGCGGGACGCAGAAATGGAAGCCGACGTCGTCGGGGATGTCGAACATCCCGTGGAAGCGATCCATGGCGGAAGGATGGAGCGTCGTCGGCACCGAGCCGATCCCGAGCGAGCGGGCCGCGAGCATCAGGTTCTGGACGGCCGGTACGACGGAGTCGGCCGGACCGTTGTGCAGCGCCAACGCGAACACGATGCAGGGCACGTTCGGCATCGCGTCGGCGAGTCCGGCCGCGGCATGGAACCTGCGCGGGAGATCCTCCCACTGGTGGAACCCCTCGTCGCGCCGCTTCGCCCACCACGCCTCGTGATAGAGCGCACCGAACTTCCGGATGGCAGCGCGATCGTTCAGGACGAGAAACCGCGCCACCTGCTGGTTCCCTCCGTTGGGTGCCTTTGACGCCGCCTCCAGAATGAGCTGCACGTCCGCGAGCGGTATCGGGTCGGGCTTGAACCGTCGGATCGAGCGCTGGGTGAACATGGCTTCACCGAGAGGCATCGACAACCGGCTGTAATCCATGAGAGGGGGTTGCCGATTTACACGTTGGGCTCGGCCGGCACCCGCCCGTCCTTGATCGCCTGGACGAGCGCTTCGTGGTCGAGAGCGTTCTGATCGGCGTACGTGGTGGCGAAGCGGCCCAGCGCTTTGCCGAAGGCGTCTCCTTTGCCGAGATACCCGGAGATGCCCGCGGCGTCGCCGGAGCGGGCGTGGGCGCGCGCGAGGGTTCCGCCGCACAGCTCCGCGTAGGAAAGAAACGCGTTCGTCGTCAGGGCATTGACGTTGGCCGACACTTTCATGTCGCGCAGGTTGCGCCAGTAGTAGTCGACACCGGAAGTGTCGTCGTGGGTCCATCCGAGGAACATGTCGCTGGCGGCTTGCATGAACCGCTGCCCCTCGACGGCGCGTCGGGCGTGGTTGTCGTAGGCGGAGCGCCCGAGGTGCGGCTCGAGCACCGACTCTTGCGCTTCCTTGATCTGCAGGATGAGCGGATCATCGTGCCCGCCGCCTTCCAATAGCGCGATCCAGCAACGGGTCCCGACGCTGCCGACCCCCACAACCTTCCGAGCAGCATCCACCAACGTGAACCGGTCCAGAAGGTGGTGGACGTCATCGGGGAGGCTTGCCCGATATCCGTCGAGCAGCGCCTGCATCCGGTCGAGCTGATCGTCGCCCCCGACATGACCCACTAACGGAGGCTGGTCGACGATCCGACGACGCCCGTCGGTGATCGTGGTGAGCTTGTTCACGGCCTGCAGGTTGCTGTGCGCGTGCGCCCGGGCGATACCGCGGTCGAGCATGCGGCGGGTGTCTGCATCACCCTTCGCTTCCGCTACTGCCACGACGACGTCGGTGTCGATGCTCCAGCACCAGGCGTCGAGGGTGGGTGTGGTTGCCAAGCCAGTGAGCAAGTCCCTGTAACTCGACACCATGCTCAAGACCGCGGTCCGGCCCACGTCGTCGGAAAGGCCCTTCGCCCGCGCCGCGACCGCGAAGCTTGCGCCCAGGCGCTTCAGATCCCACTCCCACGGCCCCGGCAGGGTCTCGTCGAAGTCGTTGACGTCGAAGATCAACCGGCGTTCCGGGGTGGCGAACCCGCCGAAGTTCACCAGGTGCGCATCGCCGCAAATCTGCACCGTGTGCCCGGTGCTCGGCGTGGAAGCCAGATCTGCGGCTATGCCTGCCGCCGCTCCACGGAAGAAGCCGAACTGCGACTCCGCCATCCGCCCGTAACGAATCGGCAGAAGCTCGGGCAGCCGGCTCTCACCCTGCGCCTCCAGCACCGCCACCGGGTCGGGCCGATCCGGCGCCGGCTGCCAGTCGCCATGAGCGTCTCGCGGAACGTCCTTGCGCAGTGCGCGACCCGCCGCGATGCGGTCGGCGCGATCGATCGTTCCCGGCTTGCCGCCCAACACCTCCGCCGCCATGGCGGCAGCCGACGCCGGGTCGAGCCGGGCGACTCGTGCCCGCTTCGCCTTCGTGCCGGACGTCCTCGTCGTCGTCTTGGCCATCGCGGTCTCCCTCACTCATCCACGCGGCCGGCAGGCGCTTTCGCGCAGAGGTCGTAGTCCCGGTTGCTCGTACCCAGCTTCGGCTGAACCGGGAGGGCCGTCATCGCCCGAACAGGATGACATGACAGCGCGAATGAGTGTCGGGCGGCTCATCGCCTCAGGTCGCTCGCAGCCGCGTGATGGCTGACATGATCTTCTCGATCTCGAGGTCCTGTGCTTCCATGTGCTTCTGGATCTCCAAGGCAGTGTGCAGCACCGCGTCGGCGTCCTCATACGTTGCCTGCGCCCGCGCGTCCGCGGCGGTGCTTTGCACGTTCTGACCCACGATGATGATCGACAGCAGCACGAGCTGGAGGAACGTTTGCGCGATCCATGTGATCGTCGGCGAAGTACCGGCCCTGATCGCGTCAGGCAGGCTCACGAACGCCAGGGCCGCGAATGCGTACGCGCACCACATCGTTCCGACGATCGCGGTGATCTTGAGAGCCAGAAAGGTGTTGAAGCGGGTGAATGGACCGCTCTTGGCGTGCTGGTCCGCGACTTTCGGCGGATGCTGCGTCTTGCGGCGTTCGATGTGCGGATGCGGGACGTAGTGGAAGATTTTCGGCATCTCCCATGCTCCCACTCGGCCGGCAGACCCTGCGCGGGGGCCGGAGCCGAGCTGCGGTCCGTTGAGCGGTCGCGCGAGCGCGCGTGCTAGTTGGGGGCTTTCTGCTGGGTCGAGAGCGGCAGTGCGCCGCCTTCGGCCGCCTCGCGCTCTTCCTTGTCGGGAAGGCCGCGAACGAGGCCGACGAGCATCACCGCGATCGTGGCGCCGATCAGAGGGGCAAAGGCGTACACCCACCAGCCGGTGAAGTCGTTGGCGACGATGTCGGGGCCGAGCGAGCGGGCGGGATTCATGGACGCGCCGCTGATGGGGCTGGCGAAGAGGCCGAGCAAGGCGATGGTCGCGCCGACGGCGAGTGCGGCGTTGTGGCCGATGCTGCGGTATCCGGTCGCAGTGTTGAGGATCACGGTGACCAGGATCGTGGTGAGGACGATCTCCATCACGAACGAGCGCCAGTCTCCGCCCGCCTTGTTGATCGGGTAGTTCCCGCCCGCGGCGACATGCGTGAACATGACCTGCAGAAACAGGGCGGCGAGTATCGCGCCCGCGAGCTGCGCCACGATGTAAGGCAACGCCCAGGAGGCTCGGAACACCCTGCGCCCCGTGAACGCGAGCGTCACGGCGGGATTGATGTGGAGCCCCGACAACGGGCCCCACGCGTAGATCAAGGCCATCACGAGCGCCCCCGGCGCCACGACAGCCGCAGTACGAGAGATGGTGTTGCCACCGGCGTAACGGTTGATGACCCCGGCGCCCGCCGCCACCGTGACAAGCAGGGCCGTGCCGAGGAACTCGATGATCACACGCGTCCAAAGTGGCCGCTGCTTCAGCGTGTCCTGTTCGAACCGGATCATGAAGCGGCTACCGATCGCGTCGACGCGTGCCGGGTCCGCTGCTTCAGCTGTCTCGGACATGCGCTACTCCTCGAGGCCCTCGTTCACAGGCCGGCCTCAGCCGGCACCCGGCCGTCCTTGATCGCCTGGACGAGCGCCGCGTGATCGCGCGCGTTCTGATCGGCATACGCAGCGGCGAAGCGGCCGAGCGCGTTGCCGAACACGTCGCCCTTGCCGAGGTAGCCGGAGATAGCCGCCGCGTCGCCGGAACGCGCGTGCGCACGCGCCATGGTCGCTCCACACAGGTCCGAGTAGGCCAGGAACGCGTTGGTCGGCTGGGCGTTGACGTCGGCGGACACCTTCATGTCGCGCAGGTTGCGCCAGTAGTAGTCGACACCGGACGTCTCGTCGTGCGTCCATCCGAGGAACAAGTCGCTGGCGGCTTGCATGAGGCGTTGCCCCTCGACGACACGGCGGGCATGGTTCCTATAGGTGGAACGTCCGACGTGGGGTTCGAGCACCGAGGCTTGGGCTTCCTTGATCTGGAGGATGATCGGGTCGTCGTCCCCGCCGCCTTCCAGCAGCGCGATCCAGCAGCGGGTCCCGACGCTCCCGACGCCCACAACCTTGCGGGCAGCATCTGCCAACGTGAACCGGTCCAGGAGCTGGCCGACGTCGTCGGGAAGACTCGCGCGGTATCCGTCGAGCAACATTTGCATCCGGTCGAGCTCGTCATCGCCGGCGACATGACCGATCAACGGAAGCTGGTCGACGATCTGTCGATGACCGTCGACCACCGCGGTCAGCTTGTTCACGGCCTGCAAATTGTCGTGCGCATGCGCCCGCGCGACGGCCTGATCGAAGCGGCCCCGGGTTTTGGCGTTGCCAACCGCGGCCGCCAAGGCCTCGACCCTGTCGATGTCGACGCTCCAATACCAGGCGTCCAGCGTGGGCATCGTCGCGAAGTCCGCCAGCAAGCCCGCGTAGCTCACCGTCATGCGCAAGACCGCGGTCTGACCGACGTCGTCGGAGAGGCCTTTTGACCGAGCCGCGACCGCGAAGCTCGCACCGAGGCGCTTCAGATCCCACTCCCACGGTCCCGGCAACGTCTCGTCGAAGTCGTTGACGTCGAAGATCAACCTGCGTTCGGGGGTGGCGAACCCGCCGAAGTTCACCAGGTGACCATCGCCGCACAGCTGCACCACGATCCCGGTGCTGGGTGTGGACGCCAGGTCGGCGGCCATGCCTGCCGCTGCGCCACGGTAGAAGCCGAACGGCGACTCGGCCATCCGCCCGTACCGGATCGGCAACAGCTCGGACACCCGGCTCTCGCCCTGTGCCACCAGTAGGCCCACCGGGTCGGGCCGATCCGCAGCTGCCTCCCAGTCACCATGACTGCTGCGAGGCACCTCCTTGCGCAGCGCACGACCGGCACTCATGCGGTCCGCTCGGTCGACGGCTCCCGACGCGCCACCCAACGACCCCTTCGCAGCCGCGGCACCCGAGACGCGCTCGAGCGCAGCAACACCCCGTTTCGCCGAGCCCGCCTTGCCCCGAGCACCAGCGCGCTTCGCGGCCGGGCGCGGTGTCCCTCTCGCCGTGGGCGGCTTCGCCATCGGGAACTCCCTCCTGCGTCACCCCTGATCGACGGCCTGATGACTACCCACCCTCAGCCATATGGTGCGACGGTGAGTGCACGCGTGCATCACCCCAGCAGGGTGATCCTCGGAGAACGTCGCAAGGCGACAAGGTGTGGGCTGTACGACACAATCGCGGCATGTGCGCCATGAGTCGGATGTGCCCGTGAAGGCGCTCGTGTTCCGCCACAGTCTCCCTCGCGAAGCGCTCGCGTTCGTCGGCGGACGCGTGACGAGGCGTGCCTATACCACCAGGGCCGCGCCGACCGGCTTGCGCGACGTGCCCGAGCCGACACCACCGTCAGCCGACTGGGCGCTGTGCAACACCACAGTGAGCGGCATCTGCGGTTCTGACGCCAAAGAGATCTTCTTGCACGGCGCGCTCGACAACCCGCTGACCGCCTTGCTGTCGTTTCCGCACGTGCTCGGCCACGAAGCCGTCGCCCAGCGGCACGACACGGGAGCGCGGGTCGTGGTCAACCCCTGGCTGTCGTGCCTTCCGCGCGGGATCGACCCGCCTTGCGTGGCGTGCGCGGAGGGGCGTTACCCGTGGTGCCGCAACTTCGACCGCGGCTCGCTCTCCGCCGCGCTCCACCTCGGGAACTGCGCATCCGCGCCCGGCGCGCATGCCGAGCGATTCAGCGCCCACGAGGGGCAGCTCTTCGGAGTACCCGACACCATCAGCGACGACGCCGCCGTGCTCGCCGATCCGGCCAGCGTGTCGCTGCGCACGATCTTGTTGCACCCGCCTGAGCCGTCGAAGCCGGCGCTCGTGTACGGCAGCGGGACGCTGGCGGACGCGGCCGTCGGCCTGCTGCGCCACCTCTACCCCGACGTCGAGGTCTGGGTGGCGAGCCGGCCCGGCCCGCGTGCCGAGATCGCAGAGAAGATGGGTGCACACGCGGTGCTCCCGTCGGAGCCCAAGGAGCTGGTGCAGGACGTCGCGCGCCGGGTCGGGGCACGCCCACTCGTGCCCTGGAACAAGCGAGCGTGGCTGCAGGACGGACCGGCCGTCGTCTACGACACCATCGGCAGCCCGGAGACCATCGAGACGTCGTTACGCGTCCTCGCGACGGGAGGCACCCTCGTCGTCAGTGGTGTGGAGACGCCGAAGCGCTTCGAGTGGACGCCGTTGTACTTCAAGGAACTGCGCGTCATCGGTTCGAACGCGTTCGGGATCGAAGAGGTCCGTGGGGTGCGCAAGCACGCGTTCGAGCACTACTTCGACTTCGTCGCCGAGGGGCTCGACCTGACGCCGATGATCACCCACCGCTTTCCGCTGTCCGAATGGAAGCGCGCCATCTCGACGATCGCACGGGTGAAGCAGACCGGCGCGGTGAAGGTGCTGCTCCGTCCGACGACATAAGCGCGCCATACGGACGAGCTATGGCAACGCCTCCAAGCGCTCGGCGACATCGTCGGGTGACGGCATCGAAGCGATCGAGGACCTGACGCGGCCGGCGGCTTCGCGGAACGACGCGTCATCGAGGACGCGAACGATGGCCTCCCGCACCGCGTCCGCGTCCCGCTCGCCCGGCATGAACGAGATCCCCACTCCCGCTGACGAGACGGCAGCGGCGTTGAGGAACTGGTCCGCGCCCTGGGGCAGGCAGACTTGCGGCAACCCGAGCGCGAGCGTTGCCAGCACTGTCCCCGACCCCGCGTGCGACACGATCACGTCGCAGTGAGGGAGCACGAGAGTCTGCGGCACGTACCGCTCGACGCGGACGTGCGCCGGCTGCGCCCCGACGACGGCTGGGTCTGTCTGCGGGCCGACCGTCACGAGTCCGCGGACGTCGAGGTCGCGCAGCGCCTCAGCTGCTAGGCGGAGCGGCTGCGGGTCGTTGAACACGGTGCCCATGGTCACGTACACGAGCGGCGCGTCGGGCCGTCCGTCCGGCAACGGAACCGACGACGAGGCCTCGAGCGCGCCGTCGTCGGTGACGGGACGCAAGAGCTGGCGGCGGGGCACGTGGGCCGCGGCCGCCGGCTGCAGACCGGGCGGATAGATATCGAGATACAGGGTCTCGTAGGCGCCCCCGAACGGCGGGGGTTCCAATCCTCGCGACCGCCACAGCGGCGCGACCTCGGCACCGGCAGCGGCCACCCGCCGCTCGGGGAGCAGCGGCCCGAAGCCCTTCGTCACGCTCGGCACATCGAGCTCCGCCGCCATGATGTGCCCGGCGAACTCGGCGGCGTCGGCCACCACGAGCTCCGGCCGCCACTCCACCGCCACCGGTGCCAACCCGGCGAGCATGTGCGGCGCTGTGATGGCTCCGAACAACTTCCCGAACATGACGTCGCCCACCTCCAGCGGAGGGAGCGTGTCGAGCTCGGGATAGCGCTGTCGGACGTCCGTCACGCTCGTGAGCCCGGCGGGGGCGACAGACACGGCACGGATCTCCGTCCGCTCGACGTGGTCAACCCCGTCAGCCGGAACCGCCCACAAGACTTCGTCCCCACGGGCGACCATCGCCCGAGCCAGCGGCACCATCGGGTGAATGTGGCCGAGCCCGGCGGGCGAAGTGAACAACACCCTCCTGCCCACGCGCGCGATTCTGCCACCCGCGCCGGCGACGCTGGGAGACGCGGGAGGGGACGCCCGTCGCGATCGCGGACAGGCCGAGCGCGACGGAGAGAAACAGCGGCACGACGAAGAACAGCCCGGTCGAGCCTGCCCGCGTCTTCGCGTCCGTCGGCTCAGAACGCTCTCTGTCAGACATTCGACTATTTCAGCCCAGGAAGGACGCGCGCGTACCGGGACGAAAGGGCCGACGCCTTGCGCTGCCGATGGGCACCTGGGACCCTCGGCGAAGAGACCGCTCTTCCCTCGTCCCCGAACGGGAACGGTCTCTGATCGGGCTTGGGAGGCTTCGGGGGCAGATTGAGGCAGCGATGTACTTGTTCAATCGTCAGATCCGTTTCGGGCCTGGCAAGACGCGTGAGCAGATGGAGTGGGCGCTCGGACAGACCGAGAGAGTGAACCAGATCACCGGCCTGCAGGTGAGCCTGTACATGGAGGTGTACTCACCACAAGTGGGCGCGGTCGGTTGGAGCACGTTCGTGCCCGATCTCCCGGCGTTGGAAGCGGCCGGTGACAAGTTGCAGGCCGACGATGCATTCGTAGCCGCCACCGACAAGGGCGCTGCGATGACCGTCGGCGGCGCGACCGACAGCTTGGCGCAGGTCGTCTACGGAGCACCGGACCCGGCTCGTCAGATCGAGTACGTCACCGTGGTGCGCGCCGTGTGCGCAACCGGGAACGTCGCTCGCGGTCTGGAGGCCGGGATCGAGCTCGCGCAACGTGCCGAGAAGATCATGAGCACACCGTCGCTCTTCCTCGCCGACGTGACCGGGAACTACGGCGGCGTCGCCTGGGCGAGCGGGTACGAGAACGTGCAGGCGCTCGAAGCGGCCCAACAGGCGCTGGCCGGTGACGAGAGTTGGGCGAAATTCGTCGACAAGGCGACTGCAGGCGTGTACGCCGAAGAGCCGTCGCTCACGACGCAGACCATCTATCGCCGCCTGGCCTGACGGCCCTGGAGGCACACGAAATGGGAGCTCGGCTTCGGCCGGGCTCCCTTTCTCGCACCGGCGAATCCTGATCCGCGGCCTGCTGGCTAATCCGCCATGCGCGCGGGCTCGGCTTCGCGCAGGTGCTCGTGCACGAGGCGCACTACGGTCGCTCCTTCGCCCACGGCGGAGGCGACGCGCTTGATCGAGCCTTGTCGCACATCCCCGGCAGCGAAGACGCCGGGCATGCTCGTCTCGAGCGGCAAGGGGTCACGGTCATGCTCCCAGCGTGTGCCAGGCTGCTCGAGGACATCTCGACCCGTCACGAGATAGCCGTGCGCATCGCGCTCGACCTCGTCGGGCAACCACTGCGTGTGCGGTTCACCGCCGATCATGATGAACAGCGCGGCCGCAGGAACCTCTTCGACGGCATCCCGCGCCCGATCGGCGAGGGTGAGGTGCTCGAGACGACCGTCGCCACCGCCGTCGACCACCTCGGTGCGGTGCCGGAGGACGACGTTCGGCGTCGACTCGATGGCGCGCACGAGGTAACTCGACATCGACTCGGCATAGCTGCCGGCCCGAATGATGAGCGTCACCGTGCGAGCGTGCTTGGCGAGATGCAAGGTCGCCTGACCGGCTGAGTTCCCGGCGCCGACGATGAAGACGTCCTGGCCTTGCATCGCTCGGCTCTCGCTCACGGCCGCGCCGTAGAAGACGCCGGACCCCACGAGCGCTTCGAGAGCCGGGATGCCGAGCCGCCGCCACTCGATCCCGGTCGCGATCACGACCGCCCGCGCGGACACCTCGCTGCCGTCGAGCAGACGCACCACCCGACGGTCGCCGACCCGTTGGAGGGCAACCGCCTGCTGTGCGAAGACGATGTGCGCGCCCATCAGCCATGCCTGCTCGCAGGTTCGCTCCATGAGCAGCCCGCCGCCGATGCCGTGCGGAAACCCTGGGTAGTTCCTGATGAGGGGGCTCGTCCCCGCCTGCCCGCCCGAGAGCACCTGCTCCAGCAGCACCGTCTCGAGCCCCTCGGACGCGGCATAGACGGCGGCTGTCAGGCCCGCCGGTCCCGCGCCGACGATGGCGACCTCGCACGTGTCGACATCATTCTTGACGCTGACGCCGACGGCGCGGGCGAGATCAGGCAGGCTCGGGTCGACGATGACCTGGCCGTCGTAACGAATCACGACCGGGAGGCGCGACGCGTCGACCCCGGCCTCGTCGAGCAAGTGCCGTCCGGCTTCACTCTCGACGGGATAGAAACCGAACGGCATGCTGAAGCGCGTCATGACGTCGCGCAGTTGGAGCACGCGTCTGTCGCCCTCCTCCGCGACGATCCGAAACAGCTCGAAGTTCGGGTCCTGTTCCTTCGTCCACGAAGAGAGGTACTCGCTCATCGCGCCGTACATCATCTCGTCGTCCGACCACGGCCGGACGATGTGGTAGTCGGCGCTCCCGAGCGCCATGGCCTGCACCGCCGGGCTCGTCGACGAATAGTCGCGATCCACGAGCAGGACGCGCTTCGCACGCGGATGCAACTCGTGTGCCAGCGCGAGGAAGTCGGATGAGCTGTCGTCCACGAGCAGCAGCGCAACCGGCTCGTCGTTGCTTGCCATCTCCTGCATTGCAGCCAGCGCGGCCTCGGGCGAGCTGTTGCCTTTCACGGTGAAATCGTTGCCATAGCGCCGTGTGAGGTCCGCGAGCAGCTCGCGCAGCGAGTTCACGTCGTGATCGACCACGAAGAGGACCGGCCCTGCCATCTCTCGAGCCTATCGAGGAGTCCCGCTTATCGAGTTCGCACCGTCTTGCGGAAGTCACTCGCTACTTCGACCTTGCATCCCAAGCCGACACGGGGTCGTACTTCGCCCAGTTCACCGAAGACGCCACCGTCGAGGACGAAGGCGTCCGGCGGAGGGGAATCGACGACATCCGAACCTGGCGCACCGAAGTGCCGCGAGTCGCGTACACCGTCCATGACATCGTGGCCGCCGACTCAGGCCACGACGCGCACGTCGACATCGCGGGTGACTTTCCGGGCAGCCCCGTGCGGCTGACATTCCATTTCGAGTTCACCGCGAACGATCACATCGTCGCCCTGGACATTCATCCGTAGGAGATCACCCGGGCTCAGCGGTGCGTCGGCCGCCCGATTCGTGTAGAATGGGGCGAATGCGACGGTTTTGGGGGCTCGCGGCGCTCGCTGCCGTCGTCCTGGTCGTCGGTGCCGGGTGCGTGCCCACGCCGCCGAACGGGAACCCGCCGCCGCTGACGCTGTTTCCCAGCGACGGGCTCACCGTCCCCGACCCCGCCCAGGCGACAGGCAAGCGCGTCGATCTACCCAAGCCCGCGGACTGCGTGGCGAACAAGTCTGAATGCGACGAGATCGCGCTCATCGACAAGCTCGACGGCTTCGATCTCGATCCCGCCATCTCGGTGCACTTCTCCGGCGCCATCGACGTCGCGAAGGTGACCGACGACAGCGTCTACGTGGAACCGACCGGAGGCGGCGCCCGCATCGGCGTGAACCGACTCGTCTGGGACGGATCGACGACAACCCTGTACGCCCATCCGAAGCAGCAGCTCCACGAGGCGACCGAATACAGGCTCGTCGTAACGCCGTCCGTCAACGGTCAGACGGGCGCGTCGACGTTCACGACCATGAGCGCCACCCGCGCGCTCACCCGAATGCGACAGCAGATCGACGACGGCTCGGCCTACACGAGCGCCGGCATCGCCGACCGCGGCCTCAGTCTCGATCAGGACGGCACCCATCAACCGGCCGCGTACTCGGCGGCAACCATCGTCCCGGTCGTCGGAATGACGCGGACGGAGGACATCGGAAGCGGCAAGACGCAGACCGAGCAGGTTTTCGACAGCGCCCTGCCGGGAGTCTCGAATGCCGGAACGTACGCGTTCGGCTCCTTCGACGCTCCCCAATGGCTCGATGCGAGCTCGCGCACCATCTCGACGCCCCCGACGGGCGGCCCCGGCCCCGCGGCTGTACGCGCCGAACGAGTCGGGTTCGCGCTGGTCACGCCGACGGGAACACCGCCCCCTGGGGGTTGGCCGGTCGCGATCTTCGGCCCCGGCATCACACGCTCTAAGTACGACGTGTTCCTCGCGTCCGACGAGAATCTCAAGAAAGGGATCGCGACCATTTCGATCGATCCCGTCGGACACGCGTACGGCCCCAACAGCTCGGTCACGATCTCACGCACGATCCCGCCAGGTTCCGTGACGATCGACTCGCACGGACGAGGCGTCGACGTCAACGGTGACGGCACGATCACGGACGAGGAAGGCGTCAGCGCGAAGGGCCAGCCCGACTCGATGGCGGGCATCGCGCTTCGGGACGGGTTGCGTCAAACCACGCTCGACAACGTCTCGCTGGTTCGGGCGCTCCAGCACGACTACGGCGGGGGTGGCGGGTTCGACGTTCCAGGGTCCGGGTCGTTGTCGCGCACGAACATCACGTACTACGCGCAGAGCCTGGGCGGCATCTACGGCACCATGGCGATGGCCACCGACCCGCAGCTGACCGCGGGCGTATTGAACGTCCCGGGCGGCCCGATCGTCGACATCGCCAGACTGTCGCCCGGCTTCCGCGATCAAGTCGGGACGGAGCTCGAGCACCGAGAGCCGTCCCTGTACAACGGACCGCCGGGTGGGCCACCCGAAGCTTTCCAGGAGTCGACACCGCTCTACGTCGATCCGCCGGTGACGAACCCGGCCGCGGGCGCGATCGCGATCCAGCAGGCAATGGCGCGCGACAACTGGATCGAGCGCCTCGGAAGCCCGGAGGCGTTCGCGCCACTACTGCAGCCGAACGGAAAGAAGGTGCTGTACCAATTCGCGTTCGGCGATCAGACGGTCCCGAACCCGACGAGCGCGACGCTCATGCGCGCCGGCGGCCTCCAAGGCGTCACGACTTACTACCGCAACGACGAGACGCCGACGAAGGACTGCAACCCGCACGGGTTCCTGATCGATCCCAGGCTGACCGGCCGGCAGCCGGCTCAGATGCAAGTCGCGACCTTCCTCGCCAGCGGAGGAACGACGATCAACGACCCGGACGGCCCGTTGCCGGTGTTCGAGACGCCGATCGCCGACCCGGGCCAACTCGAGCACCTGAACTTCTCGAACCCACCACCTCAGCCGCTGCCGACCTGCGGCTGACGTCGTTTCGCTCGGGTCAGTCGCGGCCCGAGCTGACGATCCTCGGGGCGTCCGAGCGCGTCAGTGTGCGGCCACCCGAAAGACGTCGACGATCGCGCTCAGAGACGCGAGGGCTTCGTCGAACGTACCGGGAGCCTTCACGAAGGCGCGGAAATCCGTGACGCCGGCCGCGACGAGCTGCGGAACGTCGGCCATCGTGCGCTCGGGATCGATGGTCCGATCCTCCGTGTGCACGACCGACAGGTTTCCGGCAACCTGGAACGCGTCCGCGTCCCCGCCCGCATTTGCCACGGCGTCGCGCATTCGCGGGATGCTCGTCGGGAGATCGGCTGCATCTTCACCCCACGGGATCCAGCCAGAGCCGAAGCGTGCCAGTCGCCGCGCCACTCGCTCATTGACGCGGCCGCTCACCCAGAGCGGCACGCCACCCGGCTGGACCGGCTTCGGCATCATGTGAATCGCCTCGAACGCGAGTCCGTCGAGATCGACCGTGGCACGCGGCTCCCGCCAGAGCGTCCGACACACCTCGAGGGTGCGGTCGAGTTGGCGTCCTCGAGTGCCGTAGTCGAGGCCTGCGGCCTCGTACTCCTCGCGCTGCCAGCCGATGCCGACGCCGAGATCGAGCCGGCCGCCCGACAGCACGTCGAGCGTCGCGGCGGTCTTCGCGAGCACAACTGGGCGGCGCAGCGCGGCGATGAGAATGTTCGTGCCGAGCCGGACGCGCGACGTCATGCCGCACAACACCGAGAGCGTCGTCAGCGGCTCGAGCCAGTGGCCGTCGGGGCCGGTCGGCTGCTTGCCACCCATCACGCCGCCGGTCTCGGGCCGACCGTACGCGTCCAAGTGCTCGCCGAACACGACGTGGTCCGACACCAGCACGCGGTCGACGCCCGCGGCGTCCGCCGCGCGCGCGGTGTCGAGGACCGGCTGCCACGTCCCGGGGTCCGCGGCTGCGTACGTACGAAGCATGATCGAGAGCTGCGGAGTAGCCATGCCGAGGACGCTAGGTCAGGTCTCTAACATCTGCGTCACTGACGCGGGAGGGTCGACAGCATGCGAACCGTGGTCGTCGGCGGATCGAGCGGGCTCGGGCGGTGCATCGGGATCGGGCTCGCCCGGCGCGGCGCGCACGTGGCGATGCTGGCGCGGCGCCGAGAGCGCCTCGAGGCCGCGGCGGGCGAAGCCGGTCCCGGGACGCTCGCGATCGAGTGCGACGTCACCGACGAGTCCTCTTGCCGGTCGGCGATCGACGACGCGGCGTCCGGCCTCGGCGGGATCGACGCACTCGTCTATACGCCGGCCATCGGCCCGCTGGCTCGTCTCGTGGATACAGACGCTGAAACATGGGGTCGGGTGTTCGACACGAACGTCACCGGCGCGGCGCTGGTCACGGCGGCGGCAATCCCGCAACTTGCCGCGACGTCCGGCACCGCCGCGTTCCTGTCGTCTGTCAGCGCGTCGCTCACGCCGCCTTGGCCCGGCCTCGGCGCGTACATCGTCAGCAAGGCCGCGCTGGACAAGCTCGTGGAAGCGTGGCGGGTGGAGCATCCGGACATCGGGTTCACGCGGCTCGTCGTCGGCGATTGTGGCGGCGGCGAAGGCGACTCGCGGACGGAGTTCGCCGAGGGCTGGAACGCTGAGCTCGCCGGCGAGCTCGTGCCCGGCTGGCTCGAACGCGGCTATCTGAGCGGTTCTCTGATCGCCGTCGACGAGCTGGTGTCGGTGGTCGACGCGGTACTGCGAGGTGGCGCCAGCCTGTCGATGCCATCGGTGACCATCGCCCCTCGCCCTGATGCCACGGAGCATCCGTGACCGTCAAGACGCTTACGAGCGGTAATCGGTGGACTCGGCGAGCTCCGCCGCGCCTTTCATGAGGTCGAGCACAATGGGACCGAACGCGTTGAGCTTCTCGTCGTCGCCGGCGCGCTGGAACCCCTGCTCGAGCACGACGGCGAGCTTCCACTTGGCGAGAATCAGGTAGTAGTCGATGTCATCGACTTGCCGACCGGAAACCTCGGCGTAGCGCTCGAGGACCTGGTCACGCGACGGCATGCCGGTGTGGTCGACGTAACTCAGCTCACCCGCTTCGGGGGCGTCGGTGTTTTCGGGCCAGCCCTGGACCACCCAGCCGAGGTCGAGCTTCGGGTCGCCGACGGTGCCCATCTCCCAGTCGACGATCGCGGCGAGCCGAGCCGGCGCGCCGTGGCGGTACATCACGTTGGCGAACTGGTAGTCGCCGTGCATGATCCCGGGGACGTAGTCGATCGGCCGGTGCTCGCGCAGCCACGCCGCCGCGACGTCGAACCCCGGCAGCTCGCGGCCCTTGATCCGCTCGAGGAACGCGGTCCAACGGTCGACTTGGCGTTCGTGGAAGCCGTCGGGGCGACCGAGGCCCTCGAGGCCCTTGGCGTGCCAATCGACCTTCGACAACAGGGCGATGCCCTCGACCAGCTGGTAGGCGAGTCCGGCTCGAGCGTCGAGATCGGTGTCGAACGGAGGGGGCCAGCCGCTTCTCTCGTCCATCGGTGACCAGCCGTCGACGAGACCCATCAGATAGAAGGTCCGGCCCAGTACCGACTCGTCGTCGCACATCGCAACCGCCGGCGTGTGCGGCACGTCAGTGCCCTCGAGCGCCTCGATGATCCGCCATTCCCGAAGAATGCCGTCGTCTCGGTTGGCCGGGGCCGTGGGCGGCGGGATCCGGATGACGCAGCGCTCGTCGCCGCGGCGGATCTCGTAGATCTCGTTCTGCGAGCCACCCGAGAGGAACGTCTCCTCGATCGGCTCGCCCTTGCCGGGCAGGCCGTTGTCGTCCATCCATGAGGCGAGACGGTTGAAGTCGATCACGGGTTCCCCACTTCG
>DASZGY010000074.1:0-15610 GCA_035938395.1 Acidimicrobiia bacterium
CGGCGGATCTTCTTCGAAGGTGGGACCCGGGTCCGCTTCGACCGCAAGGCGTTCCGCTCGGTTCAGCCTCGCGACCTCGCCGTCCGGTTCGCGTTCGGGTTCGGTGTGTCCGTCGTGGCGGGGATTGTGACGCTCGCGTTCGGAAGCCGGACCGGTGGCCTGTTCCTCGCCTTTCCTGCCATCCTCCCGGCCAGCCTGACGCTCATCCAGAAGAAGGAGGGACGACGCCAGGCCGAGGGCAACGCGGTGGGAGCGATCATCGGCGCCCTCGCGCTCGTCGCGTTCGCGCTGGCGGCATGGGCGCTGTTCACACATATCCCGGGAGCAGCGGTGGAGGCCGTTGCACTCGCCGCGTGGCTCGGCGTTTCCATTCTCTTGTACCTGCTGATCCGTCATTTGTTTCGCTGAGGATGCGCGTCCCCTCACCTGGGAGGCGTGATCAGGGCGCTTCGAGTTCGAAGAGCTCGGTGATCTGAAGCACGTCCATCGCCCGCCGCACCATCGGGCGGACGTTGGTCAACACGAGCCTGCGGTCCTGCGCGCGCAGCGCTTTCGCGAGGCGCGTCAGGGTGTCCAGCCCGGACGAGTCGGCGAAGGTGAGCTCGGAGCAGTCGATCCAGGCGTCGCCGTCGGCGCCCGTGACCTCGTCGACCCGGCTCCGCAGCTCGGGCGCGGTCGCCACGTCGAGCTCACCGACGAGCTCGATCCTCATGCCACCCTCGGCAGCTTGGACGACGACCCGAAGGTCGGGGTCTGGCATCGCTTCCTGTTGGGCTCTCGCAGGTATGCGGTCGCCCGTGCCCTCAGGACGGAGCCCACCGAGGCGACGCCCCGTGAGTATCTCCCGGGAGTGCACAGGCAGACAAGCAGTCGGCGCGCGCCGCCCGCCGCCGGCAGGGACGCACGGCGAGGCAGAGAACAGGCGGGGCTAAAGTTTGTGTCGGCTCCCTGTCGCGGGACCGGGGAGGTGTACGGCCTGATGGCCAGCCCAGGGTCGGAGGTTCCCCGGTGGGCACGCCTCGACTCGCCGCTCCTTCGCGAGATGCAGTCGGCCATCATCGTCACCGACCTCGCCGGCACGATCAGGTCGTGCAATCCGTACGCGGAGATCTTCTTCGGTCGTCCCGCCTCCGAGCTGATCGGACGCGACTCCGCCGACTTCGCCGCCGAGCCCGTTCCCGAGGAGCTGGCGCGCGAGATCTACGAAGCACTCCGGGGCGGGCGCACGTGGCAGGGCGAGTTCGCGATCAGGCGGAAGGACGGTGCGGTCGTCCCCGCCCTGGTCGTCGATTCGCCGCTGCACGATGATCAGGGGCACCTGGCGGGCGTGGCCTCGATGTCGCTCGACCTGACGGCCCGAAGGCGGGCCGAGAACCGGCTCCGCGCCCAGTACGAGATTGCCCGCGCGCTCGGGGAAGCGCACTCGATCGAAGAGGCGAGCCCGAACCTCCTCCGAACCGTGTGCGAGGCGCTCGGCTGGGACACGGGTGTGCTGTGGGGGCTCGACATCGAACGATCGGTACTGCGCTGCCTGGCCACGTGGCGCGCAGCTGACAGCAACGCCGCCGCATTCGAAGAGCTCAGCGCGCGCACGACCTTCCGGAAGGGCACCGAGCTCCCCGGGCGCGTCTGGGCCGAGGGAGCGCCGGCGTGGATCCCGGACGTCACCCAAGATCCCAACTTCACGCGATCCGGGGTTGCCGCCGCGGATGGCTTGCACGGAGGGTTCGGGGTTCCGATCAGGCGCGGGCGCGACGTGCTCGGCGTCATCGAGTTCTTCGCCGCCGAGAGTCGCGAGCCCGACGACGAGATGCTCGACATGATGGACGCCGCCGGCGCGCAGATCGGTCAGTTCATCGAACGCACCGAAACCGAGCGCGAGCTGCGAGCGAGCCGCGCCGGCCTCGCGCAGCTCGCCGAGACGCTCCAGCAGAGCCTGCTCCCTCCGCACCTCCCCGACATCGGGGGCATCGAGATCGCCGCGTACTACGAGGCGGCGCGCGACGGGAGTGAGGTCGGCGGCGACTTCTACGACGTGTTCGAGAGCGCTCGCAACGACTGGTCGGTGGTCATCGGTGACGTCTGCGGCAAAGGCCCGGAGGCGGCGGCACTCGCCGCGCTGGTTCGATACACGACCCGCGCCGCCGCCATCCAGACACGGCGGCCTCGACTGGTGCTGAGCCTGGTCAACGAGGTGGTTCTGCGCCAGAGCGAGGAGCAGTTCTGCACCGCCGCTTACGTTCGTCTCCGACCCGAGGGCGACGGGGCGCGACTCACGATCTCCTGCGCCGGCCACCCGCCTCCGCTCGTCCTTCGCTCCGGAGGCGATGTCGAGAGCGTCGAAGCTCGCGGGCGCGTCCTCGGCCCGTTCGTCGATCTTGCGTCCGTCGATCGCATCGTGCGGCTCGATCCCGGTGATTCGCTCCTGTTGTACACGGATGGCGTCACCGACGCCCGGAACGCCGACGGCTTCTTCGGCGAGGAGCGGCTGCGAGACACGCTGATCTCGTGCGCCGGATCGAGCGCCGACGACGTGGTCAAGGCAATCGACCGCAGCTTGAACGAGTTCCACGGTGGCAAGCCGCGCGACGACATCGCGTTCGTCGTTCTGCGCGTCCCGGCCTGATCATCGGTTCGTCGGCCACTCGATGCTCAGCTCGCACCAGACGGTCTTCCCGTCCCGCCCGTGCGTCTCGGCGCCCCACTGCTCGGTGAACGCGTCGACGAGCCAGACGCCGCGGCCGGTCTCACAAGTCAGCGCATCGGGTTGAGGTCTGCGGTCGGGCTCGCCGAGACCGTGGTCGGAGACCAGGACGCGCACGGCGTCGCCGGTCAGTCGGAGGTCCAAGGTGATGGTTGGGCTGTCCGGGGCGTGGAGGACGGCGTTGGTCACCAGCTCGCTCACGACGAGCTGCGCCGCTTCGACCTTGTCAGCCTGGACATTCCAGGCTGTGAGCGTCTCAGCGACGAACGCCCGGGCGGCGCGCGGGGCGCGCAGCGCGGGGACGAACTCGAGTGTCGCCTGTTGGTTCACAGGGGTGTTCCATCACAGAGCGGTCTTGATGTTCTTCGTTCTTTCGGTACCCGACGGATCGACTCGTCAAAACCGAGGCCCGCGAGAAGAACGTCAAGGGCCGCTCCAAGATGAGCAAGCGGCAGCTCGAGCGCGCCGTCGGCCGCCGATCCGGCGAAGCGGGCTAGGAGGCGACTGCCAGCGCGTCGGCGTCGATCCTGTAGAGCGAGGCGGCGTTCTCCGAGAGGATCGCCCGGCGTTGCTCGTCTGAAAGGTCGCCGGCGTGCTCCGCGAGCATCTCCTGTGACCACGGCCAGGTCGAGTCGCTGTGCGGAAAGTCGTTCGCCCACATCAGCCGGTGCCAGTTCAGCAGGTCGGCGGTCTTGAACGCGACCCAGTCGTCCTGGAACGTCACGTAGATGTTCTCGGCGAAGTACTCGGACGGCAGGCGCGAGAGCTCCTGGCCCGCCGGCAGCCAGTAGCGATGGCGCTTGTATGCGTGATCGAGGCGGTACATGTAGTGGGGCACCCACCCGGCGTCGGCTTCGACGCACACCACTTTGAGGCCGGGGTGACGCTCGAAGACGCCGCCGAGCACGAGCGTGCCCATGATGTCCTGGCAGCCGCGCACCACCGAGAGGAACATGTTCATGCGCGGACCGCGCGTCGGTGTCGTGTCACGTGTGGTCAGGATGTGGAACGACAGGGGCAGCCCGAGCTCGATCGCCGTCTCCCAGAACGCGTCGTACACGGGGGAGTCGTAGTCCTCGACCGCGGGATTGCCGGGCATCATCACGCCGCGTAGACCGAGCGCGGCGATGGACTTGAGATCCTCGACGCCTTCCTCGGGGGAGCGCATAGCGGTCTGCCCGCAGCCGAGGAGCCGGTCGGGATGGCGCGAGGAGTACTCGGCGATCCAGCGGTTGTACGCCTCGAAGCACGCCCGCTTGTAGTCGAAGTCCTTGTGGTTGCAGATCTGCATGCCGACGGTGGGGTACAGCACCTCGGCCGCGACACCGTCGCGCAGCTGGTCGGCGAGGCGGGATTCCGGGTCCCATCCGCCGCGGTGCAAGCTTTCGAACCGCACTCCGGTGATCCGGATCTCGTCCGCCGGCTTGCCCGCCGCCGCCACCAGGCCCATCGGCACCGGCGTCTTCATTCCGGGGATGACGAACAGGTCACCGACGTCCTCGCCCATGAACTCGAGATGCGGAGCCTGATCGCGCCACTTGGGGTCGATGCGGTCGACGTACGTGTCGGGCGGCTCGGTGATGTGCGAATCGGCGGAGATCACGGGAAAGTCCACGAACCAGAGGGTACGCGCTGACGGGCTGACGTGCGCTCAGCCGTGAAGGCGCGGCAGCACCTCCGTCGCGAACCGCGCGAGGGCAGCGCGCGCCTCGGCGGGGTCGGCGCCGAGCGTCGGGCCCGTCACGATCAACTTGTCGAGACCCAGGTCGAGGAGATCGACGATCCGCTGCGCGCACGTCTCCGGGGTACCGACGACGCCGAAGCGGTCGATGAACTCGGGCGTCAGCGTGCCCGCCTGCGGCGAGCCGACCTGGGTGTGCCGGGTCATGTCGTACGCGTCGTGCACGGCCGCGAAGGTGTCACGCTCGTCGGGCCCGGCGGGGCCGCTCACGGAGCCGTGCATCACCGAGAACCGGGCGAACGTCGCCACGCCGCCGCTGGCCAGCTCACGCGCCACGTCGACGTCCGGATGCGCGACCACGTTGACGAACGATCCGATTGACGTCCCGCCCGCGGCACGCACGGTCTCGATGCCCCAGCGCACCCGATCGGGATCGGCACCCAATGCGAGCAGCACCCGGTCGGCGTGGCGGGCCGCGGCGGCGAGGACGCGCGGTCCGGTCGCGGCCACCTCGACCGGTACCTTGGGCAAATCCGGCGGGACGAAATGCAGGCGGCTCGTGCTCGGCGCATTGGCGAGGCCGAGGGTGTCGACGGGAGGGGCGACGCTTTCGTGGAAGCGGAGGTCGTCGAACTCGACCTCGTCGCCGCGCAGGTACGCCTGCAGCACACCCAGGTAGCGCTCGAACGTCTCGACCGGAGCGGGCGCCCGTCCCAGATGCGCGAGCGCAGAATCGCCGCGTCCGATGCCGAGGACAAAACGGCCCGCCGACGCCACCTGGAGCGTCACGGCGGCGGCGGCGGTGACCGCAGGGTGGCGCGTCACCGGGTTCGTCACCGCGGTGCCGAGACGCAACCGCTCGGTCTCGCGGGCCGCGAGCGCGAGACCGACCCACGGATCGCCGGCGAGGTTCTGCGAGTCGACGACGGCGAGACCGTCGAAGCCGGCACCCTCGGCCCGAGTGGCCGCCCGCTCGACCGCGCCCGGCCACGCGATGCCCGTGGTCCAGATCTCGGGGCCCGCCATGGGCGAACCCTAGAGTTTCCGCATGGGCGACACTGCGACGGAGATCAGCGAGCTGCTCCACGAAGCGGGGGAGACGCACCATCGCGTGTACCGGATCGTCGACGGCGCCGACGACGACTGGGCGTCCTGGTACGCGGATTGGCTCGTGCGCCTGTCCGAACTGCCGGCGCTGCTCGGCACCACGCCGGTCCGCAGCGAGCTCGTCTACATGCTCGTCCGCCTCGACAAGGAGTACGCCGAGCGGAAGCAGTCGGAACCGTGGGAGCGGTACTACGCCCGCGAGCTCATCGATCACTTCACGAGCGCATGACGCGAGGCTGACTGTTCGCTCACCGGGACGTCGTGACGAGCGCTGACCCGAAGCTCGTGCAGGATCTGGCCAAGCAGCTCTCGGCCCTGCGCCGATGCAAGGGCGGTGGTTGCCGGACGGTCGACCGGGGGTAGACGCCCGGTATCGTGGCGGTTCGCATCGCGCCGTCGGACCCGCCAAGCTGGCGCGAACCGTGACCGAGGAGGCGTCGAGCTTCGATCATGAGCCCCGTACTGACGCCCGCACCGCCGCAAGAAGCCCCGACCCGGCTGGGCCGCAACGTCGCCGCCGTCGTGGTCGGCGGCCTCGTCGCGTTGGTGCTGATCTTCGCGGGGACGCAGGCGCTCGAGGGGCCGGGTGTGATCGAGCGGGTCACGGTCGACAACCCGACGCCGTACCAGGTCGAGATCGCCGTCGCCGGTACCGCCGGTGGCAGCGGTCTCGTGCTCGGCCCGGTCTCCTCCGGAGAACGCCATGTGTTCGCGTCGGTCTTCGATCAGGGCGATCGGTGGGTCCTGCACGTGACGAGCGCGCGCAGCGACGCCGGCGAGTTCGTGGTGCGCCGCGCTGACCTGGAACGCAGCAACTGGGTGATCACCATCCCGAACGAGATCGCCTCGCGGCTCGCCGCCAGCGACGCGTCGGTTGGTAGCCAGCTCGGCTAGCTCGCGCCCGCCTCAGGAGAAGTGGGTCTTGGGCTTTTGCTGGCGTTCGCCGTCCACGATGACGTCGACCTTCTCGTTGAAGAACGCGACGAGGCCGGCGATCTTGACGTTCTCGGGCAGCGGCGTCGGGTACGACCACGCAAGGTCCTCGAAGGTCTCGTCGCCCGCCTCGACCGTCCAGTACCGGGCGAAGCCCTTGTAGGCGCAGCCGCTGGTCGTGTCGGTCGGCGTCAGCAGGTCGAGCCGGACGTCGAGCTTGGGGATGTAGTACCGCGTCGGGAGACCGGTCTCGAAGAGGAGCGTCGGCTGGTGGGTGTCGGCGATCGTGACGCCGTTGACCTCGATCTCCACGTGGCGCGAGCTGTGCAGGATGTCGATGCGCGAGTACGGGTCATGGGGGTGGACGAAGACCTCCTCGTCTTCCTCGAACCAGCCGTCCATCGCGTCCCAGTCGAAGCGGATGAGCCCGCGCAGCTCCTCGACCGGCGACTCGGGGTAGTGCCACGCGGCGTCTTCGGCCTCCCGGTTGCCGCCCTTGACCGTGAAGTTCTGGGCGTCGCCCCGGCTCGTCGAGTGCCGCGTATGGCCGTTCGGTGTCAGAAGCTCGGTGCGGACGTCCTCGTGCGGGAAGTAGTAGGCGGGGTAGTAGGGGACCTCCCACACCAGCTTGGGGCGGGTCGTGTCGGCGATGAGCTCGCCGCCCAGGAAGGTACGGACTCGCTTCGGCCCGTCCTCGATGCGAACTCCGTCTCGTTGGTCGGGCATCGGCGCCTCCATGGTTGGGGAGGATCGCGAGGTTCTGTGAGCGCGAACGCGGCGATCGGCTCCGGTGTTCCCGGGACCCGCGTCTACGGACGCGTCCCGGCAAGGTGTTCGAGGAACCAGCGACCCGCGAGGTCGGCGACGGCCTCGAGCGCGCCGGGCTCCTCGAAGAGGTGCGTCGCGCCCGGGACGACCTCGATCCGGTGCTCGGGCGTCAGGTGACGAGCCGCGTCGCGGTTCATCTCGAGGACGGCTTCGTCGCGTCCGCCCACGATGAGAAGCGTGGGCGCACGCACGGACTCGAGGCGGGCGCCGGCGAGGTCGGGCCGGCCGCCACGCGACACGATCGCTCGCACGGGAGAGTCGGGCTCGGCCGCCGCCCACAACGCCGCGCCGGCACCGGTGCTGGCGCCGAAGAATCCGATCGGGAGAGCGCGCGCGTCGTCCTGCTCGAGCACCCAGGCTGTCGCCGCGCCGAGGCGACCGGCCAGGAGCGGGATGTCGAACACGTTCGCGCGGTCCGCTTCCTCGTCGGGCGAGAGGAGATCGAACAACAATGTGCCGAGTCCGGCGTCGTTGAGCGCACGCGCCACGGCCTGGTTGCGGGGACTGTGCCGACCGCTGCCGCTGCCGTGCGCGAACAGGACCAGCCCGCGGGCGTCGGACGGGATCGTGACGTGGCCGGCGAGCTGTCTGCCCTCGGCCGGGATCACGACCTCTTTGTCAGCTCCGTCGACTGCCGCGCGCACGAGCAGCTCGACGACCTCGTCGTCGGAAGTGGGGGAGAAATCCGAGTACCAGCCGCCGATAGCGAAGAACGGCTCCGGGGTCTCCACCGCGACGACGTCGTCGGCGTCGCGTCGCAGCGTGGCCACGGTCTCGGGTGGCGCGACGGGCACCGCCAGAATCACCCGCGTCGCGCCGCGCTCCCGGGCCACGCGCACGGCTGCGCGCGCCGTTCCTCCGGTGGCGAGGCCGTCGTCGACGATGACCACCGTCCGGCCCTCGAGTGGCATGGCCGGGCGACCGCCCCGTAGCCGCGTCGCCCGCTCCTCCACCTCGGCGCGCTCGCGCGCCTCGACCTGCCCCAGCTGCGCCTCGGTGACGCCGGCCTGGCGAACGACGTCTGCGTTCAGGACGCGGACGCCGTCCTCGCCGACGGCGCCCATCCCCAGCTCGGGCTGGTACGGGACGCCCAGCTTCCGGACGACGAGGATGTCGAGCGGCGCTCCCAGCCCCTTCGCCACCTCGTACGCCACCGGGACGCCGCCGCGCGGAAGGCCGAGGATCAGCGGCGACGAGGCCCGCAGACCCGAGAGCCGCTCGGCCAGTCGCCGCCCTGCCTCACGCCGGTCGCGGAAGGGCATCGGACCACCATGATGGCCCGCACGACACGGTCACTGTGCGTGGCGTGCCGACCCGAAAACGGGGACCTTCGGCCCTGTTCGGGGCGGCGGCGCCTGCCTACTTTTGCCCGGATGGCGCTCGTGCAGGACTTCGTCCCCGTCTCGGAGCGCTCCGAGCAGGCCGGCATGGTGCTGGTCGCAGGTCGGGCGTCCTGGCTGGCCGACCTGGCCGCGGCCGCCGTCGCGCCGGCCGAGCTCGTCTCGGTCGAGTTCGGAGCGGCCCGTTCGGTCGAGCACGCCCTGATCGTCCCGTTGCACTGGGAGGCCGAGGGCGGCCCGTTCATGACGCTCGATGCCGACCTCCGGCTCGAGCCGGTGCCACGGGGAGGATCGCACCTCGGCTTCAGCGGCACCTACGAGACGTCGGCGAACGGCGCCGGAAGTCGCGACGCGATTGCGCGCCAGCGGTCCATCGAAGCCTGCGTCCGCCGGTTCATCACCGCGGTGGCAGCGACGCTCGAACGCGGCGGCGCGGACGTCCACGCCGTGAGCATTCGCCACTAGTCATCCGGCGGCAGAGCGGGCGCGAGATCAGCCGAGCGGCACCCGCCATTCGACGACCGTGCCGACGACCTCACCCGGCCGGACCTCGGCGCGCCCGCCCAGCTCCAGCGCCCGCCGTTCCATGTTTCGCAGCCCTTGACCGGGCTCGATCCGCTCCGGCAACCCGGCGCCGTCGTCGGCGACCAGGAGCCGAAGCTCGTCCCTCGCCTCGACGACGACGTCCGCCTTTGACGCGCCTGCGTGCTGGGCGACATTCGACAACGCCTCGTACAGCGTCGCGAGGAGATGATCGGCGGTCGTCTCGGGGACGGCCGAGTCGATCGGGCCTTCGAGCCGAAGCTCGGGCGTGAACCCGAGCATCTCGCGCGCCGCATCGACGTGGGCGAAGATGTCGACCCGTACGCCGCGCCGCGATCGAGCCTCGAGGGCGAAGATCGTGCGGCGGATGTCGCGGATCGTCTCGTCGATCTCTTCAACGGCCTGCGTGATGTGACTCGCGACCTCGGAGCGAGCAATCGGCAGCGTCGTCTGCAGCGTCATTCCCGCCGCGAACAGTCGCTGGATGACTTTGTCGTGGAGCTCGCGGGCGATGCGCTCCCGGTCCTCGAGGACGGCCAGGTGCTCGAGGCTCGACTGGAGGCGGGCGTTGTCGATGGCGACGCCTGAGGCGGCGGCCAGCGTCACCGCCAGTCGCTCGTCCTCGACGCTGAACTCGTCCGCGCCTTGCTTGTCGGCGAGGTACATGCTCCCGACGGCTTCGTGGCCCCGGATGGGCACGCCGAGGAACGAGGTCATCTGCGGGTGCCCGGGGGGGAACCCCTGCGCGACCGGGTGCTCGCCGAGGTCGCGCAACCGCACCGGCTTGGGATCGCGCAGGAGGACGCCGAGTATGCCCTTGAACTCCGGAAGGCGCCCGATGGCCTGATGGGTCTGGTCGTCGACGCCGCTCGTGACGAGATCGGTCAGCTGGCCGTGCTCGTCCACGACGCCCAAGGCGCCGTACCTCGCGTCTACCAGCTTGCAGGCCGAGTCGATGACCCTCTGCAGGACCGTCGGCAGGCTCAGGTCGGAGGCGATGCTGAGCATCGCGTCGAGCAATTGCTGGAGGCGCACGTCGAACCGTTGCACGCTTTCCACCGTTGGCCATTTTGGCCCGGAAGTCACCATTTGGGAAGAGTCTCCGCTGAGAACGGCCACAGAAAGTAGGCGCCGGCCGTGTCGCCGGCACCCTCCATTCCTACGACTCTGAGGCGTGGTCTGGATTTATCCCTGTGCGTAGAGCATCCCGAACCGGTTCGTCAGAGCCCGGTTGGTGCCCATGCGCTTGGTGAACTCGTCGCTCACCCGCTTGAACTGCCCCGGCTGGAGTCCCTGGTGCTCGGCCCACTGGTCGACCTCGGCCTCGTCCTTCAGGCCGGCGCCGGCCACCGCTTTGCAGAGCTTGGCGTACTGGTCGAGTGTCACGCCCTCGACCGGCTCGAACCCCGGGTCGTTGGCGTCGACGGTGTCGGGCGTGAGCCCGGCCTGGAGGGACTCGGCCTGGGCGTCCGCCGCCTGCTTCGCGGCCGGCGCGTTCTTGGCCGCCTCGGTCGCGCTGCCCATGGTGCTCTTGATGTCCTTGAAGAAGCCCACGATGTTTTCCTCCTCGTTCTCGAGCCGTGTGCGAATGGTCCGGGTGGCGCGCCGCTACATC
The DNA here is from genome assembly GCA_035938395.1 of Acidimicrobiia bacterium. GTDB lineage: Bacteria > Actinomycetota > Acidimicrobiia > IMCC26256 > JACDBD01 > JALZAA01. The sequence goes on from DASZGY010000074.1 coordinate 10,752, forward strand.
GCCGTCTGCGACATGAGCGTCCCGATGCGGTTGGCGACGTGCTGGTACTGCTGCATGCGCGCCGTCCAGCCCATCGAGACGTCGCCCCAGGTGCCGGGCTTGACGCCGTTGTTCGTCACGTACGCCTCGACGTTCTCGGGGCCCATGACGCTGTTCTTCTGGAGCCCGCCCATGATCCGGGCGTAGGTGTCGCAGTCGATCCCGTCGATCGGGGCGAAGGCGGGGTCGTTGGGGTCGTAGCCGAGCTCGCCGGACTGGATGCCCGAGATCTCGTTCCCCAGCTGCTTGCTGTACTTGGCCGCCTCGGTCGCGCTGCCCATGGTGCTCTTGATGTTCTTGAAGAATCCCACCCGGGTGCCTCCTGAGTGTCGTTCGGGGGGCGGACGCCCGCCGTTGGTCCCAGGGTGCCTGCACCCGGTCCGTGCCGCCTGAGTAGGCCCTACTCATTTCCGGGTTCGGCTTTTGAGTACCGCCTACTCAGGCGCCGCCGTCCCGAGAACGGTTTGATGCTGAGAAAGAACGGCCGCCGCACAAGGAGCTGACGCCGTGGGACTGTTCAAGAAGGACAAGGAGAAGAAGCCGCCCAAGGACGACGGGAGCGACAAGTCGTGGGGCCAGATCATCCGCGACATGCCGAAGATGCCGACCACCCGCGACATGGCCCAGGGCACCGCCAACGCGGCGTCGTTCATGAAGAACATGGCCAACGCCGGCGACACGTCGCGGCTCCGCTCGACGGGGCTCAAGGGCACGGCGGTCATCCACAACGTCACCGACACCGGGAACAAGGTCGGGATGAACCACGTCATGGAGCTGCAGCTCTTGGTGCATGTCGACGGGCGGCCCGACTGGCCGGTGACCCACCAGGAGTCGATGGCGCCGATCATGGTGAACGGCCTCGCCAACGGGAAGCGCCTCGTCTGCCATGTCGACCCCGACGACCCGGCCAGCATGGTCATCGACTTCTAGACCGGGCACGGGTCGAGGACTTCAGCCGGCGCGCACCACGTCCTCGCGCACGACGTCGCGCGGGTCGCGGTCGTCGCGCAGACCCAGATAGACGGGCGCCCGGACGGCTCCGGCGCTCGTCCACTCCGTGAACTCCACTTCGGCGACCACCTCGGGCTCGACGAACACCGCGTCCTTCACGCGAGGCGCGGGCGAGAACGGGCTCGTGTCCCGGCGCAAGGGCTCGAGCAGCTCGACCAGCCGCCGAAGCTCGGCCTCGGTCAGGCCGGTCCCGACGCGTCCGGCGTACTTCAGTCGCGCGTCGGACTCGGTCGACTCGTAGTAGCCGATGAGGAGGGCACCGAGGCTCGTGCTCCGCGCCCCCTTCCCGGGGGCCCACCCGCCGACCACGAACTCCTGGCTGTTGTGGTTCTTCACCTTCAGCCACGCGCGTGATCGACGGCCGGGCTCGTACGGGCTTTCCAGGCGCTTGGCGACGACGCCCTCGAGCCCCAGCCGCTTGGTCGCGTCGAGCAATGCGGTGCCGCCCCCTTCGTGCGCGGCGGGGGTCTGCCACGACGGCCCTTGCGGCGCGAGCTCGTCGAGCAGCTTCCGGCGCTCGCGGTACGGCAGCTCGAGGGTCGAGTGGCCCTCGAGCCAGAGGAGATCGAAGATCACGTAGACGACGGGCACCTCGCCCATCAGTCGCCGTACTGCCCGCTCGTTGCTGACGTGCATGCGGCGTTGCAGGCGCTCGAAGCTCGGGCGCTCGCCCTCGAACGCGACGATCTCGCCGTCGAGCACGGCTGCGGTCGAACTGAGCGCGGGGCCAAGCCCGCGCAGCTCCGGATACCGCGACGTGATGTCGCCGCCACGGCGACTCTCGAACCGCACCCGGCCGCCCTCGACGTACGCGATCGAACGCACGCCGTCCCACTTCACCTCGAACGCGTACTTGTCCTCGTCACGAGGGAGGTTCTTCGAGAGCGTCGCGAGCATCGGTTCGATGTGCTTCGGCAGCGGCTCCCGCTCGGGATCCTCGGGCGGGTCCATGCGGTGGATCATCCAGTTGTCGCCGTCGGTCTGGAACAGCGCGTAGCGGCCGCGGGCCCGATCGCCGTGCAGCGTGACGATCGCCTCGTCGTCGTTCATCTTGTGCGCCTCGTAGCGGCCGCGATCCCAGACGCGCATGCTCCCGCCGCCGTACTCGCCCCGGGGGATGTCGCCTTCGAAGTCGAGGTACTCGAGGGGGTGGTCCTCGGTGTGGACCGCCAGGTTGTTGCGCTTCGGGTCGAGCGGGATGCCACGCGGGACGGCCCACGACAGGAGCACCCCGTCGTGCTCGAGGCGAAGGTCCCAGTGCATGCTCCGGGCGTGGTGCTCCTGGATCACGAACCGCCCGCCCGGCTCCGCGTCGTCGGGGCCGCCGGCGGGCTCCGGCGTCGCCTCGAAGTCGCGCTTCTGCCGGTACTTGTCGAGGCGCTTGCTCACCCCACCATGGTGGCCCGCGGCCGGGGCCGGTGCGTCACCGGTGCTCGACGTGCCGCCGCAAGGTCACCCGGGTGCCCGACCCCGCCTCGGAGTGGACGATCTGGACGTCGTCCATGAGCCCGTGCATGAGCAGGAGCCCTCGCCCGCGCTGGTCGGTCCGGCTCGGCGCCCGCCACTCGCCTTCGTCCTCGACGACCACGACGAGCCGGTCGTTGTCGTGACGGGCCCGCACGATCAGCTCGCCGGAGCCGCGGGGATACGCGTGCTCGACCACGTTGGCCGCCGCCTCGTGCACGGCCAGCGCGACCTCCGCCCCCACCTCGGGCGGCGCGCCGCGCCCGTCGAGCCACGTCCCCAGCGCCTGGCGAATGCTCTGCAGCTCCTCCGCCTGGGCGGGGATCCGCATCTCGAAGTCGTCCGGGGCCCCGTCCTGCCTCTGGGCCACCGGAACAGGGTAAGCGCCGGGAGTGACGAAATCGGGTCACGGCACGACACCGCCGCGCCTGGCTCCGTGCTCGCGCTCGCCTCACAGTCCGCTCATGCGCGTGGTGTTTCCTGAACGGGTTCGCTCACGAAGGGAACCAGGATGAAGAAGCTCGTTGCAGCGGTCGCGGTCACGGTCGCCGGTGTGCTCCTCGCCGGCGGGAGCGCGGCGTGGGCGCAATCGGACGGGTCCGGTGGATCGGGCGCGTCCGGTGGGGCGGCCCAGCAGGGCCGGCGCGGACACGGCGCCCGGCTCGCGCTCCAGACTGCAGCCACCACGATCGGCGTGTCGCCTCAGGACCTCGCCGGCCAGATTCGGGGCGGCAAGACCGTCGCCGCGGTGGCGACCGAGCACAACGTCGACCCCAACAGCGTGGTGAACGCAGTCGTCGCCGCGCTGACCCAGCAGATCGACCAGTCGGCCGCGCAGGGCAAGATCGACGGCAATCGAGCCGATCAGGCCAAGCAGAAGCTGCCGAACTTCGCCAACCGGTTCGTCAACGAGACGAAGTCGAAGCGCGGTCGAGGGCGCGCGATCCTGAAGGGCGCTGCGAACGCGGCGGCCAAGGAGATCGGCGTCTCCCTAGCCGACCTGAAGCAGGCGCGGAAGGACGGCAAGTCGATCGCACAGGTAGCGAAGGACCACAACAAGTCCGTCGACGACGTCGTCAACGCCATCGTCAAGCAGGCGACGAGCGACATTGATCAGGCCGTCAAGGACGGCAAGCTCGACTCCAAGAAGGCCGACCAGATCAAGCAGAAGCTGCCCGATCGCGCCATGAAGCTCGTGAACCGCGAGCCCAAACAGCGCGGCGCCGGAACCACAACGACAACGCCAACGACGACGACGACGCAGAGCTAGCGCTACGCCGGGTAGACGCTGAGCTCGGTCGCCTTGATCGACGCCCACACCGCGGCGCCCGGAGTCAGCTCCAACTCGGTCACCGCGGCCGGGGTCACTTCGGCGGTCACGGGCACCGCCCCGGCCACGATCACACGCACGCGGTCGCCTTCGACGTCGAGGTGCTCGACCGTCCCGGCGAGCACGTTCCGTGGAGTTCCCTCCGGTTCTTGGCGGTGCAGCGCAACCGCCCGCGGGTGCACGACGGCGAACACGTCGCCCCGGTCGTGGCCTGCTGCGACCAGCTCGCCGCCGTCGCGCAGCCGGATCCGACCACCGTCGGCGTTGCCGCGGTAGAGGTTGACGCCGACGAGGTCGGCGACGTACCGGGAGCGGGGCCGTTCGCGCAGCTCGGCGAGCGGTCCCGCCTGCACCACCCGGCCGGCCTCGAGCACGATCACCCGATCGCCCAGGGTCATGGCATCGACCGGATCGTGGGTGACTACAACCCTCGCGCCGTCGTGCGCCACGAGGTGGCGGCGCAGCTCCCGGCGCGTTTCGACACGCGTGCTCGCGTCGAGTGCTGAAAGCGGCTCGTCGAGCAGGAGGACACGTGGCTCCAGGACCAGCGCCCGAGCGAGCGCGACCCGTTGGGTCTGCCCCCCGCTCAGCGCACCAGGGCGCGCCCCCGCGTACTCGGCCACGCCGGCGCGCTCGAGCCACGCCCGCGCCTGCTGATCGGCCTCGCGTCGGCGCGCACCCCGCGCCCGCAACCCGAACGCGACGTTCCCGAGCGCGGTGAGGTGCGGGAACAGCGCGTGGTCCTGGAACACGAACCCGATCGGTCGACGCTCGGTCGGGATCCACGCGCCGGACGCCGGGTCGTCGAGCACCTGACCGTCGACGGCGACGCGCCCCTCGCCGAGGGCGAGCAATCCTGCGATCACCCGCAACACAGTCGTCTTCCCGGCCCCGTTCGGTCCGAGCAGCACGACCGTCTCACCGGACCGGGCCTCGAGCGGGACGTCGAGCCCCAACGTTCCGAGGCGGACGCGGATGCGGGCGTCGAGACTCACGCGGGGAACCACCGGTCGCG
>DASZGY010000075.1:0-6210 GCA_035938395.1 Acidimicrobiia bacterium
CGCACGGACCCTCCTCGCCGCCCTCGGAGAGCTTGGCCCAGTAGTAGTCGACCTCGTCCTGGTCGGCGCAGTTGATCAGCAGCGAGATTGCCTCGTCGAACGTGAAGTCGGGGCCGCCGTTGATGGCCGTGTACTCCTGCCCGTCGAGGACGAAGTCGACCGTCAGGACCGTGCCGGCCGGCCGCGGGCCCGCTTCGCCGTAATGCGTGACGTTGGTGACCTTCGAGTTCGGGAACACAGAGACGTAGAACTCGGCGGCCTCCTCGCCCTGGGTGTCGAACCAGAGATTCGGGGTGATCCGGGGCATGGCAACTTCTCCTGTCGTCGGCGTGAGTGGTCTGTGCAAATCTCCAGACCGTTGTACCCGTCGAAAATCATCGCGACCCCGGCCCGGTCTTGGGCTCGTCAGTCGTCGAGACCCGCGAGGTCGAGGCGGGCGAGGCGCTCGGGGTCGGCGATCCCGTCGATCTCGACGATCTTCCCGTCCCTGACCGTGAACCCGATGACCGACGAAACCTCACTGATGTGACAGGGAGACCTCAGAGCATCGTGCTCTTCTCGCGGAACAGCGTGAAGACCACCGGCACGTCCCCCGCCCTTCTGAGCCTCTACTTGACGGACTGCCAGGTCGGATGCCGGTCGATGACGCCGTCCTCGTCGGTGAGCGCGTGCGGGTTCGAGCCGTCGGCGTTCATCACGTAGATCTGGCTGTCGAACGCGCTCTCGTGCTGATCAGTGCTGAACGCGATCAGCGAGCCGTCCGGCGACCACGCCGGCGCGCCGTCGACGTGCCCGCTCGTCAACGCCACCTTGCCGGAGCCGTCCGCGTTCATCACGTAGATGGCGGGCACCTGGTCGTCGATCGTCGCTTGATAGGCGATCTTCGTTCCGTCCGGCGACCAGTTGGGCTCGCTGTTCGCGCCGTCGCTGGTCAGCGCGTGCGGGTTCGAACCGTCGGCGTTCATCGCGAACACCTCGAGCGGCTGAATCCCTTCGCCGTGGGGCTGGTTCGAATACGCGATCTGCGAACCATCCGGTGACCAGGCGGGCTGGTCCTCGTCGGCATCGGGCGTCTTCGTGACGTCGACCTGGTTCTTGCCGTTCGCGTCCATCACGTAGATCTCGGAGTTGCCCTCGGCGTTGCGGACGAAGGCGATCTTCGACCCGTCCGGCGACCACGCCGGCGCCGTGTCACTGACGCGGTTGTTCGTGAGCCGCTTCGCGTGCTTGCCGCCGGCGTCGGCGGCGTAGATCTCGCTGCTTCCGCGCGCAGCCACGTACGCGACCTTGGAGCCGTTCGCCGACCATGACGGCGCCGGCGCGTCGTCGCCGCTGCGGGCGATTCGCTTCGGAGTCCCACCGTCGGCGCTCATGACGTCGACGGTCGAGCCTCCGCCCTGATCGCGGGCGAAGGCGATCTTCCCGTTGCGCCCTGGGAACGACGCGTGCGCCGGCCCGGCGAGCGGCGCGGACGCGCTCACCCCGGCGACCAGTCCGAGGATGGTGAACAGGCGCGCCGGCACGCCCGATGTACTACTACACGGCGTCGCGCTCGACGGGCGTCCCGGGGTCTCGTCCCCACTCGGCCCAGGACCCGTCGTAGACGCGGGTGTGGTCGTGGCCCAAGGCGTAGGTCAGCACGAACCACGTCGTGCACGCCCGGCCGCCGATCGTGCAGTACGTGATCACGTCGTCGTCATCGCCGATCCCGATCGGCGCGTACAACCGTCGTAGCTCCGCGGCCGACCTGAACGCGCCGTGTGCGTCCTGAAGACCGTCGGCGGGTACGAGCACCGCGGACGGGATGTGCCCCGCGCGTCCGCCGTCCTCCATGCCCCCCGATGGCCAGAAGGCCTCGCCTTCGTACTCGGCCGGGCTGCGCGCGTCGACGATGACGCGGTGCGGGTCGGCGATCGCCTGTCGAACGCCTTCCAGCCTGATGCGGATGCGGTCGTCCCCGTCCGGGAGCGGGTAGGTCGCTCGTACCGGAGACTCGACGTCGACGGTCCACGGGCGCCCTTCCTCCTGCCACGTCTCGCGGCTGGCATCGAGGACGCGTGCGTCGTCGTGTCCGAACAGCTTCATCAACCAGAAGCCGAGTGCGGGCGCATAGCCGTAGAAGACGACTGTCGAGTCGGGACCGATGCCCGAGCGCTCGACGACCTCCCGGATGGCCGCCTGATCGACGAGTCGGTAGTCGGCGTCCTTGAGCTCGCCGTAGATGTCCCACAGCGTTGCGCCGGGAATGTGGCCTTCCCGAAAACGAGCCGGGCTGACGTCCACCTCGACCACCCGCACAGCGGGATCGCCGAGGTGCTCCGCGAGCCAGTGTGTGTCGACCAGCACATCGCCCACCCAATCGCGCGCGCTCCGAGCCTGGCCTGCCGTCGTCTCCATCGGACCCCTCCTGGGTGCGCTATTCGAATTGGATCCAGCCGAGCAGGTCCTCCCGCCCGACCTGCTGGAGGAGGTCGGGATGATCGGTCCGCATGTGCTCACGGATCCGGTCGACGACCTCGTCGTCGCTCTCGCCTCGGGCGACGAACCCACACTCACATCGGATCAGCCTGGTCATCTCGGACCTCCCTGAGCGGTTGTACGACGAGGGTGTTGCCACAATGTTGGAGTGACCTTGGCGGCCGCGGGCATCACCCGTGTCCAGCTCTGCGGTCCGCTGGTCGTCGAGCGCGGCGGCGAGCGCCTGGAGTCCCGCCTGCCCGGACGCCAGGGACGGATGCTCTTCGGCTATCTGGCGATCAACCGGCACCGCCTCGCCGCCCGCGACCAGCTCGTCGCCGCCGTCTGGCCGAACGATCCACCGGCGGCGGCCGAGACCGCGCTCAACGCGCTCCTGTCGAAGATGCGACGGGCGCTGGGCGCCGACGCCGTCGAAGGGCGGTCGAGCCTCCGCCTCCGTCTCGAAGGAGCCTGGGTCGACGTCGAGGCCGCGACGGAGGCGATCCACCGCGCCGAGTCGTCGGTCGCGCAGGCGGACTGGCGCCGCGCGTGGGGCCCGTCTCTCGTGGCGCTCTTCGTCGCCGAGCGCGAGTTCCTCCTCGACGAGGATGCGGACTGGATCGACGTCGAGCGTCGCCGGTTCGCCGAGCTCCGCCTGCGCGCCCTGGAGTGCTACGGGACGGCGGGGCTGGGCATCGGCGGGACCGAGCTGGCGGCGGCGGTGCGCGCTGGTCGCCGGCTTGTCGAGCTCGCGCCGCTGCGTGAGAGCGGGTACCGGTGCCTGATGCTGGCGCTCGCCGCCCAGGGCAACCCGGCGGAAGCGCTCCGCGTCTACAGCGGCCTGTGCGACACACTGCGCGACGAGCTGGGTGTGTCGCCGAGCGCGGACACCCGCTCCGTCTACGAGCAGCTCGTCGTGACGTGACCCGCACACCCTGAAAATCGCCGGGACGCCGCCGGCGGTGCTGCGAGCATGCCGGCATGCGGTACCGCGAGGCGACGGCCGACGACGTCGAGGCCATCGCGCAACTGCACGCCGACAGCTGGCGACGCAACTACCGCGGTGCGTTCCGGGACGCGTTCCTCGACGGCCCCGTGGTCGGCGAGCGTCGGACCGTGTGGGCGGAACGCCTGACGGGCCCCGCGTCGTCCCGGTACACCGTCGTCGCGGAGCAGGACGCACTGGTCGTCGGCTTCGCGCACACCATCTTCGACGACGATCCGACCTGGGGTGCACTCGTCGACAACCTGCACGTGGTCCATGACCTCAAGCGTCATGGGGTCGGCCGTCACCTGATGGCAACGTCGGCACAGGCGGTCGCCGGGCGCGCGAACGACACGGGGCTGTACCTCTGGGTGCTCCAACAGAACAGGGCCGCGCAGGCGTTCTACGACGCGATCGGCGGCAGACGTGTGGGTGAGGGGGTGTCGGAGCCGCCCGGTGGCGGGACGGCGCCGGCGTTCCGGTACGCCTGGCCCGATCCGCTCGCGCTCGTCCGCTCGTCCGGAGGCGCTCCCGCCATCTGATGGCCCGTCAGAACGTGTTCTAGTCTCGGGTCGTGGAGTTCAACCTCGCCGACCTCTTCGAGAACGCGGCGGACCACTTCGGCGAGCGGGAGTACGTCGTCTGCGACGGCAAGCGCCGCACGTATAGAGAGATGGAGGAGCGGGCAAACCGCCTCGCCCACCACCTCGCCGCCCAGGGCGTCGGCCCCGGCGACCACGTCGGCATCTACGCCTACAACTCGGTCGAGTGGATCGAGACCCTGTGGGCCGTGTTCAAGCTGCGGGCGGTGTGGGTGAACATCAACTACCGCTACGTCGAGGACGAGCTCCGGTACCTGTTCGACAACGCCGATCTCGTCGCCCTCGTGTTCCAGCGGGAGTTCGCTCCCCGGGTCGCCGGCGTGCTCGACGAGCTGCCGATGCTCCGCCACGCCATCGTGATCGAGGACGGCAGCGGCGCCGATCTCAGCGGCCTCGACGCGGTGGACTTCGAAGCGGCCATGGCCTCGGGCTCACCCGAACGCGACTTCGGCCCCCGCTCCCCCGACGATCGCTACATCCTCTACACGGGCGGTACCACGGGTATGCCGAAGGGTGTCGTCTGGCGGCACGAGGACGTCTTCTTCGCGCTCGGCGGCGGAATCGACATCGTCGCCGGGACGAAGGTCGACAGTCCCGAGGCGATGGTCGAGAAGGGGCTCGGGCAGGGACCCACGACGTCGCTCCCGATCGCGCCGCTCATGCACGGCGCGACGCAGTGGGGTGTCATGGGCGGGAGCTTCGTCGGCAACAAGATCGTCCTGGTGTCGAAGTTCGAGGCGCACCGCGTGTGGCAGCTCGTCGGCGAAGAGGGCGTCAACATGATCATGATCACGGGCGACGCGATGGGCCGGCCGCTCGTCGAGACGATGCAGGAGCGGGGCGACGAGTACGACGTGTCCTCGCTCTTCGCGGTGGGAAGCACGGCGGCGGTGTTCTCGCCCTCGGTGAAGGACCAGTTCTTCGAGCGGTTGCCGAACATCGCCGTGTCTGACGCCGTCGGCTCCTCGGAGGGCGGCGCCAACGGGTACACGGTTGTGCAGAAGGGCAACACCGCGATGAAGGGCGGGCCGACGGTGAATGCGGTGCAGGACTCCGTCGTGCTCGACGAGAACCTGCGCGAGGTCGAGCCCGGATCAGGCGTCGTCGGCAAGATCGCCCGCAAGGGCAATATCCCGATCGAGTACTACAAGGACCCCGAGAAGACGGCACAGACGTTCGTCACCGCGCCCGACGGCACCAGGTACGTGGTCCCGGGCGACTTCGCCACCATCGAAGCCGACGGGACGATCACCTTGCTCGGCCGCGGGTCGGTGTCGATCAACTCGGGCGGGGAGAAGATCTTCCCCGAGGAGGTCGAGGCGGCGGTCAAGTCGCACCCGGCCGTGTACGACGCGGTCGTCGTCGGCGTGCCGGACGAACGGTGGGGTCAGCGTGTCGCCGCGGTCGTGCAGCCTCGCGATGGCACGACGCCGACGCTCGAGGATCTTCAAGAGCACTGCCGGACGAAGCTCGCCGGATACAAGGTCCCGCGGGAGCTGCACCTCGTCGAGCTGATGCAGCGCTCCCCCAGCGGCAAGCCCGACTACCGATGGGCCGAGAAGATGGCCACGATGGCGGAGGTTCAGGCATGAAGACCCGTGCGAGCGAAATGTTCGGCATCGACCTGCCGATCTTCGCGTTCAGCCACTGCCGCGACGTCGTCGCCGCGGTCAGCAAAGCGGGCGGCCTCGGCGTGCTCGGCGCGCTGGCGTTCTCGCCCGAGCAGCTCGAGATCGAGCTGAACTGGATCGACGAGCACGTCGACGGCAAGCCCTACGGCGTCGACGTCGTGATGCCGGCGAAGTACGCGGGCGCCGGCGAGCTCGACCCGGAGCGAATGGGCGAGCAGCTCAAGGAGATGATCCCGCAGCAGAATCGCGACTGGGTCAACCAGCTGCTGGCCGAGCACGACGTGCCGGAGCTCTCCGAGGAAGACCGCTCCGAGGGGCTGCTCGGCTGGGTGCACGAGAAGGGCCGCGAGCAGGTGCAGATCGCGCTCGAGCATCCGATCAAGCTGCTGGCGAACGCGCTGGGCTCGCCGCCCAAGGACGTCGTCGACCTCGCGCACGAGCACGGCGTGAAGGTCGCGGCGCTGTGCGGCAGCGTGCAGCAGGCCGAGCGCCACGTGAACCAGGGCGTCGACATCGTGGTCGCGCAGGGTGGCGA
>DASZGY010000076.1:0-17306 GCA_035938395.1 Acidimicrobiia bacterium
GGCACGCTCGGCGGCGTCGCCCGCCGCACCCGCGAGGCGATGCTGCTCTGCGAGGCCGCCGGGTTCGACGTGGTGATGGTCGAGACCGTCGGTGTCGGCCAGTCCGAGGTCGCGGTCGCCGGCATGGTCGACCTGTTCGCCGTCCTGGTCGCGCCGGGCGCGGGGGACGAGCTCCAGGGCATCAAGCGGGGGATCATCGAGCTGGCCGACGTGGTCGTCGTGAACAAGAACGACGGCGAGCTCGCTCCGGCGGCCAAGACCACTGCGACGGACTACAGCAGCGCGCTTCGGCTCGTGCGCTCGAAGACCCAGGCCTGGACGCCGCGCGTGGTGCTCGTCTCGGCGTTGGAGGACACCGGCATCGACGAGTTGTGGTCGACGGTCGAGGAGTTCCGTTCCACCCTCGACGCCGCCGGCGAGCTGGGCCGCCGCCGGGCCGAGCAGGCCCGGGAGTGGATGTGGTCCGAGGTGACCGAGAGCCTCATCGACGCGCTCCGCTCCGACGAACGCGTGGCGGACCTCGCGGACAGGCTCGAAGCTGCCGTCACCGCCGGCGAGCTCGCTCCCGCGGCCGCTGCTCGCCAGATCCTCGACGCGTTCCTGGCATCGTGATCGACGAGCCGGCAACGGCTTCTTAGCGGGCTGAACGCGAAGGACGACGCGAAAAGCGGGAGGCCGCGGTCCTTGCCAGGCCTCCCGCCTTCCGGTCTTTCCCTCACCGAGGAGCGGTCTGGCCACCAGTCCAGCGGGAGGGGGGGAGCGGCCGGTGTGCAAGTGGGCGGAGTCACCCGACCGCTCACGGACAGCCTCGCCCAAATCGGACGCGCCCTAAACCCCCGTTGAGCGTGGGCTCTCTTGACGGCCCTAGATACAAGTCTTTACACTCTGGGACACCTTCACTTCCCCGGCCGCTCGCCGCCTCGCCGGGAGGAACCGATGCCCGCCACGCTCACGATCACGCCCTGGCCCGATCCGCTGCTCGACACGCTGGGCCACGATCCCCGCTCGCTGTACGTCGAGACGTTCTGGCTCCCGACGCTCGGGCCGACCGCGGTGCTGCTGCTCCGCCACCTGGCGACGAGGTTCGACGAGTCGCCCACCGGCGTCGAGCTGCCCGTCGCCGACACGTCGCAGGCGCTCGGCCTCGGCCAGCGCGACGGCAACAGCTCGCCGATCGTCCGGACACTCACGCGGCTGTCGCAGTTCGACCTCGCGTGCGACGACGGGCGGGGCACGGTCGCCGTCCGCCGCAACCTGCCACCGATCAACCGTCGCCACGTGCGCCGCCTCCCCGCGAACCTCCAGGTCGCGCACGCCGAGTGGGCGGAGGCCAAGCTCGCCGAGCCGCCGCTCGCGACCGCCCGCCGCCGGGCACGGCAGGTCGCCTTTGCTCTCCTCGAGCAGGGGGACGACGCCGACCACGTCGAGCGAGTGTTGTTCGCGACCGGCTTTCACCCGTCGGTGTGCCACGACGCGGCGCGGTGGGCATACCAACGTCACCGGGAGGCGATGGACGCGGCCGTCGCCGCGACGCCCGACCCGGCTGCCGAGTCGGCATAGCCTCGCGGCCGATGGCCGTCAGCACCGATCTCGAGACCGTCGCGAGCTGGATCCGCGACGCGCGCGCGATCGCCGTGCTGACCGGGGCGGGGATCTCGACCGAGTCCGGGATTCCCGACTTCCGCGGCCCGCAAGGCGTCTGGACGAAGGACCCGGACGCCGAGAAGACGGCGACGCTGCAGTACTACGTCTCGGATACCGAGATCCGGAAGCGGGCGTGGCAGAACCGGGTGAAGAGCGAGATGTGGCAGGCGGAGCCCAACGCAGGCCATCGGGCGCTGGCCGAGCTCGAGCGCAAGGCGGCGCTGCACACGCTCGTCACCCAGAACGTCGACGGCCTCCACCAGGCGGCGGGCACCAGCCCGGAGCGGGTCATCGAGATCCACGGCAACGTGCACGAGGTGAAGTGCCTGTCGTGCACGTGGCGCGGGCCCATGCCCGAGACCCTCGACCGTGTGCGCGCCGGTGAGGACGACCCGCGGTGTCTCGGCTGCGGCGGGATCCTCAAGTCGGCGACGATCTCGTTCGGCGAGAACCTCGTGCCGGCCGACCTCCAGCGCGCCCAGCTCGCCGCCCAGAACTGCGACCTGTTCCTCGCCGTCGGCAGCTCGCTGACCGTCTACCCGGCCGCCGGCCTCCCCGAGGTGGCGTTGAACGCGGGCGCGCAGCTCATCGTGATGAACGCGCAGGAGACGCCGTTCGACCGCGTTGCCGCCGCAGTCATCCCCGAGCAGTTGGGGATCGTTTTGCCGGAGCTCGTCGCGCTGGTTTGACGGCGCCGGTCTTCGTGTTGCCGGCTTCGAGCGCCGCCACCGCGGCGCCGACGATCCCGGCCTCGTTCAGCAGCTGCGCGGGCACGATCGGCGCGCGGGTTTTGAGGTACCCGAAGAACTTCGTCGCCTTCTTGCTGATGCCGCCGCCGATGATGAACAGGTCGGGCGAGAACAGCATCTCGACATGACGGAGGTACTCGTCCACCCGGGAGCCCCACTTCTTCCAGCTGAGCTTCTTGTTCTCACGGACGATCTCGGAGGCGCGCTTCTCGGCCTCTTTGCCCCGCAGCTCGAGGTGACCGAGCTCGGTGTTCGGCACGAGGACGCCGTCGATGAACAACGCGCTGCCGATGCCGGTGCCGAGCGTGATCATCATCACGACGCCCTGCTTGTTGCGGCCGGCGCCGAAGCGCATCTCGGCCAGCCCGGCGGCGTCGGCGTCGTTGAGCACGACGAACGGACGCCCGACCGCCGTGCTCAGGCGCTTCGCGATGTCCTCGCCGATCCACGACTTGTCGACGTTGGCGGCGGTCTCGGCGACACCGCCGCGGACCACGGCCGGGAACGTCGCGCCAACCACGCCGTCGCCACCGAACTTGGCCACGACCTGGGCGACGACGTCGGCGACCGACGCCGGGGCGGCGGGCTGCGGCGTCAGCAGCCGGTACCGGTCGGCGGTGAGGGTTCCCCGCTCCACGTCCACCGGGGCGCCCTTGATGCCCGTCCCCCCGATGTCGATCCCGAGCACCTGCTGCGCCACGACACTCTCCCCACCGCTTGCGAGACTCTCCGAGGGTAATTCGCCGCGTTGCGCCCGGGCAGACGACGTGGCGCCCCGCAGGCGCTTGGGAATAGCTGACCCCGCGGGTAGCCTTTCTTGGAGTACAGGCCGTCCTCGAAGCGACAGGCCTGTTTCCCGGCCGAGCCGAGAAAGACCGAGAGGACGCACCATGCCCGGCTTCCGCGAGCTGCTGGCCAACACCAAGAAGAAGATCCACGAGGTCGACCCGGCCGAGGCCGAGACGCGCCTCGGCGACGCCACGTTCCTGGACGTCCGCGAGCTCGACGAGTACGAGCAGGGAACGGTGCCGGACGCGGTGTTCATCCCCCGCGGGCATCTCGAGAGCCAGGTCGAGAACAAGGTCTCGAAGGACAAGCCCGTCGTCGTGTACTGCGCCGGCGGCACCCGCTCGGCGTTCGCAGCCGAGACGCTGCAGGAGCTGGGCTACACGGACGTCGTCTCGATGAAGGGCGGGTTCGGACGCTGGAAGGACGAAGGCCGGCCGTGGATCACGCCGCAGGTCCTCACGCCCGAGCAGCGCAACCGCTACCACCGCCACGTGCTCCTGCCCGAGATCGGCGAGGCCGGTCAGCAGAAGCTGCTCGAGAGCAAGGTGCTGCTGCTCGGCGCGGGCGGCCTCGGCTCGCCCGCCGCCATGTACCTCGCCGCCGCCGGCGTGGGGACGATCGGCATCGTCGACATGGACGTCGTCGACTCGTCGAACCTGCAACGCCAGATCCTGCACAACGTCGACCGCATCGGCGAGCGCAAGGTCGACTCGGCCAAGAAGACACTGACGCAGCTGAACCCGGACGTCGACGTCGTCACCTACGACGTGCGCCTCGGCGCCGACAACATCCTCGACATCATCGACGGCTACGACGTGATCGTCGACGGCACCGACAACTTCCCCACCCGGTACCTGCTGAACGACGCGTCGCTTCTCAAGCGCATCCCCGTCGTGCACGGATCGATCTTCCGCTTCGAGGGACAGGTCACCGTGTTCAAGCCGTACGAGGGGCCGTGCTACCGGTGCCTGCTGCCCGAGCCGCCGCCGGCCGAGCTGGCGCCGAACTGCGCCGAAGCCGGCGTGCTCGGCGTGCTGCCCGGCATCGTCGGCTCGATCCAGGGGCTCGAGGCGATCAAGGTCGTCCTCGACCTCGGTGACCCGCTGATCGGTCGGCTGCTCGCGTACGACGCGCTCGAGGAGTCCTTCCGCACGTTCAACGTCCGCCGCGACCCGGAGTGCCCGGCGTGCGGCGAGAACGCGGGCGAGATCGTCATCGCCGAGTACGACGACCTCTGCCTCCCCCACGCCACCCTGGCCGACGGCTCGACCAGCGATCACTGACGCCGCGCGCATCGCGCGAGCAATTAAGGCTCGATCGGCTCCGCGCGCACGGCGTCGAAGAGGGCTTCGGCCTCCCGACCCGTCGTCTCTCGCAACGGGCGCCAGAGCAGGGCCGTCATCGCGATCAGCGCCGCGATCGATCCGACGAAGTACGCGAGCTCGGCGCGGAGGAGCACGTCGGTCCCTCCGACGAGCACCGCAACCAGGAAGGCGACCACCCCGACCACCCACCCGAACGCGTACCGACCGTGGTGCTCCAGCGCGATGAGCGCCTGGCCGAGGTTCAAGGCGAGCATGTAGAAGGCCGATCCGAACCCGAGCAGCGCCATGTCACGGGCATCGAGCTGGAAATCGCTGCCGAAGAACGTGCGGACCGCCCACGGGCCGAGGATCGTCACGCCGATCGCCGAGGCGGCGCCGATCGCGATCACGGCAATGGTCAGCTTCCGCAGACCGGCGCGAAACGCCTCCCGCTCACCCGCGCCCCGCTGTTCCGACAGCTCCGGCACCAGCGTGGCCTGGATCGCCTGGAAGAAGTAGAGCGGTACACGAGACAAGAGCATGCCGGCGAAGATCCAGCTGGTCTTGTCCGACTCGGAGCTGCTCGACAGCAACTGCACGACGACGGCAGCCGCGTTCAGGAGCGCGAGCGCGAGCGCCGACCCCGCGACGAGGAAGCCGATGTTGGCGGAGATCTCCTTCCAGGACGCCGGTGGGCCCGGCTCCACCAGTCCCCTCTGGCCCCGGAGGGCGATCGCGACCGCGGCGAAGGGTGCCAGGGCAACGAGCAGGCCGTAGGGCCCGGCGGTGTCGACACCGACGACGACAAACACGATGCACCCAGCGAGGCGCAGGATCCCCTCGCTGCCGACGAGCAGGCCATACGGACCGAAGCGGTCGTAGCCGGCGAGGACGCCGCGCGTCATGTGCTCGGCGAGATACCCGATGAGCATGATCGCCAGCGCCCACACCAGCAGCGCCTGGCCCTTGAAGAGCGAGTCCACAAGCGGCGAGAAGAGCGCGGCAACGACGATCACGACCACGAGACCGACGGCGAGCAGCCCGCCCGTGACGGCGGCGCGCTCGATGACAGGAAGCGTCCCGACCCGGCGCGCCCGTCGAGCCGCGACGGCCCGCGCGATCTCCTGCTCCAGCGGCTGGAAGAAGCCGGGGGCGGCGGTGAACGCAAGGACCCACAGCACCGCCAGCGCGCTGTAGCGATTGCTCCCCAGCGCCCGTCCCGAGATGGCGAGGAACAGGTACGCGGTCACGCCGGCCACGATCAGCCAGAGGCCGATCGTGGCGCTCCCCTCCGGGAACGGGTTGCGCTCGCGCAACCTCTCGCGGAGCCGGCGCCCGCGCGATCCCGCCATCGCGCTCAGTGAGCCGTTCGGCTCCGCGCCGGCTTCTTGAACCGGTCGACGAGCTCGACGAGCGTGCGGACCGCGAACCCCGTCCCGCCCTTGACGAGATAGCCGTCGTCCCCACCGGCGCGCGCCGGCCCGGCGATGTCGAGGTGCACCCACGGCACACCGTCGACGAACTCCGCCAGGAACAGAGCGGCGGTCAGGGCGCCTCCATAGCTGCCGGTGCTGATGTTGCGCAGGTCGGCGACCTCGGAGTCGAGGAGCTTGCGGTACTCCGTCGGCATCGGGAGGGGCCACACGGGCTCGCCGACCGCGTCGGCGGCCGCCCGGACCTGCTCGTTCCACGCGTCCTGGTTGCCCATGAGGCCGGCGATCTTGTCGCCCAGCGCGACCATGCACGCGCCGGTCAGGGTGGCGACGTCGACGACCGCGTCGGGCTTGTCCTCCGCCGCGAGCGCGAGCGCGTCGGCGAGGATGAGCCGGCCCTCGGCGTCGGTGTTCAGCACCTCAACGGTCTTGCCGTTCCGGATCTTGAGCACATCGCCGGGACGGATCGCCGTCCCGCTGGGCATGTTCTCCACCATCGGCACGTACGCGGTCACCTTGGCCTTGACGCCGAGGTCCTTGAGCACCGACATCGCCGCCAGCACGGCCGCGGCGCCGGACATGTCGATCTTCATCGTCTCCATGCCGGTCGACGTCTTCAGCGACAGCCCGCCCGAGTCGAAGACGACTCCCTTGCCCACGAACGCGACGGAGCCCTTCTTGCCCGGCGGCGAGTACGTCGCCTTGACGAGGCGCGGCGGGTTGCCCGAGCCCTGACCGACGCCCACGACGCCGCCGAGCCCTTCGGCCTTGAGCTCGGCCTCGGTCATCACCTTCACCGTGACGCCCTTGCCGCGCAGGAGCTTCTTCGCCGCGTTCGCGAACGCGGCCGGCGACTTGGCGCCCGACGGCTCGTTCACCATGTCGCGTGCCCACGTGACAGCAGCCGACACCGTCGCGCCGCGGTCGAGCGCGGCCTCGACGCGCGCGTTCGCCCGGCCGACGACGATCACCTTCGAGAGCCGGGTTGCGTCGCCGTTGCCCTTGTACTTGAGGAACTGGTACGAGCCGAGGACGAACCCCTCGGCGAGCGCCTGCGCGGCGTCGGCGCGTTCGATCCCCGCCGCGTCGGCGAGGTCGACGAGCGTCGTCGCCACCGACGGCGCCTTCGTCGCCTTCCGGGCGACGGCGGCGGCGGCGCGCCGGATGCCGTCCGCGGTGACCTCGTCGAACGCGCCCACGCCCACGAGCATCGCGGCGGCGGCCCGGAGGCGACCCCGGGTCGGGACCGCGAGCGTCTGGCCCGGCTTGCCCTCGAAGTCGGCCTCCGCCATGAACGCGGCGAGCTCGCCGTCGAGAGCGGCGTCCACCGCGGCCGCCCCCGGCCCGAGCGCGCGCCCGGCGCCGACGGGCACGGCGAGCAGGTCGGCCTGGACGCGATCGACCGCCGAAGCGGAGAGAGTGAACGTGAGCGACACGGGCGCCTCCTGGTCGGGTGCTCAGCTCCGTCCGTCGGTCCGGACGGGGCGAAAGCCGTGCTCCTGCCAGCGTGCCAGCGTGTACACGAGGTCGGCGAGTCGGTTCAGGTACGGGACGACCTGACTGTCGTCGAGCCAGCCGGCGTCGCGGGCCCCCACCGCCTGCCGCTCGGCGCGTCGAACGACCGCCCGGGCCAGGTCGAGGGCGGCGGCGAGCTCGTTCTCGCCCGGCAGCACGAACTCCTGGGGAGGATCGAAACGTGTCGTGACGTCGTCGATGACCGGTTCGAGGGCGGCGACCATCTCGGGCGTCACCCGCGACACGCCGGGCTCGAGCCGGTCTCGCTTGCCGGGCTCGGTCGCCAGCTCGGCCCCGGCGACGAACAGCTCGCGCTGCAACCGGAGCAGCAGCTCGGAGAGCTCCGTCCCCGGCTCCGTCAGGGCGCGGGCGAGGCCGAGCGCGGAGACAGCCTCGTCGACGTCGCCGTACGCCGCCGGGCCGGGTGCGTCCTTCCCGATTCGCCCGCCGTGGAACAGCCCCGTCGTGCCGTCGTCACCCTTGCGCGTGTACACCTTCCGCGGCGCGTGGGTCATGCGGCGAAGCGTAGAGGACTCCCACAAGTACGCTGTCGGGCGATGTCCGTCGCCTCCGAGCGGCCGGCACCGACGCCCGGAGCCGAGGCGCCGGAGACCGGGCGCCGGCCTTCGCTCGCCCGCAGCTTCCTCCGCGAGGCGCGCCCGAAGCAGTGGGTGAAGAACGTGCTGGTGTTCGCGGCACCCGGCGCGGCGGGGGTGCTCACCGAGCCCGCCCAGGTCGGGCGCACGTTGATCGCCTTCGCCGCCTTCTGCCTCGCCGCCAGCGGCACGTACTTCCTGAACGACGCGATGGATGCAGAGGCGGATCGCCAGCATCCGAAGAAGCGCTACCGCCCGGTCGCGGCAGGGCTGATCACGACCGCACAGGCCAAGGTCACGGCGGTCGTGCTGATCGTGCTCGCGCTGGCCGTCTCGGCGCCGCTCAACGGCGGCCGGCTGGTCGTCGTGGTCGCCGCGTACGTGGTGGTCACGGTGTCCTACACGCTGTGGCTCAAGCACGAGCCCGTCCTCGACCTCGGCTGCGTGGCCGCCGGCTTCGGGCTCCGGGCCATCGCGGGCGCCTACGCGACGAACGTCCCGCTGTCGAACTTCTTCCTCATCGTGGTCGGCGCCGGTTCGCTGTTCATCGTCGCCGGTAAGCGTCACGCCGAGCTGAACGAGCTGGGTGAAGCGTCGTCCGGGCACCGACAGACCCTCGGCGAGTACTCGGACTCTTTCCTGAACTACGTCCGCGCGGTCACGTCGGGCGTGGCGATCACGGGGTACGCGCTGTGGGCGTTCGAGCGAGCCGCCGAGGTGGGCAACACGTTCTGGTTCCGCCTCTCGATCGTCCCGTTCGTGCTCGCCATCCTCCGGTACGCGCTGACCGTCGAGCAGGGCGGCGGCGGCGCGCCCGAAGAGGTGGTGCTACGCGACCGCATGCTCCAACTCCTCGGAGTGGTCTGGCTGGCGTGCTTCGCCATCGGAGTCCATGCCGGCTGAATCCTCGACACCCGAGCCCCGACGGCTGCTGACGGGATGGGGGCGCACCGCGCCCACGTCCGCCGCCGTCATCGCGCCCGACACGGTCGACGACGTCGAGGACGTCCTCGAGCACCCGGGACGGCGCGGTGCGATCGCCCGCGGCCTCGGGCGCAGCTACGGCGATGCGGCCCAGAACGCCGGCGGCTCCGTGATCGACGCCACCACGCTCGACCGGGTGCTGGACCTCGATCTCGACCGGGGCGTGATCCGCGTCGAGGCGGGCGCCAGCCTCGACGCCCTGCTGCGCCTGCTGGTGCCCCGCGGCTGGTTCGTGCCCGTCACGCCCGGAACCCGCTACGTCACCGTGGGCGGGGCCCTGGCGGCCGACATCCACGGCAAGAACCATCACGTCGACGGCAGCTTCGCCAACCACGTGGAGCGCATCACGCTGCGCACGCCGAAGGGCGTGCACGAGATCGGGCCCGACGACGACCCCGAGCTGTTCTGGACCACCGCCGGCGGCATGGGGCTCACCGGTGTCGTCACCGAGGCGACGTTCCGGCTGATCCCGATCGAGACCTCTTACGTCACCGTCGACACCGAGCGGGCGTCCGACCTCGACGACGCCATGGCCCGGTTCCGCAGCGGCGACGATGCGTACCGGTACTCCGTCGCGTGGATCGACTGTCTGTCCGGCGGAGCGGCGCTGGGCCGGTCGGTGCTGCTGCGGGGCGACCACACCCCGCTCGACCGGCTGCCACCGCGCCAGCGGAGCACCGCCCGTCAGTACGACCCGCACACCCGACTCGCCGCGCCGGCGTGGGTGCCGAGCGGTCTCGTGAACCGGTTGACGATGCGCGCGTTCAACGAGGCGTGGTTCCGCCACTACCCAACTGAGAAGCGCGGCCACATCGAATCGATCCGGTCCTTCTTCCACCCGCTCGACGGCGTACGCGACTGGAACCGCATGTACGGAAGTCGCGGGTTCGTGCAGTACCAGTACGTCGTACCCGACCACGAGCACGAGACGGTTCGCCGCACGCTCGAGAAGCTGAGCGGCGCCCACTGCGCGTCGTTCCTCGCCGTGCTCAAGCGATTCGGGCCCGGCAATCCCGGTCCGTTGTCGTTCCCCACCCCGGGCTGGACGCTCGCGCTCGACATCCCGGCCGGCGCGCGTGGCCTGGCGCCGCTCCTCGACGAGCTCGACCGCCTCGTCGCCGACGCCGGCGGGCGCGTCTACTTCGCCAAGGACTCACGGGTGCGCCCCGACCTCGTCCCGCGCATGTACCCGCACCTGGACCGGCTACGCGAGGTCAAGGCGCGCGTCGACCCGTCGAACGTCCTCCAGTCCGACCTCGCCCGCCGCATCGGGCTGCTGTGACGCAGGCGTGAAGGACTCCCTCGGCTCGGTCCAGTCCGTGCTCGTCCTCGGGGGCGGCTCGGAGATCGCGCTCGCCACGGTGCGCGAGCTCGTGGCGCGGCGGGCGACGACCGTGGTACTCGCGGCCCGGCGGCCCGACACGCTCGACGGCGAGGTGAAGGAGCTCCGCGAGCTCGCCGGCGGGCGCCCGAACGTGACGATCGAGGCGGTGCCGTTCGACGGTGATGCGCTCGACACGCACGACGCGTTCGTCGACGGGGTCTTCGACCGGTTCGGCGACTTCGACGTGGTGCTGATCGCGTTCGGAGTGCTCGGCGAGCAGAGCCGAGCGGAGCGCGACGGCGCCGCCGCCGTCGAGATCGCGCGCGTGAACTACCTCGACCCCGTCGGCGTCGCGGTCCCGGTGGCGAACCGGCTCCGGGCCCAGGGGCACGGGACCATCGTCGTGCTGTCGTCGGTCGCGGGCGAGCGGGCCCGCCGTTCGAACTTCGTGTACGGGTCGACGAAGGCCGGCCTCGACGCGTTCTTCCAGGGCCTCGGCGACGCGCTCGTGGGCACGGGGGCATCGGTGATGATCGTGCGGCCGGGCTTCGTGCACACGAAGATGACCGAAGGCCTCGATCCCGCGCCGCTGGCCACGACGCCGGAGGCGGTTGCGGAGGCGATCGTCCGGGGCCTCGAGCGCGGCTCCGAGATCGTGTGGGTCCCACCGGCGCTGCGCTGGGTGATGACCGCCCTCCGTCACGTCCCCCGGCCGCTGTTCCGCAAGCTCCCGCTCTGACGATGGACGAGCCGCCGCCCCGCGGCGAGCGCGTCATCGCGGCGTTCGACTTCGACAAGACGATCTCGACGCGCGACAACGTGGTGCCGTTCCTCCGAGCCGTGCTCGGCCGGGCTCGGCTGACCCGGGCGTTGCTCGCGATCAGCCCGCGCCTCGTCCGGGCGGCGCTGGACGACGAGCGGCGGGACGCGGCGAAGGTCGCCCTGGTTCGGCAAACGCTGACGGGCTATGACGCCGCCCGCGTCGGCGCGGTGGCGGCCGAGTTCGCCGAGGAGGTCGTCGCCCGGCACCTGCGTCCCGATGTGGTCGAACGGGTCGCCTGGCACCGGAACCAGGGGCACGAGCTCGTGATCGTGTCGGCGTCCTTCACGAGTTACCTCGATCCGATCGCAGCCCGGCTCGGGTTCGCCGCCGTGCTCGCCACCGAGCTCGCCGTCGGCGACGACGGGCGGCTGACGGGCGAGCTCGTCCGACCCAACGTGCGCGGCGCCGAGAAGGTGCGACGCCTCGACGAATGGCTCGGCGCCGGGCCGGCGTTCGTGTGGGCCTACGGCGACAGCTCCGGCGACCGCGATCTCTTAGCGCGCGCCGACCAGGGAGTCATGGTCGGCGGACGCGCCGGGCGCGGCTGATCGCGAGCGCGCGCTACCAGTACGCCTTCACGTAGTAGCGCGTGTACGGCAGGTAGTCGTACAAGGCCTGGCCGGGACACTCGGTCGAGGACGTGTCCCGGTGGCCTAGGATGTCGGCCGCCGGGTCGTCGAACGGGTTGTCGCCGTGGATCTTGAGCTTCCAGCGGATGACGTTCTCGAGGGTGCCGAGCGCGCCGTTCGACGGGAGGACGTCGCTGAACGTGCCGAGCATCGCCACTCCGGTCGTGCCGTAGTTCGCACCGATCGCGTGGGCACCGACGACTGATTGGTCGATGCCGCCCAGGCGACCTTCGTACGGCACGCCGTAGTTGTCGATGATGAAGTTGTACGCGATGTCGCAGTATCCCAGCGACTGCACGTGGTACGCCCAGATGCCTCGCATCATGCTGACGCTTTCGCCGGGGCCGTACGCGTTGCTGTTGACCGTGTGATGCACGATCGCGGTGCTCATGTACGGCGCGTACTCGGGTCCGCCCGGGCACGCGTCCCAGTTCCACGGGAGGTCCGGCGCCCAGCTCGATCGCGGGACGATCCCGTCCGGCGCCGGTTGCGCGGGCGGCCCGTCCTTGGTCGGCGCGCAGGCGACGCCGACCGCGACCACCGCGACGACGAGCACCGCGAGGAGACGGCGGCGGCGCACGATGAACGCCACTGCCAGCGATGCGAGCGCGGCCGCAGCCAGCCCCTGCCCGAGGCCGAGCGCCTGCTCCGCTGACTGCGACGTCGTGGTCGTCGACGTCGACGACGACGAGCCGCCCGGACCACCGGCCGGCACCGACGGCGTCGGCGCGCTCGGCACCGGCGGGGCGGTGGACGGCGGCGAATCGGCGGTCGTGCTCTCGACGCTCGTCTCCGGCTTCTTGCCGGTGGTCGAGTCGACGACGTGGAGCTTGAGATCCTGGGCCGTGCCGTCGTCGAGCCGGACGCGGACGCCGCTCACGTCCTTGCCCACCCAGACCGGTTCGGTGATGTTCTTGGGGGCGACCTTGGCAACGGCGGCGGCTTCCTTCGACCCGGGGTCCGGGCCGTTGTCGATTGCCTCGACGTTGGATGCCTTCCGCCAGGATCCGTGCTGGTCCCGGACCTCGACCGTGAACTTCGCGCCGGGGTCGCCGTCCCACTGCACGCCGACGAGGTTGGCGCCGGTGCCGACCTGGCTCTCCCACCCCGCGCTGACCGGCGCCGGGTCCGCCGTGAGGTCGACCTTGTCGGTCCTGGGCTTCGGCTTCGGGGAAGGCCCCTGCCCCTGCTGCCCGAACGCGGCCGCGGCGAGCACGACCACCGACGCGGCCGCGACGGCGAATACGGCGACGAGCTTCGTGCGGCGGGACCGGACGCCGATGCGCTGCATCCGTCGGGCCTTGCGGTCCATCGATCAGCTCCGGGTGAGAACGTGTGAGAGATGTGGAAATTGAGAGCGGAGTGGACAGTGTGACAGATTGCTCACTCTGCGTGAAGGATCGTCACGCAGCGGCCGCGCCTGAAGGGAGAATTTCCCAGAAGGTCGCGCTTCTCGCCGTTTGCGTAGCCTCTGCGTTCGTGGACAAGCGGCGGCGCCTGAGCGCCTGGCTCCGGGGTGAAGGCATCGAGATCGGGGCGCTGCACGTCCCCCTGGGGATCCACCGGGAGGCGCGGGTCCGCTACGTCGACCGGCTGACGGTCGAGGAGCAACGCCGGCAGTACCCGGAACTGGCCGACGTGCAGCTGGCTCCCGTCGACGTCATCGGGAGCGCCGAAGACCTGAGTGCGTTCGACGACGGCTCCGTCGATTTCGTGATCGCCAACCACCTGCTCGAGCACCTCGAGGATCCGATCGCGGGGTTGCTCGAGTTCGCACGCGTCCTCAAGCCGGGCGGGGTCGTGTACCTGGGGCTCCCGGATCAGCGCCGGACGTTCGACCGCGAGCGTGAACTGACGAGCGTTGAGCACCTGCTGCGTGACCACGAGGACGGGGCCGTCGCCAGCCGGCGCGACCATTACGTCGACTGGGCGCGCCATGTCGCCCATGTCCGGCCGAGCGATCTCGACAACTACGTCGAGAGCACGATGTCCGAGGCGTACAGCATCCACTTCCACTGCTGGCAGCCGGACACGTTCCTCGACTTCTTCGTCAAGGTCCGCGAGAAGTTCGACCTCGACTTCGAGGTCGAAGCCTTCGCGCCCCCCGAGGACGAGGACGACGTCGAGTTCATCATCATCCTCGCCAAAGGCCGGAACAACGGCGTCCGCCTGCCGCCGGGCCCGCCACCGTCTCAGCTCCGGGACGCGGTGCTGCACAGCCGGCTCGGTCCTCCGCTCCAGGCACTCCGACGCGCGACGAAGCGATCGGGAAACTGACAGGCAAGTCGCGGGAGACGCTCCGGTAGCCTGTCCCCGATGTCCGATTTCCTGGCGGCGCTACGTGATCGCGTCCTGATCTTCGACGGCGCCTTCGGGACGTGGGTGCAGGACCAGGACCTCGGCCCCGACGACTTCGGCGGCCCCGACCTCGAGGGCTGCAACGAGCACGTCGTGCTCACCCGCCCCGACGTCATCGCCGAGATGCACCGCGAGTTCTTCGACGTCGGTGTCGACGCGGTCGAGACGGCCACATTCGGGTCGTTCCCCGTCGTGCTCTCCGAGTACGGCATCCCCGAGAAGACCTACGAGCTCAACGAGACGGCCGCCCGCATCGCCAAGGAGGTCGCGTCCGGCTTCGCCACGCCGGACCGTCCCCGCTGGGTAGTCGGGTCCATCGGTCCCGGCACGAAGCTCCCGTCGCTGGGGGCGATCGGCTTCGCGGAGCTGCGCGACGGCTACGAGACCCAGATCGACGGCCTGCTCGCGGGCGGCGTCGACGTCCTCCTCATCGAGACCGTGTACGACCTGCTCCAGGGCAAAGCCGCCGTCGTCGCCGCCCGGCGGGCGATGGCGAAGGCGGGCCGTGAGGTGCCGCTGATGGTGCAGGTCACCGTGGAGCTGACCGGCCGCATGCTCGTCGGCACGGAGATCGGCGCCGCGCTCACCACGCTCGAGGCACTGCGTCCCGACGTGATCGGTCTCAACTGCGCGACGGGCCCCAACGAGATGACCGAGCACCTACGGCACCTGTCGCAGCACGCGCGCACGTTCCTTTCGGCGCTGCCGAACGCGGGGCTCCCATCCGTGGTCGACGGGCGCACGCACTACGACCTGACGCCCGACGAGCTCGCCGAGGCGCACGACCGGTTCACGAGCGAATTCGGCGTGAACGTCGTCGGTGGCTGCTGCGGCACCACGCCCGAGCACCTACGCCGCGTGGTCGAGACCATCGGGAACCGCGCTCCGCTGGAGCGCCACCCCGAGTACGAGCCCGGCTGCGCGTCGATCTACAGCCACGTGCCGTTCCACCAGGAGACGTCGTTCCTCGTCGTCGGCGAGCGCACCAACACGAACGGCTCGAAGAAGTTCCGCGAGGCGATGCTCGAGGAGGACTGGGAGACCTGCGTGCAGATGGCGCGCGAGCAGGTCAAGGAAGGCTCACACGTGCTCGACGTCTGCGTCGACTACGTCGGGCGCGACGGCACGACCGACATGGACGAGATCGCGTCGCGCTTCGCGACGCAGGCGTCGATCCCCCTCGTATTCGACTCGACCGAGCCGCAGGTAATGGAAGCCGGCCTCCAGCACTTCGGCGGCAAGGCGATCCTGAACTCGGCCAACCTCGAGGACGGCGACGGCGAAGGCGCGCGCCTCGACCGCGTGTTCAAGCTCGCCCGTGAGTACGGCGCCGCCGTCGTCTGCATGGCGATCGACGAGGAGGGCCAGGCCCGCACGACCGACTGGAAGTTCCGGATCGCAAAGCGGATCTACGAACTCGCGCAAGAACGCTACGGGCTCGACCCCACCGACCTGATCTTCGACTGCCTCACGTTCCCGCTCTCGACCGGCCAGGACGACCTCCGCCGGGACGGCATCGAGACCATGGAGGCCATCAAGCGGGTGAAGGCGGAGCTGCCGGGCGCGTCCACGATCCTCGGCGTGTCGAACGTGAGCTTCGGCCTCAAGCCCGCCGCCCGTCACGTGCTGAACAGCGTGTTCCTCCACGAGTGCGTCGAGGCCGGCCTCGACGCCGCCATCGTGCACGCGGCCCGCATCATGCCGATGCACAAGATCGACGATCGCATCCAGGACGTCGCGCTCGACCTCATCTACGACCGCCGGCGCGACGGGTACGACCCGCTTACCGAGTTCATGGCGCTGTTCGAGGGCGTCGAGGCGAGCGCGGTCGAGCAGGAGGACCGGTCGGGATGGCCGGTCGAGGAGCGCCTCAAGCACCGCATCATCGACGGCGACCGCGACGGCATCGAGGCCGACCTCGACGAGGCGCTCACCACCCGCCCCGCGCTGTCGGTCATCAACGACGTGCTGCTCGACGGCATGAAGGTCGTCGGCGACCTGTTCGCGTCGGGCGACATGCAGCTGCCGTTCGTGCTCCAGAGCGCGGAGACGATGAAGACGGCCGTCGCGTTCCTCGAGCCGCACATGGAGAAGGCCGACTCGGGCGGCAAGGGCCGCGTCGTGATCGGCACGGTGAAGGGCGACGTGCACGACATCGGCAAGAACCTCGTCGACATCATCCTCACCAACAACGGCTACGAGGTCGTCAACCTCGGGACAAAAGTGCCGCTCACGGAGTTCGTCGACAAGGCGACCGAGGTCGAGGCCGACGCGATCGGCATGAGCGGCCTGCTCGTGAAGAGCACGGTCATCATGCGCGAGAACCTCGAGGAGCTGAACGACCGCGGCCTCGACCGCATCCCCGTGCTCCTCGGCGGCGCCGCGCTCACGCGCAACTACGTCGAGCGCGACCTGCGCGAGGTCTACAAGGGCCGCGTCTTCTACGGGAAGGATGCGTTCGAGGGCCTGCGGACCATGGACACGCTCATCGACGGCAAGCGCACCGGGCAGCTCGACCCTGACTTCGGGCGAGCCCTCGAGGGACGCGCGCTCCCGCCCCGCAAGTCGCAGCGCGCCGCCGAGGAAGCGGCCGATGTCCCGGCGCGCTCGGACGTCGCCACCGACGTCCCGGTGTTCGAGCCCCCCTTCCTCGGCGCACGCGTCGCCAAGGGCATCTCGATCGACGACATCGCCTCGTACCTCAACGAGACGGCGCTGTTCCGCAACCAGTGGCAGTTCCGGCCCGAGAAGCGCGACGGCCGCTCGGCCGAGACGGACGCCGAGTTCAAGGACCGGATCCGGGCCGTCCTGCGCGACCAGGTCGACCGGGCCAAGGCGGAAGGGCTGCTCGTGCCGGCCGTCGTCTGGGGGTACTTCCCCGTGAACTCCGACGGCGACGACCTCGTCGTGTGGTCAGACGACGACCGCGCCACCGAGCGGCTTCGGTTCAACTTCCCGCGCCAGCAGAAGGACCGGTACCTCTGCATCTCCGACTTCTTCCGCTCGGTTGAGTCGGGCGACAAGGACTACGCCGGCTTCCACGTCGTCACGATCGGCGACGCGGCCAGTCAGCGCGAGCAGGAGCTGTTCGCGGCGGACAGGTACCAGGACTATCTCCTCCTCCACGGGCTGTCGGTCGAGATGGCGGAGGCGCTGGC
>DASZGY010000077.1:0-21800 GCA_035938395.1 Acidimicrobiia bacterium
AAGGGCGTGCAGCTCACGCACCGCAACTGCTGGATCAACGCGGCCGTCTTCGGCTGGCACACGGGTGTCAACGACCGCGACGTCTACCTCCACACCCTGCCGATGTTCCATTGCAACGGATGGGGCATGCCGTACGCGGTCACGGGCATGGGCGGCCGCCACGTCGTCATCCGCAAGGTCGACGGCGCCGAGATCCTCCGGCGCATCGACGCGCACGGCGTCACCCTGCTCAACGGCGCGCCCGCCGTCGTGAACGCGGTGCTCGACGCCGCCGCCCAATGGCAGGGGGAGATCCCGGGCCGCGGCCGGACCCGGATGGTGGTGGCGGGTGCACCGCCGCCGACGCGGACCATCGAGCGGGTCGAGACCGAGCTCGGTTGGGAGTTCATCCAGATCTACGGGCTCACCGAGACCGCGCCCCTGCTGACGATGAACCGCAGCCGGGCCGAGTACGACGATCTCGACGCGGCTGAACGTGCCCAGCGGCTGGGACGGGCCGGCGCGCCCACGCTCGCGGTGCAGGTGCGCGTCGACGACGAAAGCGAGGTGCTCGCCCGCGGCAACGTCGTCATGGAGGGCTACTGGAAGCAGCCGGACGAGACGGCCAGGGCGATCCCCGCCGGGTGGTTCCACACCGGCGACGGCGGTGTGATCGACGAGGACGAGTACCTGTCGATCTCGGACCGGAAGAAGGACGTCATCATCTCGGGGGGCGAGAACGTGTCGTCCGTCGAGGTCGAGGACTGCCTGTTCTCGCACCCGGCGGTCGCGGAGGTCGCGGTGATCGGCGTGCCCGACGAGAAGTGGGGCGAGACCGTCAAGGCGCTCGTCGTGTTGGCGCCCGGCGCGGAGGTGAGCGAATCGGAGCTCATCGCCCATTCCCGCGACCACCTCTCGCACTACAAGTGTCCGACGTCGGTCGAGTTCCGCTCCGAGCTCGCGCGCACCGCAACGGGCAAACTCCAGAAGTTCAGGCTCCGCGGCCCGTACTGGGAGGGCCGCGACCGCGGAGTCGGGTGACCGTGTCTGACGAGCCGTCGGTGTCGCGCGTTGTCGGTCAGCTCCGCTACCTCTTCGAGGAGCGGCCCGAGCTCTCGGGGGCGTCGGCCGCCGAGCTCGCGAGGTGGCTCAGCCGTGAGGACCGCATGGCGCGCGCTCGGGCCAAGGATCCGCTCGGCAGCCGCGAGGCCGTCGAGACCGCCGCCGCGCAGCTCGACGACCGGATCACTGAGTCGATGGTCGCCGAGGCCCTTGCGCAGCTGCGCGGCGCCCGCGGCTGAGCACGTGCCGAGCTGGGCCGAGCAGGCCACCGCGATCGCGACCGCAGTCGGTGCCGTCGGGCTCAACGCCGAGTGAGCACCACCTCTTACGTCTGGCGTCGACTCGACCTCGACGGGCTCGTGTTCGTGCGGCTCGACGAGGGCACTGAAGGCGTCGCGGTGGCGGGCTACGAGATCTGCGTCGACGGCGACGAACGATGGGCGGCGCGCTTCTCGGTCGACCTCGATCCCGCCTGGCGACACGAACGCACGACCGTCGAAGTGACGGACGCCGCCGGCTCGCGGCGCCTCGACGTCGAGTCGGATGGCGCCGGCTCCTGGTTGCACGGTGGCCGCCCCGACCCTTCGTTGGAGGGCTGCACGGACGTCGACCTCGCCGGCAACCCGTTCACGAACGCGTTCGTGACGCGGCGGCTCGCACCGGAGGTCGGCGCCGACCTCGAGGTGCGGGCCGCGTTCATCGAGACTCCCGGCCTCTCGGTGCGACCGCTCGTGCAGCGCTACCAGCGCCTCGCTGCCGACCGGTGGGTGTATGCCGACGACGAGCACGGCCGGTTCGAGCTCAGCACGGACGCCGATGGAGTCGCGGTCGACTACGAGCAGCTCGCCCAACGCGTCTGAGGTCCGGCTCGGAAGCCCGTCACTAAGCTGACGTCGCCGTCAGTCGTCGATGCCGGGGGAGTGGATGCAGGGTCTTCTGTACGGAGTGGCGCCCGAGCCGCAGCCCGAGCCGGCCGAGGACAACCACCTCCTCCGCGGGCTCGCGCAGACGCCGATGCGCCTCGTCGACCTTCCGGACCCCGAGTTCCTCCTGCCCGACTGGGTGGTCACACGTCCCCGCCTCACCGGTATCTGCGGGTCGGACGCCAAGCAGGTGTTCATGGACTGGGTCAACGTGGCGACGCCCGACAACCCGATGAAGGGCTTCTTCTCGCTCCCGCAGGTGCTGGGACACGAGGTCGTCGCCGATGTCGTCGCGCTCGGGCCCCGGGCCGAAGGGCTCGACGTCGGGGACCGCGTCGTGCTCAACCCGTGGCTGTCGTGCCGGCCCCGCGGCGTCGATCCGGTCTGCCCGGCGTGCGAGGCGGGTGATCTCAGCCTGTGCTGGAGCTTCGGCGTGGGACCGATCGCGCCCGGGATCCACACAGGGACGTCGCGTGACGCGAGCGGCGGCTACGCGCAGCTCATGCCCGCGCACGACACGCAGTTGTTCAAGGTGCCCGACGAGGTTCCGGACGAGCTCGCGGTCTTCGCCGACCCGTTCGCGGTCAGCCTGCACTCGGTAACCCGTCATCCGCCGGTGCCCGGCGGCAAGGTGATGGTGTACGGCGCCGGCGCCCTCGGGACCTGCGCCACCGCGATCCTCCGGGCGCTCCACCCCGACGTCGAGGTGCTCGTCGTCGCCCGCTTCGAAGCCCAAGCCGCGCTGGCGCGCAAGCTCGGCGCGACCGTCATCGGACACGAGCCGGCCCACGCCGTCATCGAAGAGGCGGCGTCGTGGTCGGGCGGCGTGTTGCAGCCGAGCGACGGGCTGCCGATGGCCTACCCGGGCGAGATCGACGTCGTGTACGACACGATCGGCAAGCAGGAGACGTTCGAAGTCGGCGCGCGCGTCCTCAAGGCTCGCGGCACGCTCGTGAAAGCCGGTGTGCACGGCCCGACCTTCTGGGAGGACACACCGCTGTACTTCAAGGAGCTCTCGCTGGTGGGTTCGAACGCGTTCGGGTTCGAAGAGGTCGACGGCGTGCGCCAGCACGGCATCGAGCAGTACCTCGATCTCGTGCGCGAGGGCCGGATCGACCTCACGGGCATGCTGACGCATACGTTCGAGCTCGGCGAGTGGCGGGACGCGTTCACTGCTCTGGCCACCCAGGACCGCAGCGCCGCGATCAAGGTCGCGTTCGACCTGCGCTGACTCGAATCAGCTGCCTCGCTCGAATGTCATCTGGCGCATGCCCCATGTGATCGGCGCGCGGCTTTGCCCGCGAGCGAGCTCGCGAAGCTCGGCGCCGAGCTGGTCGAGATCATCGCGACTGTGGCTGTCCCGTACGAAGGGCTCGTCGCGCCAGGTCGCGAAGTTCAACTCGAACAGCTCGGCGGCGCGCGCGGTCGGCACGGGATGGGTGCGTACGACGCTCGTCCGCTTCCGGCCGCCGGGACCCCCGTCGAACTTGTCGGCGATCGGACCGGCGGCGAGTGAGCTCCCGCGAGCTTGGAGGACCGCGGCGAGCAGAGTGAGATAGCGGCGCAACGCGGGATCGTCCGTACGGATCCATTCCACCTCGTCGAGGGCAAGCACACCGCCGAGCTCGAGCTGGCTCATCCACGCGCGCACGAGGCGGTCGGGTCTCGGGATGTGCGACAGGACGAACCTGCCGTACACGAGGTTCGCCCGACCCGTCGGGAACGGCAGGTCCATCACGTCGTGACGGAGGAACGCCACCCCTCCTGGCGCGTCCGCTCGGGCGCGGGCGATGAACGCCTCGGACGAGTCGAGACCGATGACCTTTGCCGCTCCAGTGGTCGACGCCACCAATCGCGTCGTATGCCCCGGTCCGCAACCGAGGTCGAGGGCGAGCCTCGGCCGGTTGCGTACGTCCTCGCGCAGGAACGCCGCGCTCGGCGATGCCCAGGTCTCGGCCACCAGGTCGAGTCGACGCGCTGCGACGTCGGTGTCTCCGAAGACGTAGTCCGGCGACTTCCCCACGCCGTGGACCGTACCCGGGAGTATCGTCACGGCCGCCGGGATTCACCGCACGAGGGGGCGCCACGTGGGCGTGGACACCGAGCTCGACGAGCTGCTGGCCTACGCCGACCGCGGGATGGCGGTCGCGTGGCACGCGCGGCGCCGGCCCGCCACTCCCGCCTTGATCACGACGGCGGGGACGATCACCTACGGAGAGTTGAACGAGCGGGCCAACCGGCTGGCGCGAGCGTTCCGCCGCCGCGGCCTCCGACCCGGCGACGCGGTCGCGCTCCTGTGCTCGAACCGGACCGAGTTCGTCGAGGTCCTCTTGGCGACCCAACGGTCGGGGCTGCGGCTCACGACCGTGAACTGGCACCTCACGCCGGACGAGGCCGGCTACATCGCCGACGACTGCGAAGCGCGGGCGTTCGTCGCCGAAGCCCGATTCGCCGACGTGGCCGACGGTGCCGCCGCCGCGGCGCCGCGGGCGCAGGTCCGCCTCGCCGTCGCCGGCTCGCTCGACGGGTTCGAGGACTACGACACGGCGGTTGCGGCCGAGCCCGGCGACGACCTCGACGATCCCGCCCTCGGATCACAGATGCTGTACACGAGCGGCACGACGGGCCGGCCGAAAGGGGTCTTCCGCGACGAGGCGTCGCTCGCGACGGCGGTGATGCTCGCACGCGCCGCGTACCGCGACGGCAACGTGCACCTGCTGACTGGACCGCTGTATCACGCCGCACCCCTCTTGTTCTCGCTCAACGCGCCGTTGATCGCCGGGGTCCCGACCGTTGTCATGCCGGAGTGGGACCCGGAGGAGGCGCTGCGGTTGATCGATCGGCACCGCGTCACCCACACGCACATGGTCCCGACGATGTTCCACCAGCTGCTCGCGCTCCCGGACGACGTACGCGCCCGGTACGACGTTTCGTCGTTGCGCAACGTGTTGCACGGCGCGGCGCCGTGCCCGGTCGGCGTGAAGCAGCGCCTGATCGAGTGGCTGGGACCCGTCGTGAACGAGTACTACGCCGCCACCGAGGGCCTCGGCACGTGGGTGGATGCGCGCACGTGGTTGCAGAAACCGGGGACCGTCGGCAGGCCTGTGCCGGAGGACCAGGTCGTGGTGGCGGACGAGGAGGCCAACCCGTTGCCGCCGGGCGAGGTCGGGCTCGTGTGGTTCAAGGCCTCGGAGGTCCCGTTCGAGTACTTCAAGGATCGTTCCAAGACCGAGTCGTCATACCGGGACCGCCACTTCACGCTCGGCGACATGGGCTACGTCGACGACGACGGCTTCCTGTTCCTCACCGATCGCAGCGCCAACCTCATCATCTCGGGCGGCGTGAACATCTACCCGGCCGAGGTGGACGCCGTCTTGCTCGACCACGCCGCGGTCGCCGACGCCGCCGTCATCGGGGTGCCGAACCCGGAGTGGGGCGAAGAAGTGCTCGCAGTGGTCGAGCTACGCACCGGGGTCGAGCCGAGCGGCGACCTCGCCGACGAGCTCGTCGGCTTCTGCCGCGATCATCTGGCGCACTACAAGTGCCCGCGCCGCGTCGAGTTCGTCGACCAGCTGCCGCGTCAGGACAACGGCAAGATCTACAAGCGGCTGCTGCGCGATCGATACCGCGAGCGCGCCTCGACCTGACGGGTCAGGCGCGGCGGCCGGGAATCGACAGGTCGCGACGCACGTCCTCGAGCGGCTCGTCGACGTGCGCGAGATGGTCGATCGCCGCGAAGTCGGCGGTGCACTGCGCGCCGCGCCGGATCGCGTCGGCGAGCTCCTCGGCCGCGCCCGGTCGCGCCAGGGTGCCGACCTTGGGAGTGATCGCGACGGTGGACTCGAGCAACCCGGCTTCGTGCAGGGACAAGGAGGCGCAGAAGTTCGAGAAGTGCTGGTCGCCGTCCGTCGCGCTGACGAGCATCGCCTGGAGCGCGAGCTCGCCCGGTCCGTTCGGCTCGTAGCCCGACAGCACGTGCGAGAAGTCGTGGGCGACGAAGATCACGTCGCCCCCGCCCGGCTCGCCCGGGAACTTGAGCCCGTAGCGCTGGTAGAAGTCGAAGTACGCCCGCCCGAGGCTGTCCGGCGGGCAGTGCTCGAGCGCCCGCAACCGCGACGCCATCTCGGCGTCCTCGGCCCCGGCGAACTGCGGCTCGACGTCGTAATCGTCGTGGTACCGCTGGTAGTCGGCGTTGAGCTCTGCCCGCGCCGAATGGAGCGCGTCACGCGCCACGACCTGCATCTTCTCGTCGACGTCCAGGGCGGCGGCGTACTCCTGTACGCGTTGCGCCATCGGGTCGCTGCCCGGGTGACGGCTGAACTCGAGCACGATCATGAGCTCGACGACCCGATGACGCGCCTTGGGGTCCGCGACGGCGACCGCCAATCCGGCCGGATCGAGCGGCTCGAGCGACGAGAGCTCGATGGCGACGTCGAAGTACCCGTGAACGATCGCGTCGATGATGTGGCGCTGCTCGTCCGTCGGGCCGCCGTCGACGGTCGCTGCCCCGAGCAAGCCGCGCGCGACCGGCTCGGCGAGCTCCTTGTGCACGGGTCGCATGCGTTCCTCCTGCCCTCGACGCTGCGCGCACACCATCGTGGAGCAACGCGGCGACGCCGGGCAAACGCGTGGTGGTCGCCGCAACCCTTACGCTCGCACTCGGCGGTGGCGGCTTCGCGACAGGAGGAAGATTGCAGGTTCTCGTGACCGAGACCGTCGGGCGGTTGCTCGACGAGCGCGGTGATCGTGTCGGCCCGGACGTCCAGCAGGTCCGCGTGCACCGTGACGGCCGGCTCGAGGTCGGCGGCGGTGAGCTCGACGCACAGCAGGTTCACGCCGAGGTGGCGTGCGCGACCGGGGACCTGTTCTTCCGCGGCGGGGCGGCTCCGTGGTTCGAGCTGCTCCTCTCGCTCGAGTCGCTGCGCTGGTTCCAGTCTCCCGCCGCCGGATACCTGCCGCTCTACGACCGGCTCTTCGAACGCGGCGTCCGCGTCACAGGCGCACACGTCAACGCGATCCCGATCGCGGAGTACGTGATCCAGGCTGTGCTCGCACGCTTCCAGCGCGCCGACGAGTGGGCGGCGGCGCGGGCCGCTCACGAGTGGCGCCCCCACGAGTTCCGCGAGGTGTCCGGCACGACGTGGCTCGTCATCGGGGTCGGTTCCATCGGCTCGGCCGTCGCCGAGCGCGCCCGTGCGCTGGGCGCACGCGTGCTCGGGCACCGGCGGCACCCCACGGGGCACGAGCCCGTCGACGAGATGCTCCCGCGCGGGGCGCTCCTCGACGAGCTGCCGCGCTGCGACGTCGTCGTGCTGGCGGCGCCGGCGACGGCCGAGACCACCGGCTTCGTCGACGAGCGCTTCCTCGCCGCGATGGCGCCGGACTCGGTGCTGGTCAACGTGGCGCGCGGCGCGCTCGTCGACGAGGCGGCTCTCCTCGCTGCGCTCGAGCGGGGCCGACCGGCCGCGGCGATCATCGACGTGTTCGCGACCGAGCCGCTGCCTGCCGACAGCCCCTTCTGGGATCATCCGGGCGTGGTGCTCACCCCGCACTCGTCGGCCGGCGGGCTCGCGCGCCACGGCCGCGTCGTCGACCTGTTCGTCGAGAACCTCGAGCGCTACCGCAGAGGACAGCCGCTCCTGCACGAGGTCCGTCCCGCCGCCGGCGAGTCCACCCGGACATGGCTCGATGAGCGCGCCGGCTCCTGAACCGCCGCCCTTCGTAGTCCTGGACGACGCCGTGATCGAGGCGCGCCGGGCTCTTCCTCCGGACGCGCTTGCGTACCTCGAGGGCGGCGCCGAAGACGAGCGCACGCTGGACGAGAACAAGCGCGCGTTCACCCGCTGGTTCCTTCGGCCGAGAATGCTCACCGGCGCGCCGGCCGCCGACCCGTCCACGACGTTCCTCGGGATGCCGCTCGCCATGCCCATCCTCGTGGCGCCGTTCGCAGGCGACACGCTCCTGCACGCCGAGGGATACCGCGCCGTGCTCGAAGCTGCGGCCACCCTCGGGACGCTGGCAGTCGTGCCCGAAGTAACGGGTGAGACCCTCGAAGCGTTGGCGAGCGCCGCCCCGCGCGCGGCGCGTGTCTTCCAGCTCAGCCTGCGTCACCCGCACGCCGTGCTCGTCGACCTGCTCCGCCGCGCCGCCGATGCCGGATATGGCGCGCTCTGCGTGACCGTCGACGTACCCGTCGTGGGGGTACGGCGCCGCGAGTTGCGTCATCCGGGAGCGCGTCTCGAGATCGCGAACTTCCCGTCCCGGGCCACCGGGTTCATGGACCACACCGGCGAGCGCGAGCAACCCTGGACATGGGCGCGTCTCGCCGACGTCATGGCGGGCACGGACTTGCCATTCGCGGTCAAGGGCGTGCTCACCGCGGAGGACGCGCGCGCTGCCGTCGAGGCCGGAGCGGCCGCGGTGTACGTGTCGAACCACGGCGGCCGCCAGCTCGACAGCGCACCGGCGACCCTGGATCAGCTCGCCGAGGTCGTCGGCGAGGTCGGCGGCGACGCCGAAGTTGCGCTCGACGGTGGCGTGCGCAGCGGCGGCGACGTCGTGAAGGCACTTGCCCTGGGCGCCCGCGCCGTCCTCGTCGGCCGCCCCGCCTGCTACGGGCTCGCCGCCGGCGGCCGCGCCGGGGTGGACCGTGTGCTCGAGATCCTCCGCCACGAGCTCGTCACCGCGATGACCCTGCTCGGCCGGGCCCGCGTCGCCGATCTCGATCGCACCGTGCTCCAACCCGCCTAGCCTCCAGCCCATGGCGGACGGCGTCGCGTTCAATCATCTCGGCCACTGCGTGACCGACCTGGCGCGCTCGCGCCGGTTCTACGAGGAGCTGCTCCGCTTCGAAGTCGAGCGCGAGCTGCACCCTCCCGACGATCCGTCCGGCACGCTGCTCCGCCTCCCGAAGCCGCTCGGGATGACCGCGCTCTACCTCCGTCGTGACGGGCTCGTCCTCGAGCTCTTGCAGTTCGAGAGCGGGACGAAGCCCGCCCGCGAGCGGGTGATGAACGAGCCCGGCCTCACTCACGTCTCGGTATCCGTCGATGACGTCGACGCGGTGTGCGCGCGCGTCGCCGAATACGGCGGCGAGGTGCTCGCCGACACCAACATCGGTGCCGCGATCTTCATCCGCGATCCCGACGGTCAGCTGCTCGAGTTGCTGCCGATGAGCTACCGGGAGCAGTTACGTGAGCGCCCACTCGTTCCAGAAGAAGACGAACACGAAGACGGCTAGGCCGAGGCTGTCGAGCCTCACCCGCTGCGTGCCGGGCTTGAAGCCGAAGAAGCCGGCGAGGAAGAGGAGCACCGCGATCAGGTAGAGGATCGCGGTCGTTCCGTGACTGAGCGTCGAGACTGCAAGCACGAGCCACCCCTTCGGTCTGAGGACCGCGCCACCCGATGTGGCGGGACAAAGGGAGTGTCCGCGAGAAATGGTGCAGTCTCAAGGACCGAGCGCGCGGGTCGGCCGTCCATGTGCCTAGACAAATGGTGCGGAAGTGCAGTAATCGGTAAGATTCGCCCCGCGCACGTCGGCGGTCATGGGGGGAGAGCTGATGCGGGTCGGGCGACGGCTCGAGCTGTTCCTGGTCACGGCGGTGCTCGCCGTGTGCACGGCGGTGGGGAACTTCGCCGAGCCCGCCGCCGGCGACACGCCGCCTTCCGCACTCCCGACCGGGCAATCGGACTGGCCGACGTACGGGCGTTCGGCACAGCACACGTTCTCGGCGCCGACCACGCTCGACGAGGTCAGCGCCCGCACGCTCGCGCCGGCCTGGTTCTTCCAGACGGGGGACGCCGTGACCGCCAACCCGGTCGTCGTCGGTTCGACGGTCTACGTGGGTTCGTGGGACGGGCACTTCTACGCCCTCGACCGCGTCACGGGGAAGCCGCGTTGGAACTTCCAGATCTCGCCGCAGCCCGCGGTCGTGCCCCGGCCGGGGGAGTTCCCGCGCGACCCGAGCTCCGACGGCGGCCTCATCACGTCGAGCGCGTGGTTCCAGCCGGGGGCGGGCGCGCGGCCGGACCTCGTGATCTTCGGTGGCGGCTACACGCTGTACGCGTTGCGGGCGGCCGACGGCACCGAGTATTGGCACCACGACTACACGGGCCTGCCCGAGGCGCCGGCCGATCCGGCCCACGACCAGGCGCGCATCTTCTCCTCGCCCGTCGTGGTCGGGAACCGTGTGCTGTTCGGAGTCACGTCTGACGGACAGAACGGCCACCGCGGGTACTTTGTCGCCGCCAACCTCGCCACCGGCGACCCGCTGTGGCGATTCGAGACGAGCGTCGACGACAGCGGCGCTGTGCTCAATGACGGATGCGGCGGCGTGTGGTCGTCGCCGACGATCGATACGGCTCGGGGCCTGGCCGTCTTCGACGTCGCCGACTGCGACTTCCAGGCCCGGGGTCCCTATAACGAGCGCGTCATGGCGCTGCGGATCAGCAACGGCAAGCCGGCGTGGGTGTTCACACCGCCGCGGATCGCGCACGGCGATCCGTCGTGCGACTTCGACTTCGGGGCCACGCCCAACCTGGGCACCGCGCCCGACGGCAGCGCGTTCCTCGGCGTGGGTGGTAAGGACGGGACCTACTACCGGATCGATCCCGCCAGCGGGAACCTGGTGTGGATGAAGAACGTCGTGTTCGGCGGCGTCGCCGGCGGCTTCATCGCGACCCCGGCCTACGATGGCCAGCGCGTGTACGGCGCGACCGCGCTCGGCGATATCGGTCTCTGCCAACCGGGCAATCCGGCGGATCTGCCGGTGCAGGAGCCGTCCCTGCACTCGTTCGACGCGACGTCGGGTGCGGTCCGCTGGCAACAGGTGCACGCGCTGTCCTTCGCCCCGACCACCGTCGCCGGCGGCATGGTCTTCAACGGCCATGCGACGGACCCCTTGATCCAGGTACGGGACGCGGCGACGGGATCGCTGATCACGACGCTGCCGTTGCCGGCGACGTCCGACTCGGGCATCGCGGTGTCCCGCAACGCGCTGTTCTTCGGCACGGGCAGCCCGGAGCAGGGCACACCCGTCGGCGTGTACGCGTACACGCCGCTGGGGGTCGCGCCGGCGCCCTGATGCGCGCGGCGTCTGTGGAAGGATGACGGCGTGGACGGCGTCCACGACCTCGGGGGCATGCAGGGATTCGGGCCGGTCGAGGTCGAGCCCGATGAGCCCACGTTCCACGGCGAGTGGGAGGCGCGCACGTTCGCCGTCGCCGGGGGCGCGCTCGGGGCCGGCGGGTTCAACACGCCGATGTTCCGCCACGCCATCGAGCGGATGGACCCCGGCCACTACCTGACGTCCTCGTACTTCGAGCACTGGCTCACCGCGGTAGCAACGCTGCTCGTGGAGGCGGAGATGATCTCCAGGGACGAGCTCGACTCGCGCGCCGGCACGTTCGCGTTGTCCCGGCCGGCGACGGTCGCGCCCGACGACGTCCAGCTCGTGTCGGGGCGCGACGCACCGAGCTTCGCAGTCGGTGACGCCGTGCGTGTCCGCGACGTTCACTTCGCCGGGCACACGCGCTGCCCCCGCTACGTGCGGGGCCGGCTGGGTGTCATCGTGCGGGTCGAGCCCGTCGTCCCGATACCCGAGCTCGAGGCGCATCGGAACGAGAAGGTGCTCGACCCGACCTACGGGGTGCGCTTCGACGCCGCCGAGCTCTGGTCCGACGCCGCTGAGACGAACGCACCCGTGCATGTCGACCTGTACGAGCGGTACCTCGAGCCGGTGTGACATGACCGACGAGCACGGACACCACCCCGAACCACTCAGCGACGTGGAGCGCCGCGCCCGCGCGCTCGAGGAGCTGCTGACCGAGAAGGGGATCGTCAGTTCCGAGTTCATCGACCAGGTGGTCGAGGCGTATGCGCAGGACATCGGCCCGATGAACGGGGCCAAGGTCGTCGCCCGGGCGTGGGTCGATCCCGAGTACAAGCAGCGGTTGCTCGCAGACGGCACCGCCGCGATCGCCGAGCTCGGTTTCGGCGGCCCCGAGGGTGACCACATCGTCGCGGTCGAGAACACGCCAGAGGTGCACAACGTCGTGGTCTGCACACTGTGCTCGTGCTACCCGTGGCCCGTGCTCGGCCTCCCTCCCAACTGGTACAAGAGCCCGCCGTACCGGTCCCGGATGGTGCGCGAGCCCCGCGCCGTGCTCGCGGAGATGGACTGCGCCGTACCCGACGAGGTCGAGATCAGAGTGTGGGACTCGAGCGCCGAAGTGCGCTACCTCGTGCTGCCCGCTCGCCCGCCGGGTACGGACGGCATGAGCGAAGACGAGCTCGCGGGAGCGGTCACGCGCGACGCGATGATCGGCGTGGCCCGGTAGTGAGTGAGTTCGTGCGTCCCGAGGTTCGGCGCATGGCAGGCGAAGCCGCGCTCCCGCGCCAGAATGGCGAGCTCGTCTTCGACGCACCGTGGCAAGGGCGCGTGCTCGGCATGGCGCTCGCGCTGGTCGAACAGCACGGGCTCGAGTGGGACGACTTTCGGGAACGGCTCATCGCCGCGATCGATGCCGACCCGTCGCGGCCGTACTACGAGTCGTGGACGGCCGCGCTGACCGACCTCGTGATCGATCTCGGTGTCGCCGGTGCCGGCGAAGTCGACTCGCGCGCCGCGCACGTCGAGGCCTGACGCGCCGCGCCTGCTCAGCGGAGGATTTCGATGAGGAGGATCCAGGCGTTGGCCAGGGCTCCGATGTACGCCGCGAGCACGGCGACCGGCCACCAATAGAGACCGCCGGCCGCCTGGGCGGCGAGGGTGATCCCCGCCACACCGATCAGGCCCGCGGCGCCGAGTCCGAGCGTGCGTCGTATCGCGAGTGACGCCCGCGGTGGACCTGGTCGACCCGGGTCGACGGGCTGCGTGACGGCGTCCCGCTGGAGATAGAGGACGACCACGAACAGCGCTACGGCGAACAGGATCAGCTCCGTGCTCAGCACGTCCCGTCGCTGATTCGGAATCAGCACGAGCGTCGCCGTCACGAGGACGCTGCCGAGCAGGATCACCGCCTCGGCGGCGCGGTGGACGAGCGGACCCGATCCGATGATGTCGCGCAGGTTGATGGAGATCCCGACGAATACGAGTCCGAGCAGCGCAGCCGACGCGCCCACCTGCGCCAGCGCGAAGCTCTCCCACTCTCCGATCCGATACGCAGTCACGCCGCCCCTCCTCGGGGTGAGAAGCTATCCGCGGCGAGCGCTCAGGCGGTCCCCAGGCCGCAACCAGTTCCGTACGGTGGGGTGGGGCATGGCCGACAGACGTGATCTCCTCAGCCGTCGCCAGGCGATGGGACTCTTCGCCGGCCTCGGTGCGGGCGTCATCGCGGCCGCGTGCGCCGGCGGTTCGTCGTCCAAGAGCTCGTCGTCGAGCACGACCACTCGCACGTCGTCAGGGGGTGCGTCCGGCACGACGGCGGCGGCGGCGGCGGCGTGTGTGCTCACTCCCGAGGCGACAGACGGGCCGTACTACCTCGACCTCAACAAGGTCCGGAGCGACATCACCGAGGGCAAGGACGGTGCGCCCCTTGACGTGAAGCTCACGGTCGTCGATGCGACGGGGTGTGCACCGATCAAGGACGCCGCGATCGATGTATGGCATTGCGACGCGGTTGGCGTCTACTCCGGGTTCAGCCAAGCCGGCGCCGGCGGCGGACCGGGCGGCGGTCCGAGTGGTTCCCAGTCGACGACCGACAATCAGACGTTCCTTCGCGGCACGCAGGTCACCGACGCCAACGGGCTCGCTCGGTTCCAGACCATTTATCCCGGCTGGTACCCCGGACGCGCCGTGCACATCCACATGAAGGTTCACGTCGGCGGGTCCGTCGTGCACACGGGCCAGCTGTTCTTCGACGACAGTCTCACCGATCAGGTGTACCGGAGTGTGCCGTACAGCTCGCGCGGCTCCCGGGACGTGCGCAATACGGCAGACGACATCTATCGCAGCGCGGGCGCGGCGTCGGCGGTGCTCCCCGTCACTCCGGTCGACGGTGGGTACGCAGGCGCGATCACGGTCGGCGTCAAGCGCGGGTAGCGCAACTGCCGTGCTTGTACCGAACGCTGTCCGGTACAGTTTTCGATCACTGTTCGGTTGCCCGGTGCATTGGTTGAGGCATGGCGAGGATCGCCAGGGGTCGTGACCGCGTCCTGACCCGCGAGGAGATCGCGACCGAGACGCTGCGCCAGTTCGACGAGCGGCCGGAAGCCCCGAGCATCCGCGCCCTCGCCTCCGCCTTGGGGGTCGCGCCGTCGGCGATCTATCACCACTACGAATCCCAGGCCGCGATCGTGCAGACCGCCACGGAGCTCGTCTGGGAGGAGGCGACCCGCGACTTCCTCGCCGTCATCCCCGATCCGTACAACGCGGACCCGGCCGAAGTGCTCGTCAACGCGGGCATCGCGACCCGTCGGGCGTTCGGCCGTCACTACCGCATCGCACCGTTCCTCGCCGCCAGCCCTGAGGCGACCGAGTTCATGGCCGAGCTGCTCGGCATGCTGGCGGGCGCGTTCGAGCGCCTCGGCCTTCAAGGCGAAGACACCAGCGTGTCCTTTCACACCTACGCGTCCTTCACCATCGGCTCGGTGCTCTTCGCGGCAACTCGGCGCGTCGCCAACGAGAAGCTCGGCATCACGGGCAAGCGGGGGGAGAAGCCCAACGACCGCCCTTCGCTCGACGACGCGATCGACATCCCCGCGACCGACCCCGCGCGCGACGAAGAGCTGTTTGCGGCCGGCCTGCGCCGCCTCATCGAGAGCTTCCCGTCGCCGCCTTGACCTTCGGCGAGCTCGTCACGCCCTAAAAGTCGAGAGACAAGCGTCGATCGACCTCCTCGGTCGTTCCACGCGGCGCGCCGCGCTAAGTCGTCAGGCGAACGGGTGCGTTGTTCTCGGCTGAGTCGTAGGCCGCAAGGTTGAACGCGAGGACGTCGCGGGCTTGCTCGCCGTTCCACAGTGCCTCGTCGCCTCCGTGCACGAGGAAGCGGTAGAACTCGCGCGATTGAGTGTCGAATGAGGATCCCCAGTCGTCGTCGAGGGCGTGGTAGGTCCTCAATTCGCCGTTGCGGTAGACCTCGAGCGCAGGTTGTTGCAGACCGAGGGAGGTGCAGCGGTTGACGCGTGCGAAGCCTTCGCGTCCGGTGACTTCGAAGCGTTCGTCGTTCGTGTAGTAGTCGGATTTCATGTACATGTCGGGCGCGAAGGTGATGTCGAACACGCCGCGGACGCCG
The DNA here is from genome assembly GCA_035938395.1 of Acidimicrobiia bacterium. Classification (GTDB taxonomy): domain Bacteria; phylum Actinomycetota; class Acidimicrobiia; order IMCC26256; family JACDBD01; genus JALZAA01. The sequence goes on from DASZGY010000077.1 coordinate 15,198, forward strand.
TTGGTGTGGGTCCACATGATGGTGCTGGGCGCGTCGACGACGATGCGGTCGGGCACAACTTCGGTTCGTCCGATCCAGGCCATCACTTCGCCGACGGGGCCGAACAGCCATTGGGCGATCGAGAACTTGTGCCATCCGTCATCGAACACGAGGATCCCTCGACCGTGGAGGGCTTGGGCGAACTGCCACTCATATGACGACCACGGAACGTCCCAGCCTCCGAGGCCGGTCGCGACCATCTTCATGTGGAAGCCGGCCGGGTCACCGATCTCACCCGACTCGAGGACTCGCTTCAGTTCCCGCAACGGCGCGTAGTGCACGAAGTTCTCCATCACTCGCAAGTACCCGCCGGATTCGTCGCGCGCCGCCAACATGTCATCAGCTTCGCCGAGCGTGTTCGCGAACGGCTTTTGCATGTTGACATGGTGGCCGGCACGGAGTGCCGCACACACGACTTCGCAATGCAACGGCGTCGGAACCAGCACCTCCACGACGTCCACGTCCGCACCCAGCAAGGCGTCGAGGTCGGCGAACTGCTTGGCATCCGGCCACTCGGCGCCTCGTTCGCTGAGGCGCCGGGCATCTCGGTCGCAGAGTGCCACCACCGTGACGTCGGGATTGGAGCGCAGTCCTCGAACCGTGAGGTCGTAGACGCGTCCGAGGCCGACGATGCCGACGCGGGCCGGCCGGCCGAGCGGGAGGCTCATGCCAGGTCTCGGTCCTGTTGGAGTTCGATGGTGTTGCCCGTCGGGTCGACGATCCAGATCTGTACGACGTCACCTTGCGAGCCGCGCACATATTCGATATTGCGTTCGTCGAGTTCGGCCACGGCGGCGTCCAGGTCGTCGACTGCGACACAGAAGTGATTGCCGGCCGGCTTGATTCCCGACGGTCCAGCGGTCGCGTCGACGAGGTGGAGTTCCGCGTCGCCGAGCGCGAACCAGTGTCCGCTGATACCCGGAACCTCAGGGCGCGGTTTGGACGCCAACCCGAAGAGAGTGGAATAGAAGTCCTGAGCGGCGGACAGATGGTGTTCGACGTTGACGCTGACGTGCAGCACGCGCGTGACCTTCACTTGGGCTCCTCCAGCTGTTCCATGAACTCCAGGCGCATGTTGCCGGGCGCCTCGACGAATGCGATACGGCGCGTCCCGAACGTCGGCCCACGCACCACATCGGGCCCCCAGACCACGGCGTGGCCGTCGATCTCGCGATCCAAGTCGTCACTGAAGAGCGCGACATGCAAGAAGCCTTCCTCGGGAAGCTCGACAACGTCCTCATAGAGCGGGCGCGTGAACAACGTGATCTGTAACGGCCCGAGATGGACGTCTGCGCGCAGCCCGTTCCGCCACTCCTGCGGATCCGTCACGCGCGCGCCAGACCGGCGATAGAACGCGACCGCCGCTGCAAGATCGCGCACCTTTACCGCGAGGTTCGCCACACCAGTGATCGCCATCGGCCGATGCTAGGCGGCAAGCCGACTTCGTCGACGTAGCCACCTCACGTTGCTGCCGGTCCTTCTCGCAAGTCTGGTGACCCTGATGCGACGGCCTCGATAGCCCTCGCTGGTGGAGGTTCGCTTGTGCGCGACAAATTCTGGGGCCACTCACCACACGAGTCATCGCACATGACGGAAGCGGCCGGCGACGGAGACGACCCAGTATCTCTCGCCGTCGATCTCGAGAGTGCGGCCGACCTCAGGCGGCACCGGAAAGGTGGAACGCACGAGGCGCATCTGCTGCACGAAGGCGCCATCAGGTCCGTAGGTTCCGGCTTCGCGCCAGACAACCCCTGTCCAGGTCATGATCCCGCAACCCGGACACGCGGCTTGACTGTCAGCTGACCGCCAGACCAACGGCGCTGAGATTAGAAGCCGATCGCTCCGGATCCGAAATGAAGCACAAGGCTGAACAGAAGTGCAGACACAACGAGCGTCAGCAGTTGCCGAGCGGTGCGCGCCGCCTCTTGTCTGCCTTCCACCACCAAGGTTCCGACGACCAAAGCCAACGAGCAGCCGCCGGACAACGCGCCCAGCGCCAAGAGTGTTTTCACTCGAAGAGCATTCCAGCAGGCGCCTGAACGGCCACTGAACGACGAGTGAAATCACGCGCGGGTTGGCAACAACCGCGCTGGGACCACTTTCGGAATCACTTCGGGGGAGTTACCTTCCCCACCGCACCACGCAAGCGGGAGGTCGGTACAGGACCGGGGCCTCCCGCTTTCGCGTTGAGGGATGAACGCGAGAGCTCCGCTGTCGCTGACGTTCTACTGGTCTCGCCGCGTGATGGCGATGCGTTGTGACATCACATGCGCCTTTCAGGTGTGCCACGGGCGTAGCCACGCGGCTCAGGCGAGCACGGCTGGCATGAGGACCTGCTCACACCACTGGCGGAAGCTCGTCGGCGTAGTTGACTCGGGCGTGCGCGGCTCGGCCGTGTCAAGCCCTTGCCCATACGCGCGCCACATGTCGGCGTTGGCCTGGGCCATCGCCTCCGACATGCCGCGTGCGAGCATCCTCTGCCGGAACGCCTCGATCGGAATCTCGTGGAACCGCACGCGCTTCCCGAGCACCTCGGACATGATGTGCGCCATGTCGTTGTAGGAGAGATCCTCGGGTCCGAGTACGGCGGCGTGGCCGACCCCGGACCACCCGTCGTCGCACAGCAAATTCGTTGCAACCGCGGCGACGTCGCGCGTCGCGCAGCTTGGCTGCTTCAGATCTCCAGTGATCGGCAAGGAGAACACGCCCTCCTGCTTGATCGACTCGACCTGGCGGAGCACGTTGTCCATGAACGACGGCATCGTCAGCGCGCGGTAGCTGACCCCACTGCCGCCGATCATGTCGTCCATAGCGAGCGACGCCGTCACGAGTCCGGCGTGCGCGGCGCACGGGGTGCCTCGTCCGAGCGCCGACACGCCAACGACGCGCTTGACGCCCTCGATCTTGAAGGCCTCGCTGGCCGGCCGACTGAAGTCGACGTACGCGGCATGGACACTGCTGGCCTGCGGATCGGGCGGCACGAGCCAGAACACCGCGTCCGCGCCAGCGAATGCCTTGCGAACGACGTCGGTGTCATCGTGCGAGCCCGGCACAACGTCCACGATGTCGGCCACGCGCTCGGGGAGCCGAGACGGGTCTCGCAGAATGACGCGGATCGCGTCGATGCGGTTGGCGAGCAGGTTGTCGAGGACCTGGCGGCCGATGGTGCCAGTCGGCGTAGTGACAACAATCATGGGACCTCTCCTTGATCATCACTACAGAAGGTCATATAGCAACGCTATAGCGAATTGTGTAGACTCCAGCTATGTCTGTCAAGAGCCGAATCCTCGACGCCGCCTCGGATCTGCTCACGCGCTCGGCCGTCGCCGATCTGTCAACGCGATCCGTCTGCGACGCGGCAGGCGTGACCGCACCGACCCTGTATCACCACTTCGGCGACAAGGAGGGCCTGCTCGCGGCGGTCGTCGACTTCGGGTGGACGCAATTCCTCGAGACCAAGCGGGCCGCTGCAGCAGTCGTTCATGCGGATGTCGCTGACGACATCCGCACCGGCTGGAACAATCACATGGCATTCGCTCGCGAGAATCCAAACTTCTACAAGCTGATGTGGTCTCCAGCGGTCGCGCCGGCGAGCGCGGCTGTACGCGAGGCACACCGCATGCTCTTCGAGCGGCTCGAACTCGGCGCCGCCCGTGAGCAACTGAAGGTGTCCCCGCAGGCAGCGACGCAAATGATCATGGCGGCGGCGACGGGTGCCGCTCTCTCGCTGATCTCGGAGCCGGAACTCTTCGTCGACGACTCGTTCGCCGGCCAGCTTCGTGAGGCGGTGATCGCCGCGGTTGTGTCGGACGAAGCCGCTCCGGCGCCCACGCGTTCCTCCCGTGCCGACTCGAAGCAGCGGACCGTCGCGACCGCCGCCGCAACCCTGAGTAGCAAGCTGCGTTCCGAACCAGTTCCGCTCACCGACGCGGAGCGCGTGCTCATGCAGCAATGGCTGAGGACCCTGGCCGACACGCCAATGATCAGACGGACCGCACGCTCAGCCGAATAGCTCGCGCCTCTTCGACCGCGCGCGCCGGCCGCGGCGTTCGGTTTCGCGACGGCTTATCGCCCATCCCCACCAGCGATTTCGCAGCGCCCCCGGCAGGATTCGAACCTGCGACGCACGGTTTAGGAAACCGACGCTCTATCCCCTGAGCTACGGGGGCGGGGCCAACCACGGTACTCCTGAGCCCAGTTCGTTTGGTTGTTCGTAACGCAAATGACGGATTCGTCCGCGTAGCATCCGCCGCTGGCAATCCGGCACGAGAGAGCATGTGCAATGACCCGACGACTTCGGCGGCAAGCCGCGTCCAGACGCAGGCGGTTGGTCCTGGCGGCTGCGATCGTCATCGCCGTCGTCGCCGTGGCGGGCGCGTGGGTGCTCGTAGGGGCGATCACATCCGGCGGGCGTACGGCAGAGGCCGAGAAATCACCGCCGCGCCGGGCCACGACGGGGTCGACCACGACGTCGACGTCCAGCACGACCACGACGACCACGAAGACGCCCACCACGTTCCCGGCTACCCCGGTTGCGATCCAGGGCGGCTCGGTGGCCCCGGTCATCTCCCGGGTGCCGACGACCAACCCGGTGGTGTTCTTCACGATCGATGACGGCATGGTGCGTGATCCCGCCGTCATCGACTTCCTCCGCGACCACCACATCCCCGTCACGATGTTCCCGGTCCCCGCCTACGTGCACCAGGACCCGGCGTACTTCGATGCGATCCATGCGCTCGGTGCGTCCGCCCAGGACCACACGCTCACCCACCCCGACCTGCGGAAACTCGGGGGCGCGGCGCTCCAGAAGGAGGTCTGCGGGGTCCTGGACGACTATGCCGGCCGCTTCGGCGCCCGGCCCTGGCTGATGCGCCCTCCCTTCGGCTACCTCTCGCAATCGGTGCCGGTCGTCGCTCGCCAGTGCGGCATCCGGGCGGTCGTCACGTGGCGCGCCACCATGAACGACGGACGTCTGGACGTCCAGGGGGGCGGGCCGCTCCAACCCGGCGACATCATCCTCATGCACTTCCGGACCGACCTGCGCGGGAACCTGGAGGTCGCGCTGAACGCCGCTCATGCCGCCGGCCTGCAACCCGCAGCACTCGAGCAGTACCTCACACCGGCCTAGCCGCTCGGTGAGCGAGACTGATGCGGTGAGCACCGAGCCCGCCGAGCAGCCGGCCCGCCCCCAGGCGGTCGAGGAGCTGTCAGCGCGCCTCGGCGAGCAGGCGTATCTCGCCGACCGCGGCCTCGCCACTGCGGTCTTCCTGTCGCTCTCGCTCGGTCAACCGCTCCTCTTGGAGGGCGAAGCGGGCGTCGGCAAGACCGAGGTCGCCAAGGCACTGGCACCCGCGCTGGGCGCCGACCTCGTGCGTCTCCAGTGCTACGAGGGCATCGACGCCCACCAGGCGCTGTACGAGTGGGATTACACGCGTCAGCTCCTCTACGCCCGCTTGCTCCAGGAGGGACGAGAGCTTCGCGAGGACGCGGCCGACGAGATCTTCGGGCCCCGGTTCCTCGTCGAGCGTCCGTTGCTGCAAGCCGTGCGCGCCGGCGATCGCGCCGTGCTGCTGATCGACGAGATCGACCGGGCCGACGACGAGTTCGAGGCGTTCCTCCTCGAGATGCTCTCCGACTTCCAGGTCACCGTGCCCGAGCTGGGGACCATCCGGGCGGAACGACCACCCGCGGTCGTGCTCACCTCCAACCGGACCCGAGAGCTGCACGACGCTCTGAAGCGAAGGTGCCTGTACCACTGGATCGACTACCCGTCGCTCGACCGCGAGGTGGAGATCCTCGCGGCGCGCGCGCCCGCCGTTCCGGCCGATCTCGCCCGGCGCGTGGCGGCGGCAGTCGACCGCATCCGCTCCCTCGATCTCGTCAAGGCGCCCGGCGTCGCCGAGACCATCGAGTGGGCCAAGGCGCTCGCGTTTCTGGGCGTCTCGCAGCTCGAGCGCGACTCGGTCGACGTCACGCTCGGGGCCGTCGTCAAGGATCACGACGACCTCCTGCGCATCCGGGAAGACCTGGAGCGCATCCTCGCCGATGACTGACGGCGACGGCGACGGCGACGGCGGCACGCAGGTACTGCCGGCGCTCGCCGGGTTCGGACGGGAGTTGCGAGCCGCCGGCCTCCGCGTCGGGACGGGCCAGGTGGTCTCCTTCTGTCAGGGTCTCTCCCGCCTCGACCCCACCGATCTTCGCGACCTCTACTGGTCGGGTCGCGCATGCCTCGTCTCGCACCGCGATGATCTCGCCGCCTACGACGACGCGTTCGGCCGCTACTTCCTCGGGGAAGCCGCGCCGCGCCTCGTCGCCCAACGTGACGGCGCACCGGCTGTCGACTCGAGCGACGCGCGCCCGCTCGACGCACCCGCCCCCGTCACCGGCGGTGAGCGCCGTCCGAGTGCGGAAGACGTCGGGCAGGCCGCCTCCGACGCCGAGCTGCTTCGCGCCAAGGACTTCGCCGAATGCGATCCCGACGAGCTCGCGGCCATCGGCCGGCTGATGACGGGGCTCGTCGTCGGCACGCCGACGCGGAAGACGCGGCGCACCGAGCGGGCG
>DASZGY010000078.1:0-10094 GCA_035938395.1 Acidimicrobiia bacterium
ACTTCGACGGAGGCGGAGGCGAGCCACGGTTCGAGCTCGGCCGCGAGCGGATCGTCGCCGGCGTCGTTCCAGGCGCGCCCGGCGTCCTGGACAGCCGCGAGGTGATCGCGGAGTGCACGGACGGCGTCGGGCCAGGCCGGACCACTCGTCGCGTCGGCCAGTGCCGTGACCAGCGCGTGCGCCTCGAGATGCTCGGGCGGCAGGAGCGGCCCGTCCGCACACGCCGCCGCCATGGCCTGGAGCGCCGGTGCCCGCGACTTGCCGACGGCGGCGATAGCGCGGGGCCACGACGCGGCCGGGTCGTACTCCTCCGGTGCGCACAGGAAGTCGGCCGCCGTCGCCAGCGCGACCTGGGACGCGTGCGGTTGGAGCATGGGGTTGCACAGCACGCCGTCAAGCTCGTCGGTGAGCTCGGGCTCGCGGCCGCGATAGGGGCCGAGGTGCAAGGACCGCTCCATCGTGCCGTCGTTGACGGGATAGTTGTCCCAGAGGAGCGGACGTCGACCGGCGAGCGCGGTCGCCCACGCACGAGCGTCAGCTGCTCGGACGACGGGTGAGCACACGGTCGGGCCCGTCCACATCACGTCGACGTCTGCGGGGAGCCCCGCCGCGAGGTCCTCGAGGTACGACGTGGGGCGGGTGCCGACGTACTCCGTGGGGACGAGCGTCAGGCGGATATCGGCTCGCCGGGAGCGCAGTGAATCAAGCAGGCCGGCGGTGAGGTCGACTTGGTCGAGCGCGAGGCCGGGTCGATTCGGGATGTCGTCGAGCGCGAGGACGATCCACTCCACCCCGGCGTCGAGCAATGGCGCGAGCTTCTGCAGCAACGCGTCTTGGTCGCGCCCGCCTCGGTAGTCGATGTCGAGCCCGGGGGACAGCGCGAAGCCGAAACTGGTGCTCTGTCGGGTCGCGTGCTCGGCGAGCGTGCGGAACTCTGCGATCTCCGCGCCGTCGTATGCGTCGCGCCAACGATCGCGATGCTTCGGATCGCTCTTCGGCGCGTACACATACCCGTTCATGCCGCGTTCGGCGAGGAACTCGATCACCGCGAGTCGATCGGTGAGTGACCACGGCGGGCCGTAGAAGCCTTCGATGACTCCCCGCAACGGGACCGGCCGAGGCACTTCGGTAGGCTACCGACGACCTTCGGGGGGATTGCCGATGAGCCCGATGCCGGACCTGTTGCGGTTGCACGCGGACGCGTCGGGCGGTCGCGCCGCGGTGATCGTCGACGCCGCCGGCGGCGGGCGGCCCGCCGCGGTGACGTTCGAGGAGCTCAACAGCACCGTGAACCGGCTCGCGCACGCGCTGCGGAGCCTCGGGATGCGACCGGGGGAGCGCCTCGTCTGGTGCGGCCCCAACTCGCTCGAGGTGGTCACGACGATCCACGCCGCGCGCAAGGCCGGTCAGATCGCGGTGCCGCTCTCGTACCGCTTCAACGCCGACGAGATGCAGTACGTGATCGACAACTCCGACGCCACGCTCGTGGTGGTCGACGCCGAGCAGGCGCCGCTCGTCGCCGAGATCCGCGACCGCATCCCGAAGGTGCGCGCCGTGATCGCCTTCGGTGGTGGGACGCCGGCCGGATTCGAGGCGTGGGACGACGTTCTCGCGTCGCAGCCCGCCAGCGACCCGACGGTGGACAAAGCGACCGCCGACACCATCGGTGCGCAGATGCTCTACACGTCCGGTACGACCGGCAAGCCGAAGGGCGCGGTCCGCACGACGAGCGACCCGGTCATCGTCGGGGCGCTGCTCGGCGAGCTGGGCCTCGTTCCCGGCAACGAGGTGCACATCACGACCGGGCCGCTCTACCACTCGGGACCGCTGGCATTCGCGGTGATCAGCCACACGCTCGGCTGCCCGGTCGTCATCCTCCGCAGGTTCGACCCGGTGGCGTGGTTGCGCCTCGTGAAGGAACACGCCGTCACCAATACGTTCTCGGCACCGACGCAGCTCAAACGGCTTGTCACCCTGCCGCCCGGCGAGCTCGAGCGGGCCGACTTGTCCTCGATGCGCTGCCTCATCGCGAACGCCGCCCCGGTGCCGTACGCGCTCAAGCAGGAGGTGGTCGCGAAGCTCGGCGAGGGCTTCCTCTACGAGGTGTACGGCTCGACCGAGCTCGGGATCGTGACGGTCCTCAAGCCCGCCGACCAGCTGCGCAAGCCGGGCTCGTGCGGAAAGGTCTACGGCGGGATCGAGGTGAAGCTGGTCCGGGACGACGGCACCGAGGCCGACGTCGGCGAGCCCGGGGAGCTGTTCATCCGCACCGGCCTGGCGATGGACGGGTACCACCGCACCGACGAGCAACTCGCCGAGCTGACCGACGGTGGGTGGAAGTCGGTTGGCGACGTCGCGTACCGCGATGACGAGGGATTCCTCTTCATCAACGACCGCAAGAAGGACATGATCATCTCGGGCGGTGTGAACATCTATCCCGCCGAGATCGAGGCCGTGCTCCACGAGCACCCACAGGTGCTCGACGTCGCCGTCTTCGGCATCCCCGACGACGAGTGGGGCGAGAGCGTGTACGCCGTGGTCCAAGCGAGGGCCGAGGAGACGATCGACCTCAACGAGCTGCGAGCGTTCGTCGAAGCGCGCGTCGCCGGGTACAAACGGCCCCGCCGGTACGAGCTTCGCGACGAGCTGCCGAGAACCGATGCCGGCAAGCTCTTGAAGCGGGTCCTGCGCGACGAGTTCTGGCGGGACCGCGCCACCGCGGTGTGACCCAGACCGTCACGCGCACCCTGTCCGAGCACGAATCGAAACGCGTGCTCATAGCGGCCGGCGTGCCCGTGCTCGACGAGCGGGTGGTCGAGACGCCGGACGAAGCCGTCGACGCCGCGCGCGAGATCGCGCCCGGCGCAGCCGTGGTCGCAAAGCTCTGCGGCGAGGGCGTCGCCCACAAGACCGAACGGGGCCTCGTGCGACTCGGGCTGCACGGTGACGACGACGTGCGCGCCGCGTCGACGGCTCTGCTCGACGCGGCGGTACCCGAGGACGGCGCCGTAGGGATCCTCGTCGCCCCGATGGTGCACGGGAGCCGCGAGCTGATTGCCGGCGTGCTCCGCGACCCGCAGTTCGGGCCGTGCGTGATGATCGGCGTCGGCGGGGTGCTCGCCGAGGCCCTCGCGGACGTCGCGTTCCGTCTCGTCCCGGTCGAACGCGTCGATGCCGAGGAGATGCTCGACGACCTCGCCGCGCAGCCGCTGCTCGGACCGGTGCGCGGCGAGCCGCCCGTCGACCGGCGTGCGGTCGCGGACGTGGTGCTCGCGCTCTCCCGGCTGGCCGTGGAGAACGCGGACATCGTCTCGGTCGACGTGAACCCGCTCGTTGTCGTGGAGGGCCACCCGGTGGCGGTGGACGCGCTCGTCGAGGTGAGAGCGTGACGTCGCTTTCGTCCGAGCAGTGGCGCGCGCTGTTCGAGCCGCGCGGTGTCGTCGTCGCCGGTGCGTCGAGTCATCCCGGCAAGTTCGGGTTCGTGGCGCTCCACAACATTCTCAGGCACGAGTACCCGGGCGCGGTGTTCGCCACCAACCTCGAGGGGGGCGAGATCCTCGGGCGGCGCGTCCTCACCTCGATCGACGACCTGCCGGAGGGTGCAGCCGACCTCGTCTTCGTCTGCACGCCCGCCGCCGCCAACCTCGACGTCCTGAAGGCGTGCGCCGCGAAGGGCGTCAAGGCCGCCTTCGTCACATCGGCGGGTTACGGCGAGGCCGGTGAGGACGGACGGGCGGCAGAGCGCGAGCTGGTCGCTCTGGCGCGCGACCTCGGCATGCTGCTCGTCGGCCCGAACGGCCAGGGCGTCGTGTCGACGCCGGCCTCGCTGTGCGCGCAGATCGTGGCGCCGTACCCGCCGGCGGGCGGCATCGCGATCGTGAGCCAGTCCGGAAACTTCGTGTCGTCGTTCCAGAACTACTCCGTGCAGACGAGCATCGGCGTGAGTCGAGCGGTCTCGGCCGGGAATGCAGCCGCGGTCACGGTGCCCGACTTCCTCGAGTACTTCGCGGCTGACGACGCGACGACGGTTGCGCTCGCCTACGTCGAGGGCGTCTCCGACGGACGAGGCTTCTTCGAGCGGATCAGCGGCGTGGCCCGGCGCAAGCCGCTCGTCCTCCTGAAAGGCGGCGTGACCGCCGGAGGCAAGCGCGCCGCGGCGTCGCACACCGGAGCGCTCGCGTCGGACGAGCGGATCTTCGACGGCATGTGCCACCAGGCCGGTGCGACGCGCCCGGCCACGGTCGAGGAGGCGTTCGAGGCGGCAGCCACGTTCGCGACGCAACCCCTTCCGAGGGGCCCGCGCGTCGCCGTGCTCACGACCGCCGGCGGATGGGGCGTGGTCACCGCCGACGCGGTCACGCGCGCCGGGCTCGAGCTGCTCCGACTCCCGGACGACTTGCGCGCGGCCATCGACGCCAAGCTCCCGCCCCGATGGAGCCGGAACAACCCAGTCGACCTCGCCGGCGCCGAGACGCGTGACACGATTCCCGAGGTCATGGAGCTCATCGCCTCGCACGACGCCGTCGACGCGGTCGTGTATCTCGGGCTCGGCATCCAGTCGAACCAGGCGCGCCTGATGCGCACCGGGCCGTTCTATCCCGATCATGGGCTCGAGCGGATCGTCGCGTACCACGAGCGCCAGGACGAGCGGTTCGCCCACGCCGCTGCCGACATCTCGCAAGCCACCGGGAAGCCGATTCTCACCGCGACCGAGCTCGCGGTCGCCGACCCCGACAACGCCGGACCCCGCGCCGTCCGGGCGACCGGGCGCCTCTGCTATGCGTCCTCCAACCGCGCCGTGACCGCGCTCGCCCACCTCTCTCGCTACGCGCGGTTCCGGCAGCGGAGAGGACTGTGATCCGCGACAACACCGGGCTCCGCCGGATCCTCGCCCTCGTCCTCGTCACGGCGGCGGCGGGCTGCGCATTCCTCGCCCTGCGGAGCGACGACGCTCCGGCGGCGACGACCAACGCGACGCGCCTGGCGACCCCGCTCTGGTCGCCGCGGCGTGTGCCGCAACCGATCGTCGACGCGGTCGGGGCGCAGCGCCTGCAGTCGCGGCTCGACGCCGAGCTCGGCGCCGGTCAGAGCTGCGTGGTGGTGCACGCAGGCTCCGGGGACATCGCGTCGCACACCCCGAACCTCGCCCTCGCGCCGGCGTCGACAGAGAAGCTCCTCACCGGCTTGGCCGCGATGAGCGCCCTCGGGTCGGAGTTCAAGTACGAAACGAAGGTCGTCGCACCTTCCGACCCGGCGAACGGGACCGTCGATCGGTTATGGCTCGTCGGTGCGGGCGATCCCTCGCTCAGCACGCCGGACTACCCGGGCATGGTCGAGTCGAACCCGCGGCGGAACACCGAGGAGCAGGCGACCGGCCCGAGCAAGTCCGCGACGTCGCTCGCCACACTGGCGGATGCCATCGCCGCCGCCGGGGTGCGCAACATCCCGGGAGGCATCCAGGGCGACGACTCGCGCTACGAGGCGGTGCGCTACGTGCCTTCCTGGCCGGCCACGTACCGCACCGACCCCGAGATCGGCCCGGTCGGCGCGCTGACCGTCAACCACGGGATGAGCGCGATCCAACCGAAGCTCACGGCCGTGGACGATCCGGCGGTGTTCGCGGCGACGCAGCTCGGCGACCTGCTCCGCGCGCGCGGCGTGTCGGTCGGCACGCCCGGCCGATCGACCGCCCCGCAGGGCGCCAAACCGATTGCGTCGGTCCAGTCGGCACCGCTGCACGATCTCGTGGCCGCCGCGCTCGAGTCCAGTGACAACCTCGCGATGGAGATGTTCGTCCGCGAGGTCGGCGTCAAGGTCGCGAAGCAGGGCACGACCGCCGCCGGTGCCAAAGCCGTCGGCGACAAGGTGCACGAGCTCGGGGTACCGACGGACGGCGTCGCGCTCGTCGACGGGTCGGGCCTCGACCGCGGCAATCGCGTCTCGTGCCAGACGCTGATGGGCGTCCTCGGCTTCGGTGCGCGTCCCGAGTTCAACGCGCTCTGGAACGGTCTCGCGGTCGCGGGGCAGACGGGCACGCTCGCCGACGAGTTCCGGGGCTCGGCGCTCAACGGCAAGTTGCACGCGAAGACCGGATCGCTCCAGGGCGTGACTGGGCTGGCGGGGTTCGTGGACAACGGACGTGCCGTCGTGTTCTCGTACCTCGCCAGCGGTGCCTTCAACCTCGCGAGCGGCGTCGGCATGCGCGGAAGCGTGGCCGAGATCATCGGACAGTTCCCCGACGCGCCCGCGGCCGATCAGCTCGTCCCCGCGCCGAGCCCGCCGACGCCGGCGGCGAATCGGTGAGCGAGTCGAGGGGCATGCTGGTTGCAGGAAGCGGCGACCGCGACGACAATCCCGGCCCGGCCGCGAAGGAGGACCTGTGAGTGACCCCGCGCCGAGCCCGGCGGACAGCCGGAACCCGCCGCTGCCGCAGCTCGTCACCGAGCTGTGGGACCTCATCGTCGCCTACTTCAAGCAGGAGACGGTCGTCCCTCTGCAGCAGCTCGGCCGGTGGATCGCGTTCGGCATCCTCGGGGCGCTCCTGCTGGGCGGGGGCGTGCTCCTGCTCGCGATGGCGGGCCTGCGGGCGTTGCAGGAGGAGACGGGCACGACGTTCACCGGGAACCTGTCCTGGATCCCGTACATGATCCTGTTCGTCGCGCTCGTCGCCGGGGGTGCGATCACATGGAAGGCGCGCGGAGTCCGACGGCGGCGAAAGGCTTCTTCATGACGGGCGATGGCAACACAGACACGCGTCCGGGAACCGACCGACCGATCACGCGCGCGGACCTGGAAGCGAAGTTCAGCCAGCTGCGCGGCTCCACGACCGCAACGGAAACCCAACGCAACATCGGGCTCACTGCGGTTGTCGTCGCCGGTGTTGTGTTCCTGATCGGCGCGTACCTCTTCGGACGGTTCCGCGGCCGGAAGCGCCGCACGATCGTGGAGGTGCGACGCGTGTGATGGACATCCTGATCCGCCTCGCGCGCACGGGCCTCCGGCGCGGCATCCGTTACGGATCACGGCGTTGGCTCATCACGGGGATCACCGCCGGTCTCCTCGCGTTGGTGCAGCGCATGCTCACCGAGCCACCGAAGACCGTGTACAGCGCCGAGCTCAAGCCCGGCGAGCAGCTCGAGATCCGAACCATTCCTCCAAACTCGTAGCCGTCTCGCCGAAGACCGCCCGGTAGCCTGGGGGGTCGTGAAGGTCGTGCTCCGCAATCCGCGGCGCGAGGTGCAGATGCCGGGCCCGCTCACGGTGTCGGCGTTGCTCGAGCGACTCGACGTCAACCCCGAGTCGGTGCTCGTCATCCAGGGCGACACGCTCGTGACTCGGGACGCGCGGCTGTCGGACACCGACGTCGTCGAGATCCGTCCCGTGACCTCGGGAGGCGCGACGTGAAGTGCCGCGTCTGCCGGGGGGCGGCCGTGCTCGACATCCGCCGGCACAACGCCGCGTTCTGCCGTGATCACTTCGTGAAGCACTGTGCCGAACAGGTGCGCCGGGCCATACAGGACCACGACATGATCCGCGCCGGCGAGCGCGTCGTCGTGGCCGTGTCGGGCGGGAAAGACTCGCTCGCTCTCTGGGACCTCCTCGTCGATCTCGGCTATCGCCCCGACGGGCTGTACCTGGGGCTCGGGATCGGCGAGTACTCGGAGGCCTCGGGGCACGCCGCGCGCGCCTTCGCGCAGGATCGAGGGCTCAAGCTGCACGAGGTCGATCTCGCCACCGACTTCGGTTACGACATCCCACGCGCCGCGGCGGCGACGCACCGAGCTCCGTGCGGCGCGTGTGGTCTGTCGAAACGGCACCTGTTCAACGCGGTCGCCGTCGAGCACGGATACGACGTCGTCGCCACCGGCCACAACCTCGACGACGAGGCGGCGGTCCTCCTCGGCAACGTGTTGCGCTGGGAGACCGGCTATCTGGGCCGCCAGCATCCGGTGCTGCCCGCGACACCCGGGTTCGCGCGGAAGGTCAAGCCGCTGTACCGGCTCGGGGAGCGCGAGACCGCCGCGTACTGCGTGCTTCGGGGGCTCGATTACCAGGTCGAGGAGTGCCCGATGGCGGAGGGGAACCGGCACCTCGGCTTCAAGGAAGTGCTCGATGAGCTCGAGGATCGCTCGCCCGGCGCCAAAGCCGCCTTCGTGTTCGGTTTCGTGGACCGCGCGCACGACTACTTCACCGACGACGCGGGCGCGGAGCGCGAAGGTCTCCGGGAGTGCATGGTCTGCGGATCGCCGACCACCAGCGACGTCTGCGCGTTCTGCCGGTTGCGAGAGCGCGTCGGCGCCCGCGCCGAACACTCGCAGTAGCCGCCGTGGGACGCCCGTTCGCCGCCGGCGACCGCGTGCTGCTCGTCGACTCCAAGCGTCGTCGCCACCTGGTGACGCTGGCCGAGGGCGGCACGTTCCACTCGCACGCGGGGTTCGTGGAGCACGACGCACTGATCGGGCGTGAAGAGGGCTTGACGGTCCGGACCACGCTCGGCACGAAGCTCATCGCCGTCCGGCCGACACTGGCCGAGTACGTGCTCAAGATGCCGCGCGGCGCGCAGGTCATCTACCCGAAGGACCTCGGACCGATCCTCGTCCTGGCCGACTTGTTCCCCGGCGCCCGCGTCCTCGAGACGGGGATCGGGTCCGGCGCGTTGACGATGACGTTGTTGCGCGCGATCGGGGCCACCGGCCACGTGACCGGCTACGAGATCCGTGAGGATTTCGCCGACCGCGCCCGCAGGAACATCGAGGGCTTCCTCGGCCCCGATCTGCCTCTCGACATCGAGGTGCGCGACGCCTACGACGGCATCGACGTCCACGACCTCGACCGCGTGCTGCTCGACCTCCCGGAGCCGTGGCGCGCCGTCAAGCACGCCGAGGCAGCGCTCCGTCCGGGCGGCATCCTGCTTGCCTACCTGCCGACGATCGGCCAGGTGGCGCGCTTGCGCGAGGAGTTGGCGTCGTCGGCGTTCGGGATGGCGGAGACCCTCGAGGTCCTCCAGCGTCATTGGCACGTCGACGGCCAATCGGTGCGACCTGACCATCGCATGGTCGCCCACACCGGGTTCCTCACCCACGCGCGCCTGCTCGTTCCCGGCGAGTGAACGCCCTCGACTTCATCGTCCTGGCGGCGATGATCGCGGCCGGGTACTTCGGCTACCGCCTGGGCTTCATCGCTCGGGTCGTGTCCTGGGCCGGACTTGCCATCGGCATCGTGCTCGCGGTCGCGTTCGTCGACGACGTCACGGGCCTGCTGAGCACCCAGTCGTCGCAGACGAAGTTGTTCGTGGCGCTCGCGTTCTTCCTCGTTCTCGCCACCGGGGGCCAAGCGGCGGGATACGCGGCAGGCGTCGCGCTCCGCAGCCGCCTTCCGTCACGGGAGGGGCTCCGTCAGAGCGATCGCGTCGGCGGGGCGGTCGTCGGCGTGCTCGGCGTGCTCATCGCGGTGTGGCTGCTCGTTCCCGCGCTGACGAGCGCGCAGGGCTGGTCGGCGCGTGCAGCGCGGGACTCGCAGATCGTCCGGGCCATCAACCGGTACGCGCCCGACCCCCCGCCCCAGGCCCAGCAGCTCGGCCGGGCGGTCGCGGAAGGGCCGTTCCCGGAGGTGTTCTCGCGCCTCAACGGGCCGGGTGGCGCCGGCACGCCCCCGACCCGCGCCGTCGCCCCGGACGTCGCCGCCCGCGTCTCTGCGTCGGTCCTCAAGATCCAAGGCCAGGCGTGCGACCAGATCCAAGCGGGGAGCGGGTTCGTCGCCGGCGCCAACCTCGTCGTCACCAATGCTCACGTGGTCGCGGGGGAGCCGCGCACCGAGGTCGACACGAACGACGGCCGGCGGCTGTCGGCCACGGTGGTGGCGTTCGACCCGGAGAGGGACCTGGCGGTGCTTCGCGTACGCAACCTCCGGCTGTTCGCGTTGCCGTTCGCCGATGGCGGTGTCGGCACGACGGGCGCGGTGTTCGGCCATCCGGGTGGGGGACCGCTCCGGATCGCGCCCGCCCGTGTTGCCGAGACGGTCACCGCCGCCGGGACCGACATCTACCGGACCGGACGCACGAGCCGCCGCGTGCACGTGCTCGCCGCCGAGCTCGC
>DASZGY010000079.1:0-11612 GCA_035938395.1 Acidimicrobiia bacterium
CCCGTACTGCTCGCGTGCGATCCGCTCGACCTCGGCGTTGTTCTGCAGCTGCCGCGAATCCTCGGCGAGCTTGCGGCTCTGCTCGTGGAGCAACTCGAGGGTCTTCTTCTGCTTCTCGGTCTGTTGCCGCTGCGCGAGCAAAGTCCGGGCCGGGAACACGAACACGAACAGCAGCGCGACGACCGCCATCGCGCCGATGAGCACGCGTACCAGCACGCGGCGCCTGTGCCGCAGATCGGTGGCCACGGGATTGCGCGTGGGCGGGCGCCGAGGCTGACGCTTCCGGGCCTTCGCCGAGTGCCGTCGATCAGGCACGCCGGGATCCCCGACTCAGGGCATCGCCGCCGAGGTAGCGGGCGGCCCCGTCGAGCTCCTCCTCGATGCGGAGCAGCTGGTTGTATTTCGCGACCCGATCGCTGCGGGCGGGCGCGCCGCCCTTGAGCTGCCCGCAGTTGGTCGCCACCGCGAGGTCGGCGATGGTGGTGTCCTCGGTCTCGCCGCTGCGATGCGACATCACCGACGCGTATCCGTGGCGCGACGCCAGCAGCATGGTCTCGAGCGTCTCCGACAACGTTCCGATCTGGTTGACCTTGATCAGGATCGAGTTCGCCGCCCCCGCGTCGATCCCCTGCTGCAGCCGCGCCGCGTTCGTGACGAACACGTCGTCGCCGACCAGCTGCACCCGGTCGCCGATGCGATTTGTGAGGAGGACCCATCCTTCCCAGTCGTCCTCGGCCATGCCGTCCTCGATCGAAACGATCGGGTACCGGTCGACGAGCGCAGCCAGCCACTCGACCCACTCCGCCGGCGTGTACGACG
Source organism: Acidimicrobiia bacterium (assembly GCA_035938395.1). Classification (GTDB taxonomy): domain Bacteria; phylum Actinomycetota; class Acidimicrobiia; order IMCC26256; family JACDBD01; genus JALZAA01. Next base: position 820 of record DASZGY010000079.1, read on the forward strand.
CGCCCTCGCGCGTCAGCGCGTACCGGCCGTCCGTGAAGAACTCGGTTGCCGCGGGGTCGAGGGCGATGGCCACTTCTTCGCCCGGCCGGTACCCGGCCGTTTCGATCGCGCTGACGAGCAGCGTCACCGCCTCCTCGCTCGAAGGGAGGTTCGGCGCGAAGCCGCCTTCGTCCCCGAGCGCGGTGGAGAGGCCGCGGTCGTGCAGCAGGTCCTTCAAGGCGTGGTACGTCTCGGCGCCCCAGCGCAGCGCCTCGGTGAAGCTGGCGGCGCCGACCGGCGCGAGCATGAACTCCTGGAGGTCGACGTTGCTGTCGGCGTGCGCGCCGCCGTTGAGGACGTTCATGAGCGGCAGCGGCAGCACGTGCGCGCCGGCGCCGCCGATGTAGCGGTAGAGAGGCAGCTCGGTCTCGTCGGCACCCGCCTTGGCCGTCGCGAGCGACACGCCGAGCGTGGCGTTGGCTCCGAGGCGGGACTTGGTATCGGTGCCGTCGAGGGTGACGAGCGCGTCGTCGACGAGGCGCTGGTCGAGCCCGTCGATCCCGAGCACGGTGTCGGCGATCTCGCCGTTGACGTGCTCGACAGCCCGGAGGACGCCCTTGCCGCGGTAGCGCTCCCCGCCGTCGCGCAACTCGAGTGCCTCGTGCGCGCCGGTGCTCGCGCCGCTGGGGACCGCCGCCCGGCCGCGCGCGCCGGAGATCAGCTCGACTTCGACTTCGACGGTCGGGTTGCCGCGCGAGTCCAGGACCTCCCGGGCGACGACCTCGACGATGGCGCTCATCGGTCCTCCGGCGCACGTGGGGCCCCTCCGCCCCTGGGCCGCGGGAAACGCTCGATGATGCTGGGCAATGCTGGTGTGGTTGGAGTGGCAAAACTAGCCGAATGTGGCTGTCGGGGGAAGGACCCCCCGGGATCGGCTCGGGGCGCCGGCGGGTAGCTTGCGGACGTGGCCGAGACCACCACGGGCGAGCCCGTGATCTTCAACCCGTTCGAGCCCGGGTTCTTCGACGATCCGTACCGGCAGTACGCGGCGCTCCGCGAGCACGACCCGGTGCACCGGAGCCCGCTCGAGGTGTGGGTCCTGTTCCGGTACGACGACATCGTGGGGGTCCTGCGCGACTCGTCGCTCAGCGTGCAGGTCGACAACGCGACGCCCACGGCGCGCATGCAGGCGTTCGCAGAGCAGGCGCCGGCCGAGGCGCAGGAACGGGGCAACCACTCGATCCTCAACATCGATCCGCCCGACCACACACGCCTGCGCCGGCTGGTGTCGAAGGCGTTCACGCCGAAGATGGTCCACGAGCTGCGGCCGCGGATCCAAGTCCTCGTCGACGACGCGCTCGATGCCATGGCGGCGCGCGGCGAGACCGACGTGATCGGAGACCTCGCGTTCCCGCTGCCGTTCACGGTCATCTCGGAGATGCTCGGCATGCCCGACGGCAACCGCGACGAAGTGCGCGGGTGGTCGCACACGCTCACGAAGACGCTCGACCCGATTCTCAGCCCCGAGGAGGTGCAGGCCGCTCTCACCGCCGCCGACAACATGCTCCGCCACGTGCAGGACGTGCTGGCCTGGAAGCGCGACCACCCCGCCGACGATCTGCTGACGGGGTTGCTCGCGGCCGAAGACGAGGGCGACCGCCTGAGCGAAGAGGAGCTCCTCGACCAGGTGCTCCTGCTCTACGTCGCCGGCCACGAGACGACCGTGAACCTGATCGGCAATGCCACGCTCGCGCTGCTCGGCCATCCGGACCAGCTCGCGCGGCTGCGTTCCGATCCCGACCTGGACGGCGGTGCGGTCGAGGAGCTGCTCCGCTACGACAGCCCCGTGCAGTTCTCGCGGCGCATCACGACCGCGGACCTGGAGGTCGACGGCAAGACCGTCCCCGCCGGCACCTTCACGCTCACGTGCCTCGGATCCGCCAACCACGACGAGGACCGCTGGGGACCGACGGCCGACGAGCTCGACATCACACGTCCCGACGCCGGCCAGCACATGTCGTTCGGGAACGGGATCCACCACTGCCTCGGCTCGTCGCTGGCCCGGACCGAAGCCCAGATCGCGATCGGCGCGCTCGTGCGGCGATTCCCCGACCTCCAGCTGGCGGGAGAACCGGAGCGGAACGGCCGAGTCGTGCTGCGCGGGCTCGAGTCCCTCCCGGTGACGCTCGGGGCCTGACCGGCGTCCGCCGTCGACGTCCCGGCTCGCGTGACGGCCGTCGCGCCCGTGTTCGTCGTCCAGCTCGGCTTCGTGAGGTAATGGACGGCCGGGAGCCAATTGGCAACACTGGAGCTTCAGATCCCGGGCTGCGGGGAGGACGAATGGCCGACAAGTCGCCACATTTCTCGAAGGACAAGAAGAAGGGCAAGACGCTGCAGGAGAAGCGGTCGGCCAAGCGGCAGAAGCGATCCGAGCGCCGAGCCGCCGACGAAGCCCGGAACCGCACCGAAGGGATCTAGCGAGCCCCGGGAGGGTGGCGTCATCCAGGCCAGGCCGCGAACCGAGAGAGCTACGCACCGAGCGGCTGGTCCTGCGGCCGTTCCGACCCGATGACGTCGAGGCGATCGCCCGCTACGCCGACGACGAGGAATACCAGCGCTACCTGAGCCCGACCCATCCGGGCCCGGAAGAGTTCGTGACCCACAACGTGAACGCCGACTGGTCCGTCGAACGACCGTGGGTCATCACCCTCGACGACGAGATCGTGGGATCGGTGTTCCTCGGCATCAACAGCGAGGACGATGCCGCCGAGCTGGCGTGCCTCGTCGCGCCGGCGTTCTGGGGCCGGGAGATCGCCTTCGAGGCGTTGTCCGCCGCGATCGAGCACGCCTTCGTCGAGCTCGACCTGTCGAAAGTGGCCGCACGGGCCGACAGCCGGCACGAAGCTTCGATCCGTCTGATGACGAAGCTCGGGATGCGCTCCGAGGGGCTCGCGTCCTCACACCACGCCCGGCCGGCGGGCGAGCAGGTGGACGAGGTGATCTACGAACTTACGCGCGACGACTGGTCGCGCGCTCGATCTGACGCCAGATGAGACCGGGCGCGAACCGGCGGGTCCGCCACGCGGTTTTCGTGCCCTTGCCCGGCAGGACGAACAGCTCCCCCGCTTCGAGCGAGGCCTCGATCGCGTCGACCACGACGGACGGAGCGATGCCGCGCTGACCGCCCAGGGCGGCTTCGTCACGCGCCAGGATGCCGGCGACCATGGGCGTGTCGACGACCGGCGGGCACACGCACGCGAACCGCACACCACTCCCCCGGTTCTCGTACGCCAGGACCTCCATGAACGCGACGACGGCGTGCTTCGACGCCGAGTACGCGCCGAGGCGCGGGCTCGGCAGCCACCCCGCGAGTGAGGCGAACGCGACGACGTCGCCCCGACGCCGGTCGAGCATCCCGGGCAGCACCGCCTTCACCATGTAGGCGGTACCGAGGAAGTTGACGGCGATCGTGCGCTCGATCTCGTCGACCGGTTGGTCGGCGAGCAGGGACGGCAAGCAGATGCCGGCCGCATGCACGAGCCGGTCGATCGGGCCCAGCGCCGACTCGACCTCCTTCACGACGCGCTCGACGGCGTCCGCATCGGAGACGTCGCAGGTCCACGAGCGCATGGACGGCGCCGGCCCGACGGTGGCGGCGAGGCCGGCGTCGTCGACGTCGACGGCGGCGACCGACGCGCCGGCCGCGGCCAGGCGGCGCGCCGCCAGCTGGCCCATGCCGCTTCCGGCGCCGGTGACCAGCGCGACCGCCGGCGCCGACGGCATCACAGCTCGTCCGGGGCTTGGAACTGCATGCGCACGTGGTCGATCGTGCTGCTGAAGACGGCGCGTCCGGGCAGGCCGAGGCTGCGCAGCTCCTTGGCGATCGGGTGGTCGCCGAGCGACAACAACGCGCCCGTCGGACGGCCGCGCACGCCGGCGGGCTCCATCGACCATGCGGTGCGGCGCAGCACGCCGTCCGCGTGCGAGTAGGCATCCACGCTCGAGCCCCGCGCGGGAAGGGCGATGCCGGGACGGATCGCCAGCGAGAGCACGAACTCGCCGTCGTGGCGCAGCTCGCAGCGCGCGACCGGCCCCGCGAGGTCGAGGTCGATGTCAGCGAGGAACTTCGGGAAGCCCCAGATGCTGCGGCCCGCCTCGAGTGTGAACTCCTGGTTCACCGGGAGCTGGTGGATGAACGCGCCGAGGAATCCCCGGGCGACCTCGGCGCTCTTGGTGATCGACGACGCCGGTTCCATTCCCTTGTGGCGAACGAGGAACGCCACCGCGACCTCGTGGTACGGGCCGAGGTCGCTGTCGAGGTAGCGCATGAAGGCGAGCGAGCACACCGCTCGGCCCGGGAGCGGCTCGGCGACTTCGAGCCCCGAATACGCGATGAGATCCTGCGCCGCGGCCGCCGGCACCAGGAACGAGGCCATGTGCGCGCTCGCGTCGCGCACCTCGACCGGGATCGTGACCTCGTGACCGTGGATCGTGTACCGCGACGCGCGGCTCATGGCTCTCCCCCCGACTCGATCCAGAGCGCCGCCACCGCCGCGGGCGTGAGCGCCGGGAGCTCCAGCTGCCTCGCCTCGGCCAGGCGTTCCATCGCCTCGAATCGACGACGAAACCGTACCGCCCAGCCGCGGAGGGCCGACTCGGCGTCGACGCCGCCCGACCGGGCGAGCACGATCGCCGCCGCCAGCAGGTCGCCGAGCTGGGTCTCGAGGTCCCGGCCGGCGCCCGCGCGGAGCTCGGTCAGGACGGCATCCAGCCGCCGCAGCGCGTCGTCCCGTCCCCCCGGATCGAGCCCGACCGACGCCGCCTTGCGCATGAGCTTGTGCGCGTACAGCAGCGACGGCAGACCCGGCGTGATCCCCGCGACGATCGACGTGGCGCCCTTCTCGTCCTTCTTGATCTGCTCCCAGTTCCGCATCACGTCCGACGACGTCTCGGCGTCCGTGCCGCCGAACACGTGCGGATGACGGCGGACGAGCTTGTCGTGGATGCCCCGCGCGACGCCGGCCATGTCGAAGGCGCCCGCTTCCTCCGCGAGCACGGCGTGGAAGATCACCTGGTACAGGAGGTCGCCGAGCTCGTCCTCGAGCGCGCGGTACGCGCCCTCGGGAACGTCGCCCGCGGGCGCGTCGGGCGGCAACCCCTCGACCGCCTCCACCACCTCGTACGCCTCCTCGAGGAGATAGCGCGTCAGCGAGTGGTGCGTCTGCTCGGCGTCCCAAGGACATCCGCCCGGCCGGCGCAGCCGCGCGGCCAGTCCGAGCAAACGCGCGAGCTCGCGGGCGGCCTCGCTCACACCGCTGTCGACGAGCAGGGCGGTGAGGTGGTCGGGCTCGACGTCCCGGTCGAGGTCGACGAGCGCGACGGTGCGCACTTCCTCGTCGTCGAGGCCGAGATGGCGCAGCACCGTCACCGGCGCGTCGGCGGGAAGGACCTCGAGGAGCAGGAGCTTCACGTCCGAGAGCAGCAGGCGCGTGTCGCACTGCGCAATGAGGACCGGTCCGCCGCCGACCGCGTCTTCGGCCGTGAGGTGACGAGCATCGGCGAGACGGGCGCCGGCCATCGGGTCGACACCGAGCCGGGCCCACGCCAGCTCGGCGAACGAGAGGCCGGGCACGAGCTCGAGCACGATGTCGCCGCGATCGGCGGCGCTACGCAGGAGCTCCACACTGCGCTCGGCGACGGCGGGGTTGCCGGGCACCGCGTACACAACCTCGCCGGCACTGGCGGCGACGTCGATGAGCTCGGCGGCGATCCCGTCGTAGACGTCGTCGAGGTCGTCGGCGGCGTCGTAGTCGTCGTCGAAGCTGCGGAGCTCGATGCCGGCCGCGGCCAGGTCGGCGACGGCCGGATGCCGGGAGGTGCGGACGTACCGGTTCGGTGTCTGCTCGAGCGCGCGGCGCGCGCCGGGGAGGATGAGCTCGGCGCCCGCCGGCCCGAGGCCGACGACCACGATGCGGCCGCCCACGGCTACGGCACCGGCTCCGGCGTAGTAGTCGGCGGCGGCGCCGTCATCGTTCGGGGCGCGCCCGGCGGCGGCTGGACACTCCCGCGGCCGCCGCGCACGACCCATCGCCCGTAGCGCGGGTCGACGTTGACGTCGGCGCGAGCGACCTTCCTTTGGAGCTGCCGCTGCGCGGCGGGAGATTGCTGCTCGAGGCGCTGGCGGAGCCCGTTCTCGAGCAGCTCGAACGGGATCGTGTCGCGCACCAGGATGAGGTGCCAGCCGAACTGGGTCTGGACCGGCGCCGACACCTGGTTCAGCGGGAGCGCGGCGGCGGCCTGCTGGAACGTCGGGTCGAGCTGCTGTCCGTCGATGCAGCCGAGCTCGCCCCCGTCGCGCGCCGATCCCGAGTCGGTCGATTGCTGGCTGGCGAGTTGCTCGAAGCTCGTCCCCCCCGCGATCTGGGCGGCGAGGCCGGCGGCCAGCTGCTGGTCGGGCACGAGAATGTGCGACACGAAGCGGCCCGACGGGCATTGCTGTCGGAGTTGGGCGATCGCCGTCTGATACGCGGCGCGAACTTCGGTGTCGCTCGGCGTCGTGCCGGTGGCGCGGAAGAGCGCCGATTCCCGGGAGAACTCACCGACGGACTGGTCGCGGAACCACTTCGGGAACGCGTTCAGCGCCTGCGGGCCGAAGAAGTTCGCCGCCTGGGCCTGGCCGGCCCTCCGGTCAGCCGTCGTCACCCTGATGCCCCGGCGACGCACCTCGCGGTCGACGACTTCCTGTGTGACGACGTGCGTGAGCCAGATCGTGCTGCCGCCCGACTTGATGGTGCCCTCGGTGGCCGCGATCTCGTTCTTCAGGCTGGGGTTGTCTGCGATCGCCGACAGCTGGCGGTCGACCGAGTCGCGTGAGAGGTCGTTCCCGTTCACGGTGAGCGCCGCCGGCCGGACCGCGCTGCAGCTCGCGAGGACGGCGCCAATCGCGGCGATTGCAACCAGCGCGAGAGGCACGCGGACGAGTGTTCTCACGGCGCGGCGGATGCTAGCGGCGCGGCTTCGTCGGCGGGAACCAGCTCGCCGAGCAGGTCGACGAGGGTTGCGCAGACGGCCGCCCCCGTTCCCGAGACGGGGATCGCGACCTCGCCATCCGGCTTGGCCACGGCGCCGGGCACGAGCCTGCGCAGCCGGATCTTCCCCGACTCCCGAAGCTCGAGTCCGGTGATGCGCGCCACTCCGCGCTGCACCGAGAGGCTGCGCACGCCTGTGCGCACGCACTCGGCGCGCAGGCGCGCCACGTCGAGGAGCGCCGCCGCCGGCGCCGGGGGCGGGCCGTACCGGTCGTTCCATTCGTCCCGGATGTCGTCGACGTCGGTCGGGGTCGTGACGGCGGCGAGGCGCCGGTACGCCTCCATGCGCACGTCGTCGCGGGAGAGGTACTCGGGGGGCAGGTAGGCGTCGACGGGGACATCGATCGTGACCTCGACCGGCGCGGGCGGCGACTCGCCCTTCAGCTCCCCGACGGCCTCGGTGACGAGCTGGCAGTAGAGGTCGAAGCCGACGGCGGCGATGTGGCCGGACTGCTCGGCGCCGAGCATGTTGCCGGCCCCGCGGATCTCGAGGTCGCGCATGGCGATCTTGAACCCGGAACCGAGATCGGTGAACTCGCCGATCGTCTTGAGTCGTTCGTAGGCCTCTTCGGTGAGGGACTGCTCGCGCGGGTGGAACAGGTACGCGTACGCGCGCTGGCCCCGGCGGCCGATGCGACCGCGCAGCTGGTACAGCTGCGCGAGCCCGAGCAGATCGGAGCGATCGACGACGAGCGTGTTGACGGTCGGGATGTCGAGGCCGCTCTCGACGATCGTCGTGCAGACCAGCACGTCGTACTCACGCTCCCAGAAGTCGAGCACCACGCGCTCGAGACGGCCCTCGTCCATTTGCCCGTGCGCGACGCCGATGCGCGCCTCGGGGACGAGCTCGCGCAGCTGCTCGCTCACGTAGTCGATGTCCTGAACGCGGTTGTGGACGAAGAACACCTGGCCCTCGCGCAATAGCTCGCGCCGGATCGCCTCAGCAGCAGCGCGCTCGTCGAACTCACCGACGTAGGTGAGGATGGGTTGGCGGTCCTCGGGCGGCGTGTTCACGAGGGAGAGGTCACGGATGCCGGTGAGCGACATCTCGAGCGTGCGCGGGATGGGTGTCGCGGTGAGCGTGAGCACGTCCACATTGGCGCGGAGCTGCTTGACGAGCTCCTTGTGCTGCACGCCGAAGCGCTGTTCCTCGTCGACCACCAGCAGGCCGAGATCCTTGAAGCGCACGTCGCCCGACAGGAGACGGTGGGTCGCGATCACCACGTCGACGGACCCGTCGCCGACGCCTTCGACCACGGCGGCCTGCTCCTTGGCGGTCAGGAACCGCGACAGCACCTCGACACGCACCGGGTAGTTCGCGAAGCGCTCGCGGAACGTCTGGCCGTGCTGATTGGCGAGCAGCGTGGTGGGGACGAGTACCGCGACCTGCTTGCCGTCCTGCACGGCTTTGAACGCGGCGCGGATCGCAACCTCGGTCTTGCCGTACCCGACGTCGCCGCACACGAGGCGGTCCATGGGAACCGGCCGCTCCATGTCGGCCTTCACGTCTTCGATGGCTTGGGCCTGGTCGGGCGTCTCCTCGTACGGGAAGGCCTCCTCGATCTCGCGCTGCCACGGCGTGTCGGGCCCGAAGGCATGGCCGGGCGTCGCGAGGCGGCGGCGGTAGAGGACCACGAGCTCCTGGGCGATCTCGCGCACCGCGGACCGGACCCGGGCGCGGGTCTTCTCCCAGTCGCTGCCGCCCATGCGGCTCAGCGACGGCGTGTCGCCGCCGGTGTAGCGGCGCACCGCGCCGACCTGGTCGGTCGGGACGTAGAGCTTGTCGCCGCCCCTGTACTCGAGCAGCAGGTAATCGCGCTCGACGCCGCCGATGGCGCGGGTCGTCATCTCCTTGTAGCGGCCGACGCCGTGCTGATAGTGCACGACGAAGTCGCCGGTCTCGAGCGCGTCGTAGAAGTCGGCGCTTCGGCGCGCGCCGCGCGGCGCGCGGTGCACCCGCCGCCGGCCCGTGAGGTCGGCCTCGGCGATGACCGCGAGCCCTGCGCCCGGCACGACGACGCCGCGCTCGAGCGGCGCGACGAGGATGCCGATCTCTCCCGGCGCCACGCCGCGGATGGTGGTGATGCCCTCGCCGGCGAGCACGTCGTGGAGGCGCCCCGCCGTCCCCTCCCCGTCGGCGGCGAGCACCACGCGGGTGCCACGGTCGCGCAGGTCGCGCAGCCGACGCGTGAGACCCTCGGTGTCGCCGACGACGGGGTCGAAGCCGGCGCCGGCGAGGAGCGGCGTGTCCGGCGACTCGGGTGCGGCAAGAACGGCGGTCGCGCCCGCCTTCGTGTGCGCGAGCAGACGGTCGAACGGCAGCGACAGGCGGGGGAACTCACGACCGGTCGCGCCCCACGTCGCCGAGAGGGTCGACCCGAGCGAGGCCTCTTCGTCGAGGAGCTCCTGGGCGCGGTCGCGCGTGCGCTTCGGCTCGACGAGCAGCACGAGGGCGTCGTTGGGCAGCAAGTCGGGCAGCAGGTGCTCGCGGTGTGACAGCCAGGGGAGCCACGACTCCATGCCGTCGAACACCTGCCCGTCGGCCAAGCGCTCCCATTGCTCCCGCCCCCACGGCTCGCTCCCGACGAGCCCGGCGGCGCGCTCGCGCACCTCGTCGCTCGGGAGCAGCTCGCGGGCCGGGAAGAGCCACGCCTCGTCGATCTCGTCGGTCGAGCGCTGATCGGCGACCGAGAAGCGCGAAAGGCGATCCACCTCGTCGCCCCAGAGATCGATGCGCACGGGGTGGTCGTCGGTCGCCGGGTACACGTCGACGATCGACCCGCGCACGGCGACCTCGCCCCGCGCTTCGACCTGGTACTCGCGCCGGTACCCGAACGAGACGAGCCGGTTGACGAGCGCGTCGCGATCGAGCTGGGCGCCGGGGTGGATGCGGATCGGCTCGACGTCCTCGACGTGCGGGCCGAGACGCTGCACCAGCGCCCGCACCGGCGCCACGACGACGTCGGGGAGCTGCTCGCCGCCCGCACGCAGCTTCCAGATCACCCGCAGCCGGCGGCCCATCGTGTCGAGGGAGGGCGACACCCGCTCGAACGGCAGCGTCTCCCAGGCCGGGAACAGTTCGACACCCGCGCCGCGCCCGAGGTACCGGGTGAGGTCGTGGGCGACGCGCTCGGCCTCGGCCGCCGTGGGCACCGTGACGAGGATGGGGCGCCGCGTCGTCACCCGGGCCAGGGCGGCGAGGTACAGGGCCCGGGCCGGCTCCGGCACCGCGACCACCGGCGCCCGGTCGATCACGGCGCGCACGGCCGGCTCCTCGGCCAAGAGGGCCGGGAGGTCGGCCAGCAGATCGGCGGTCTGGGTCTCGGTCGTCGTCATGTGGGCACCAACGGTGGTCGCGGCGCGCAAGGAGCCCCCGACCGATGCCGATCGGGGGGTCGCGAGCTCGAATCGAGACTACCGCCCGCGCTCGCGCATCAGTGACGGCCGAGCCGCTCCTCGAGTCGTTCGAGGGCCCGCGCCGCGCCCCGCATGGCGGGGTTGCTGCTGATCGTGTCCCAGTCGGGCAGCCGGGCGTTGGCGGGACGCGCCTCGGCGTCGTAGGTGGCGCGCGACGCGTCGAGCGCGGCTGCGGGCGGCGTTGCCGGATCGCGGTTGCCGCTCGTCACGAGGTCGAGCACTTTGAGCTCGAAGAGGGCTTCGTCCAGGGTGCGGGCGGCCTCGCCGGTCTCGCTGCGCAGGCCGCCGTCGAGGCGCGGCGACAGGAGC
>DASZGY010000080.1:0-68357 GCA_035938395.1 Acidimicrobiia bacterium
GCTGATCCCCCGCCTGGCCGGGATCGCGCGCGCCAAGGAGCTGATCATGCTCGGCCGCGAGATCAGCGGCGCGCAGGCGGCGGACTGGGGAATGGTGCACCGGGCCGTCCCGGATGCAGAGGTCGACGCAACCGCCGGCGATCTCGTCGACGAGCTCGCGTCGGCGGCGACGGTGGCGGTCGGTCTGTCCAAGCTGCTCATCCACCGGGGCCTGACCGTCGACCTCGAGCGCCATCTCGCCGACGAGGCGCTGGCGATCGAGGTGTCGAGCCGCTCCGACGACTTCCACGAGCACACCCGGGCGCGCCGCGAGAAGCGGGACCCGAGGTTCGAGGGCCGCTGACCGTGCGCATGGCCGGGCAGGTACCCGGCGACAGCACCGCCGCCCGAAATAGACGTGCCGATCGTGCCCGCGTGTCGTTTCCGACCGTGGTTCTGTCGCGTCCTCATGTACCGGCCACGAACGGCATGCCGATTATGAGGTGGCCGTCACTGCCTTGGTCAACGTCCGCTCCAACGCCCTGCCGCGCCCCGGTTCTCGACCGAGGTTCAGACGCCGGCACGGGTGAACGTCAGGTGCGTGACTCCGCTGGGTGAGGAGACGGCCTCGACCCCGTAGTCCTTGTCGAGGCCCTCCAGTCCGTCCCAGAGGCGTACGCCCCGGCCGAGCAGGATCGGGACCACCACGATGTGCACGTGCTCGACGAGCCCGGCAGCAAGGAAGTCGCGGATCATGGTGGGACCCCCGCCGATGCGCACGTCCTGGCCGACCGCAGCCTGGCGGGCAGTCTCGAGCGCCTCGGCAGGCGGAGCGTCGATGAAGTGGAACGTCGTGCCGCCCTCCATCTCGATCGACGGGCGCGGATGGTGGGTGAGGACCAAGACCGGTGTGTGGAACGGCGGGTTGGGACCCCACCAGCCCTTCCACTCCGGGTCCTGCTGCCATCCCGGCGGGCCGAACTTCCCGGCGCCCATGATCTCGGCGCCGATCCCCGGACCGTGCTGCTGGGCGAAGGCGTCGTCGACGCCGACGCTACCGCCGGGCTGGCCGACGATCTCGCCCCAGAACCGGGTGGCGAACATCCACTCGTGCAGCCTTTCGCCGGCGTGACCGAACGGTGCGTCGTGGCTCTGACCCTCACCGGTGCCGAAGCCGTCGAGTGAGATGGAGAAATTGTGGACGCGGGCGAGTGACATGGCTGGTGCTCCTTTGGTAGGGGGAGGGATCAGTCTCGTAGGTGGGACGGGAACGGAGGTGAAGCGATGTCGTCGGCTGTCGAGGGCGTGGACTCCGCCCGGCGACAGAACTCATCGGGTCTCTTCTGCGTTCTACCGTGGAGACGATGCACGAGCGCGAACACGGAGAGCAGCGGGTCGGCGCGACCGCGCAGCCCGCCGAGTGGGACGCGAGGTACAGCGAGCGCGACGGGGCGATGTGGAGCGGGCGGCCGAATGGACGGCTCGCCGCCGAGGTCGCCGGCCTCACGCCGGGTCCAGCGCTCGACGTCGGTTGCGGCGAGGGCGCCGACGCGATTTGGCTCGCACGGCGCGGCTGGAAGGTCACTGCGATCGACATCTCCGATGTCGCCGTCAGCCGGGCGCGGGAGGCGTCCGAGCTGGCCGGCGCCAGGGTCGAGTGGGTCTGCGGGGACGCCCTGCAGACACCGTTCGCCACCCGCTCCTTTGACCTGGTGTCGCTGCAGTACCCCGCGCTGCCCAAGGCCGCCGGCGATGCTGCCGTGCGGGGGTTGCTCGACTCGGTGACCACTGGCGGGTTGCTGCTCGCCGTATACCACGACCTTGACGACGAGCACGCCGAGCACATGAAGTCGCGGGGCGTCGACCCAGCGGACTACGTCGGGAGCGACGATCTCGGCCGTCTGCTCGGCGACGACTTCACGGTCGAACTGCATGCGGTCGAGCGGCGCATCGACCCGCCGCCCGGCACCCCGCACGTGAGCGACGTCGTCCTGCGCGCCCGCCGTCGCTGACCACGCCGCTGGTAACGGTTGCGCAAGACCGGCTCGGCTGAACGAGGCCGTGCCGGTACGGACTCTGCTCTCAACGTGCCGAGCGCGAGGCCGGGTCAGGCCTTCGCGGACGTGCCCGCAGTCGCGTCGAACACCCACGAGCTCGTGCCGCTGATGCGCATGAACGCGACCTCGGGCGGCTCCGGCGCCGGGTCGGCAGCGGCGTCGACCGCGACCTCGATCGCGACGCGCCCCTCTCGTACCGCCACATCGCCGAGCCGAGCCCGCGGCTCGATGGCCTGAGCCATCGCCTCGACACCACCGCGCTCGCCGCGCGCGAGGAGCCCGAGCCATCCGGGGTTGCCGGCGTCCAGCAGCCCGTCCGCGAGCGGGGTGAGATCGAGCCGGATCAGGTTCCCGTCGACGTCGACCTCGCGCTCGAAGCCGGGCGGGAACGCCGGCTGCAGTGCGAGCACGGTGGCCAGCGCGTCGATTCCGCCGTCCCCGAGGCCGAGCGCGCCGGCGAGCCGCTCGCTGGCCACCCAGCTCGCCGCCACCCACTGGCTGGCCATGATCTCGCGAGCAGTGTCGGCGCCGAGGCGATCCGCGATGGAGAGCTCGGCCGAGCTCGTCAGAAGGTGGACCTGCTCCTGGAACTCGCGCGCCACCGCGACGAGCGTGCCGTCCGACAGGTCGGCGAGGCGGAACGCCGGATCGAAGGGGCCGCGATAGTCGCGCTTCCCGCCCGACTCGCGGTCGGGTGGGCGCTCGTTGGGGACCGACGAGAGCGGGAGCTGGGCCACTCGCAGGGTGTGCGCGGCCGGGTCGATCGGCGTGTTCTGCGGATCGATGGTGATGGTCCAGTGGCAGTGCGGCTCGCGGTCCGCCGGGGTTCGCGGAGGGCGGTGGATGGGCCGGATCCGTGCCCGCGGGTTCGTGGCGACGGCGGTGCCGTCGAACGTCGGGTCCTCGATGTGGTGGCACATGCCGACGACGCGCGCCTCGCCGTGCGGCTCGACGTCCATGAGCGCGCCGCAATGGTTCAGCCAGAATTCGCCGTGCCGGGCGTCGGTGAGCTCGTAGCCGACGCCCATGTACTGGTGGACGAACCCGACGTCGAGCTGGAGGCCCTTCATGATCGCCCCGACGTCGTCGCCGTCGATGCCCATCAGCCGCTGCATCCGTGCGGTGTACGTCGGGCTGGCACCGAGCCACTCGTCGATGGCGACGTCGTCGACGGCGTCGACCCCGGCGCGCACGGCGACCTGCGGCATCAACGCCCGGTCGATCAGATGGCCGACCATCATGTACTCGAGGACCACCGGGACGAGCTGGTCTCGCGGCAGATCACCCAGTCCCGGCACGTCGCATAACGTATGCAATCGTGACGACGGTCGGCCAGCCCGGTGACGGCGCGTGTGCGGACGTGACGACGTGACCGTGCACGCCGAGGACCTGGTCCTCGTCTCCGTCGACGACCACATCTGCGAACCGGCCGACATGTTCGACGCCCACGTGCCGGACCGGTACCGCGACCGGATGCCCCGCGTCGTCGACGAGCCCGACGGCTCCCAGCAGTGGTTCTACGGCGACATCCGCGGCCGCAACCTCGGGCTCAATGCCGTGGCGGGAAAGCCTCCCGAGATGTTCAACGTCAACCCCATGCGGTACGAGGAGATGCGGCCCGGCTGCTACGACGTGCACGACCGCGTGCGCGACATGTCGGCCGGCGGTCAGCTTGCCGGCCTCAACTTCCCGAACTGGACCGGCTTCTCGGGGCAGGTGCTCAACGCCGGCCCGGACCGCGACGTCAATCTCGTCATGATCAGGGCCTACAACGACTGGCACGTCGACGAGTGGTGCGGCGCCTACCCCGAACGGTTCATCCCGTGCGGCATCCTCCCGCTCTTCGACGTCGACGAAGCCGCCGCCGAGGTGCGTCGTCTCGACGACAAGGGCTGCCACGCGGTCACGTTCTCCGAGAACCCCGCCGGCCTCGGCATGCCGAGCATCCATACCGACGCGTGGGACCCCCTGTTCGCGGCGTGCTCCGACACGGGCACGGTCCTCTGCTGCCACGTGGGGTCATCGTCGAAGAGCGCATCGACCGCGCCCGACGCGCCGCCGCCGGTCCCGATGAACCTTTCCTCGGCGATGAGCATCTTCACCCTCGGCGACCTGCTCTGGGCCGACTTCTGGCACCGGTTCCCGAAGCTGCGTTTCGCGCTCACCGAGGGCGACATCGGTTGGATCCCGTACTTCCTCCAGCGAGGCGAGCACACCCTCGACCGGCACAACGCCTGGATGGGCCACGAGCAGCCGCAGGGCCTCCGGCCGGGCGAGCTGTTCCGCGAGCGCATCCTGTGCTGCTTCATCGAGGACCGGGTCGGGGTGAAGCTGCTCGACGAGTTCAACGTCGACAACGTCTGCTGGGAGTCCGACTACCCGCACTCCGACAGCTCGTGGCCCTCCGCGCCCGAGCGGCTGGAGACGCTGCTCGCGGACCTCGACGCCGAGGTCGTCGCCAAGCTCACCCATGCCAACGCGATGCGGCACTACCAGTTCGACCCGTTCCGCACGCGCCCGCCGGAGCGCTGCACGGTCGCCGCGCTGCGGGCCGAAGCCGCCGACGTCGACACGGTCACGCACGTCGGCCGCCGCGCCGACGACCGTGATCTGGCGACGTGGAAGCAGATGACCGGGGCCGCGGCGCGACCCCGGTCTTGATCGCCGCATGAACCGGGACCAGCTGCGATCCCTGTTCGACCTGACGGGTCGGGTCGCGATCGTCACCGGCGGAACTCGTGGGATCGGCCGATCGATCGCCGAGGGCTTCGCCGCCTCCGGCGCCCGTGTGGCCGTCGCAAGCCGCAAGGCCGACGCGTGTGAAGAGACCGAGGCGGCGCTGCGTGCCATGGGCGGCGACGCGATCGGCGTGCCCACGCATGTCGGCGACCTGGAGGGCCTCGCCGCGCTCGTCAATCGCACGGTCCACGAGTTCGGCCGCCTCGACATCGTCGTCAACAACGCCGCCACGCCGTTGCGCGAAGACCTCGGCCGGTTCACGCCCGAGGCGTACGAGAAGGCGATGGAGGTGAACCTGCGAGGCCCCGTCTTCCTCGTGCAGGAGGCACTCCCCCACCTCCGCAGCAGCCCGTTCGCGGCGGTGATCAATGTGATCTCCGCGGGCGCGTTTCTCCCCTCGCCGTTCATCGCGACGTACGGGGCAACGAAGGCAGCGCTCTTGTCGTTCACCCGGTCGATGGCCGAAGAGTTCGCCCCCCTCGGGATCCGTGTGAACGCCCTCGCTCCCGGTGCGGTCGACACGGAGATGATGCGCAAGAACTCCCCCGAAGCTCAGGAGCAGATGGCCCAGGCGAGCTTCCAGCGCCGTATGGCGCATCCCGACGAGATCGTGGGGCCGGCGTTGTTCTTGGCCTCCGACGCGGCCAGCTTCGTCACCGGGCAGGTGCTGATCGCCGACGGCGGCCTCGTCGCCGCGCGCTGACAGTCCTCTACGCTTGTGAAGTAGTGAAGGGCGATCGAGTGGAGATCCTCGTCGACACGGGGAACGAGGTGCGCGGCTTCGAGGTGGTCGCCACCCGCGAAGGTCGTCGGGTCGACGTGGTCATCGCCCGGGGAACCATCGAGGTGGCCGAGGTCACCCGCGGCGGTCAGGTGGTGCGCTCGTCCCGCTTCATGGCCAGCAGGGTGGTCGCCGTCGTCGAGCATCCCGCCTCGCAGGACGCCCCCTCGGGTTGACGGGACGCCCCCGCCGGCTCAGGACCGGGTGTCCTCGAGCCACTCGGGCATGTCGATCGGCGGGTTCGGGAGCTGGCGGACGCCCCGCTCGGCGAGGAACCGCTCGTACCCGTCGAGGTCGGCCGGAAAGGACCGTGGGTCGCCCATCATCACCTCGAAGAGGGTGACGCCCTGCGGGCCCGCCACGAAGGGGCCGAACGTGTCGCCCTGGTCGAGCGCCAGATGGGTGCCGGCGGGGCAACGGACGTCGCCGCAGGTCATCTCGCCCGCGACGACGAACACGACGTGGTTGCTGTTGTGGCCGTGCGGCTGCACGATCATCCCGGGGTCCCACTCGGCGTAGAGGGAGAGGAAGCGGGGCGAGAAGTCCAGCCACTTCTCACGCACCGAAGCCGTCCGGTCGCCGTGCTGCTGACGGCGCACCTCTTGCCACCCGAAATCGTCCAGATGTCGGATACGCGGGCCACCGGGCATGAATCCCCCTCGTGTGAGCGCCTCGTGACGAGGCTAGCGACCGGCAAATCCGCCGGCCTCATGAACAATTCATGATCGCCTTGCGATGGTGGCGGTGTGTCGACGAGCACGTATACGCGTGTCTCGACGACTCCGGCGCGCGGCGAGGTGCCCACCCCATCTCGCCCGCGTCGGGCTTTCGCTCCGGTCTGGTGGGCCGTCCTGGGCATCATGCTGGTGTCGCTCGGTCTCGAGTGCTGGGCGGTGACCCACGACCTGCCCTACCCGGGCGTGGACGAGCCGGTGTTCGTCAAACCGGCGGTCCACATGGCGTCCACCGGCGACCTCGACCCGCACTGGTTCGGCCACCCGGGCTCGACGATGATCTACCCGCTCGCCGGCATCTACCACTCGTGGGACGCGGTCGCCCACGGCGGGCCCGTGTTCTCGGCGGATCCGACCCTCGCGCACCGCTTCGCGGCCGACCCCGGGACCTTCTACCTGATCGGCCGGCTGTGGTCGATCGCCTTCGCGGTCGGGGCGATCCCGCTGATCTTCCTGCTCGGGCGCCGTTGCTTCTCGACCCGTGTCGGCCTGGCGGGCGCGGCCCTGTGGGCGGTGATCCCGTTGTGGGTCTCCTACGGGCGCATTGTGCGCACCGACAGCGCCGGCGTGTTCTTCGCTCTCCTCGCGCTGCTCTTGATACTGCGGCTCTTGGAGCGCGCGTCGCTTCGCGATCAGGTTCTCGCCGGCGCCGCGGTCGGGGTCGGGATCTCGACGCGCTACTTCCTGGTGACACTCCTCGCCGCGCTCGTCGCGGCCGGCATCGTGGCGCTCCGCCGGCACGCGCCCGGGGCGTCGGTCCGCGGGATCGCCGCCGGCGTCGGCGCCGCGGTCGCGGCGTTCGTTTTGACGACGCCGTACTTCCTTCTCGACTGGTCCACGGCCCGCCTCAGCCTGACAAAGGAGAACGCCTCACACGTCGGCCACGACGGTCTCTCCCCGGTCGGCAATCTCTGGTGGTACCTCAGGGACGCGATCCCCGGCGTGATCTCGTGGCCCGTCGCGTTGCTCGCGGTGGTCGGCATCGCCTTCGCCGTCGTCCACCGGCGCGATCCACGCCGGCTCGTCCTGCTGGTGGCAGGGGCGACGTTTCTCGTCGCAATCAGCATGTCGACGCTGCACTGGGACCGCTGGCCGCTCCCGATCCTCCCCGTCCTCGTGCTCTTCGCGGTGGACGGGCTCGTGCGACTCACGTCGGCTCTCGATGCGCGAGTCGGCCGCCACGCGCTGGCGCCGGCGTTCGCAGTCGCCGGCATCGCGCTCGTCGCCTTCCTGCCCGCAAAGGAGGTGGTCCAGCTGAACATGCGCGAGTCGAAGCCGAGCACGCGCGTGGTCGCGCGCCAGTGGATCGAGAAGAACGTCCCCGAGGGCAGCATGGTGGTGCGAGAGCTGAAGACGGCGCCCCTGAACGACACCGATCTTCGGTGGGCCTCGCGATTCTCGCTGCCATACGGCGGCTGGACGCTCGACCGGTACCGCCTCGACGGCTTCCAGTATTTCGTCACCAACGGCAGCATCAGCGGCGCGTACACGACTCAGCCCCGCCACTACCCGTCGGAAGCGCTCCTCTACCGCCAGCTCCGACAGCAGGGCTGCCTGCTGCATGTGTTCCGTCCCAACGATCAGCGGGACGGCCCGATCATCCGCGTGTACGAGCTCCGGCCCGCCGGCGGCCTCATCTGCGGGTCGACGTTCGCGGCCTAGCTAGCCGGCCGCGGCGATCACCTCGCCGGCGGCGCGTTCGCCCGACTGCACCGCGCCATCCATGTAGCCGCTCCAGACCGTCGCCGTCTCGGCGCCCGCCCAGTGGAGACGGCCCACCGGCGCCCGCAGTACTGGCCCGTACTGCGTCCACACACCCGTCGGGAAGTGGGCGCCGTAGCACCCACGGGTCCACTCCTCCTCCGACCAGTCCAGCTCGGCGTACTCGACGGGGTTGGCGGCCTGAGGTCCGAAGAACTCGACGAGCGAGCCGATCACAGCGGCGCGGCGCTCGTCGGGGCGGACGCGGTTGAGCTGCCGCGCGGCGGCGCCCTCGAGGAACGCGAGCAGCACACCGGGCGTGCCCTCGGGCGGAGAGTTGTCGAACACGACCTTGGCGGGCCCGCGGTCACCGGTCGCCTGGCCGGTGAGCCCCGCATCACGCCAGAACGGCGCGTCGTACACCGCGTGGCACTTGATCACCGAACCGGCTGGCACCCGCTGGGTGAGCTGATCGCGCCGCGCGGGCAACGGCGGGTCGTACGCGATCCGGCCCGCCAGCGTGGGCGGGACGGCGACGATCACCCGCGCGGCAGCCACGTCCACACCGTCCGCGTGGACTCTCGCCCCGCTGGTTCGCTGCTCGATCCTCCGAACGGGCACACCGAGCCGGACACGGTCGCCGAGCTGGTCGGCGAGGCGGAGCGGGACGACCTGCGAGCCGCCGACGAACCGGTCCTGCTGCGCGCCACCGGCCGTGCCCGCGAGCGCGTCGACGCCCCCACCCGAGTGCGTATAGAAGAGCGCGTGCAGCAGCGAGAAGTCCGACGCCTCGGCGGCGAAGACCCCCTCGGCGAACAGCCGCAGCATCTCTCGTCCGGACCCGGTGCGCGCGTTGCGTTGTATCCAGGTCTCGAACGTCTGCGCATCCAATTGCCGGGCGCGATCGGCGGCCCACGGCACTTCGAGCGGCACGTGCCGGGCGAGGCGATCGAAGCGAGCCTGCGCCTGCCCGATGTCGGCGAGCACGAGCGGGCCGAGACTCGGACGCGTCCGGTAGCGGAACGGTTTGTCGCGCAGACGCAGCAGATGCTCCCCCGCGTTGTACGTGGGGAACGTCTCGAGCCCGAGCTCGGCGGTGAGCTTCGCCATGCGGAGCTGCGCCGGGCCGATCCACTGCCCACCGAGCTCGACAACGGTGCCATCGGAGAGCGTGTGGTTGAGGACCCGGCCGCCGACGCGGTCACGGGCCTCGAGCACCACGACCTCTTTGCCTGCGGTGACGAGCTCCCGCGCCGCGACCAATCCCGCGATCCCGGCACCGACGACAGCCACGTCGGCCTCTCTGCGCTCCGCCACGGGGGCCAGCGTACGTAGTGTCGGCCCATGCCGCCGGTGGCTGGTGTGGACGGATGTCGGGCGGGGTGGATCGTGGTCCACAACCGGCGCGCGGCTGTCCTCCCCGACTTCGCCGCCGTTCTCGCGACGTTGCCCGACGATGCCGTCATCGCCCTCGACATGCCGATCGGGTTGGTCGACGAGCACGAGCCCGGCGGGCGGGACGTCGACCGGGCCGCACGGGTGCAGCTCGGCCGGAAGCGCAGCTCGGTGTTCTCGGCACCGCCACGGTGCGCGCTCGGGGCACGGACGCTGCCCGACGCCCGGCGTCACGGCGCGCGGCTCACGCTGCAGACACTGAACCTTCTCCCGCGCATCGAGGACGTCGACTCCGTCATGACGCCCGACCTCCAGTCGCGCGTCTTCGAGGTGCACCCGGAGCTGAGCTTCGCGGCGATGAACGGTGACGATCCGGTGCGGGCGCCGAAGCGGAGCGCGATCGGTTCGAAAGAACGCCGAGCGTTGCTGGAACGAGCCGGCGTCATAGTGCCGGCACGTCCCGCCGGCGCGGCCCTCGACGATCTGCTCGACGCGTGTGCGCTCGCGTGGAGCGCGCGCCGCATTGCCCGTGGAGCAGCCCGACGTATCCCCGACCGGCCCGCGTGCGACGCGCGCGGCCTGCGCATGGAGCTCCGATGGTGAACTTCCGCACGGTCGGGCACGGGACGCTGCCGGCGGACGACCTCGCGGCGTTGATCACCGGCGCGGGCATCGAGATCATCGTCGACGTGCGCTCCTTCCCCGCCAGCCGGCGCAATCCGCAATTCCGCCGCGAAGCGATGGAACGGTGGTTGCCCGACGCCGGTGTCGCGTACCGGTGGGAGCCGCGCCTCGGTGGACGCCGGCGCCCGCGGCCCGATTCGCCCAACGGCGCGCTCCGCGTCCCCGCCTTCCGGGGTTACGCCGACCACATGGAGACGGCGGAGTTCCGGGACGCCGTCGACGAGCTTCTTGCCGAGGCCGGGACGCGCCCCGCCGCCGTGATGTGTGCCGAGAGCCTGTGGTGGCGCTGCCACCGCCGCCTTCTGGCCGACGCGGCCGTGCTGCTGCGCGGGGCCGCCGTCGAGCATCTCTTCCACGACGGCCGGCTCGACCAGCACCGGCCGACGGCGGAAGCACGTGTCGACGGGCGGCGCCTCGTCTACGACGGGGGCGAACCGGGGCTGCCTCTGCGAGACTCCTGACCGGGACGCGCGGAACCTCTACGCTCCCCCGCGTCCCGCCCGATCGACCGGAGACCCGCATGCCCCTCGCCACCGCCGCGCGTGCCCTGCTCGACGAGCGCCGTCCACTCACCCGTGACGAGGTGGCGGCGGTGGCGGCGCTCCCCCTCGAGCAGCTGCCCGATGTGGTGGCGCTCGCGCACCGGGTGCGACTCGCCTACTGCGGCCCCGAGGTCGAGCTCGAGAGCCTCATCAACGCCAAGTCGGGCGCGTGCCCCGAGGACTGCGCCTTCTGCTCGCAATCGGCCCGGTTCGAGACCGGTGTCGACGTGTTCGCGTTCCTGGACCTCGACGACGTCGTCGCCGCGGCCCGGTCGACGCGCGACGCGGGCGCGACCCAGTTCTGCATCGTGGTCGCCGTGCGGGGCCCGGAGGAGCGGCTTCTGAGGAAGGTGATCGAGGCGGTCGACGCGGTGCATCGCGAGACCGGGCTCGAGGTCGCGTGCTCGCTCGGGCTGCTGACGCGCGACCAGGCGGAACGCCTCGCGGCTGCAGGTGTGCGCCGGTACAACCACAACCTCGAGACGTGCCGGGCAGTGTTCCCCTCCATTTGCACGACCCACACGTGGGACGACCGCGTCGCGACCGCCCGGCTGGCGGGCGAGGTCGGCATGGAGCTGTGCTGCGGCGGGATCCTCGGCATGGGCGAGACGCTCGAGCAACGGATCGACTTCGCCTTCGAGCTCGCGACGCTGGCGCCGTGCGAGGTGCCCATCAACCTGCTCGACCCGCGCCCCGGCACACCGCTCGACGACCGCTCGCTGCTCGCGCCGCGCGAGGCGTTACAGGCAATCGCGCTGTTCCGGCTGGTGATGCCGAGTGCGTGGATCCGGCTCGCGGGTGGGCGTGAGCGTGTGCTCGGCGAGCTCCAGGCCATGGGACTGCTTGCGGGCGCGAACGCGCTGATCGTCGGCAACTACCTCACGACGACCGGGCGCCCGCCCGAGGCCGACGTCGCACTGCTCGACGCCCTCGGCATGCCCGTGGCCGACGGCCCCGGCGAAGGCAGGTTCGTCGTCGACAGCGCCGGCGCCCACGCCCGCCCCGCACGCGGCCCGTCGATCCCGGTGCGGGTGGAGTAGATCAGCGGGTCTCGTTGAAGCTGAGCAGGACGGGGCCGCGGCCGACACGGGTGATGGACGCGACGTCGAGGCGCATGCGCCACGCCAGCTCGGGCGGGACACTGAGCGTCCAGGTCACCGCGGCCTTGATCGGCGAGACGTGGCTGACGGCGACGACGACGCGGTCGTCCAGCCACTCGTCGCAGAACGACGCGATGCGGTCGGCGACGACCTCGAGGCTCTCGCCGCCCGGCGGCACGAAACCGCCGTCGCGTCGCCAGCGCTCGACGACGTCGGGCGCGAGGTCGGCGAACGGTCGCCCTTCCCACTCGCCGTAGTCGATCTCGATCAGGCGCTCGTCGACCTCGACCGTCTGGCCGCACCCGGCGGCGATGGGCGCCGCCGTCTCGCACGCGCGCCGCAGGGGGCTGGTCACCACGTGCGAAACGTCGAGACCGGCGAGTGATTCCGCCAGCCGGTTCGCCTGGTCCCGCCCGCGATCGGTCAGCGTGACATCGCCGCGACCGAGGAGGAGCCCGGCCCGGTTCGGTGGCGTCTCGCCGTGCCGTACGAACGCGATCACGGCGACGCCGGCGCTCGCAGGCGACCCGACCGCAGGAAATCGTCCCGGCGGCCGCGATCGGCGAGGCCGAAGCGATGCACGATCCACGCGCATGCCGCCAGGCCCGCCAGCTCTTCGAGCACGACGATGCCGGCCGCGGGAAGGAGCGCGCCGTCGGGCAGCGAGGCGCCCGTGAACGGCCACCAGAACACGTCGGTGTTCGTCCAGGCGGCAGACAGGACGAGGCCGCAGAACGCGCCGATGGGGAGACACAGGAGGCGACGGCGCAGGAGGCGGGGCCTCCCGATGGTCAGCAGCATCACGGCGACGAGCAGCACGACGCTCCCCAGCAGTGTGTGGCCGTAGGCGAGGCCGACGAACGGGAGGTCGACGGCGAGCGGGAGCAGGGAGCCGGCGACGACGAGCCGGTAGTCGACGCCCGCGCTCTGGAACACGAAGTAGACGAGCAGGACCGAGAGCCCCGCGTACCAGAACAGCATGCGCTCAGGCGAGGTCGAGGGCGGCGTTGACCAACGCGTCGGCCTCGGTGTTCTGCTCGCGCGGCACGTGCGTGAGCTCGACGTCCTCGTACTCGGCGAGCAGCTCCCGCGCCCGCTCGTAGTACGGCCGAAGGTGCTGCTGCTTCACCCGGTACCGGCCTTCGAGCTGACGGACGAGCAGTTGCGAGTCCGCCCTGACACGGACGCGCCGGGCCGGGAACTCGCGGGCGGCCTCGAGCGCGGCGACGAGAGCGCGGTACTCGGCCACGTTGTTCGTCGCCACCCCTATGCGTTCGCTCACGGTCGCGAGCCGGGTGGGCGGATCGGTGGACGGGTCGAGTACGACGGCGCCGATCGCAGCCGGGCCCGGATTGCCGCGCGCGCCGCCGTCGCAGTAGATGACGAGCTCGCGCCGTGCTGTCACGGCACGAGGATGCAGCCGCAGTTGTCGCAGTGGGCGACCGTCCCCGGCGGGCTCTTTCGGATGCGCTCCGCCTCCACCGACGGGATGGACAGGTGGCATCCCTGGCACGTGTTGCCGTTCAGGCGCGCCGCGCCGATGCCCCGGGCGCGCTCACGGCACCGCTGATAGTCGTCGAGCAGCGCGGCGTCGAGGGTTGCGGCGATCTCGTCGCGGGCGGCGCGCTCGCCACCCAGCTCCTCGTCGATCTCCCCTTCAACCTCGCCCAAGGCTGCGCCGAGGCGCTCCGCTTCGGACTCCAGCTCGCCGACACGCGCCCGGAGGGTCTCGACTTCGGCGTCGATGGACTCGCGCCGCTCCATGACCTCGAGCTCGCGGTCCTCGAGGCCGCGACGGTGGCGCCGAAGCTGGTCCACGTCGGCTTGGAGCGCCTGGAGCTCCCGAGGCGAGCTCACCTCGCCCGAGTACATGCGCCGCTCGACTTCCGCCGCCTTGTCCTCGAGCGACCTCGCTTCGTCGTCGTAGCGCTGCTCCTCGCGTGCCACCTCCTCGCGACGTGCCGTCGCCTCCGCGAGCTGCGCGCCGGCTGCGGTCAGCTCGCTCCGCACCGATTCGAGCGCGGCGCGCTCGGGGAGCGTGTCGCGCCGGTGGGTGAGGCGGTCGATGGCGGTGTCGCGGGTCTGGAGCTCGAGCAGCGTGTCGAGCATCACTGAAGCGTCCGCGGCCACTCTCCCGAGCCTAACGAGTGGACTGAGCGGAGCCCGACATGCGCCTACCCGCCCGGGCCGGGGTTGGCGGGGTTGGTCCGCGGCGGCGGGACGGTCGGCGCCGTCGGCCCCGGTGCGGGCGTCGGCGCCGGCGTAGGCGCGGGCGCAGGGGCGGGTGCCGGCGCCGGCGCCGGCGTAGGCGCGGCGTCGGTCGACGGAGGCGGAGGCGGCAGCGCGGGCTTGTCCGTGCGGCCCTGGACCGGGTCGATGAAGTGTCCGGGCGCGTCACAGTTCGGACCCGGGCTCGGGAACGCGTTGTCGGGCGTGTTCTGGGTCGCCGGGATCATGAAGTTGCGCCAGATCGTGTTCGGGATCCCGGCCCCGAACCCGGCGCCTGGTTGGTCGACATCGGGATTGCCGTGCCAGACGAACGACACGAGGTCGGGCGTTCCGCCGAGGAACGCGGAGCTGATCTGGTTGTCGTTGGTGCCGGTCTTGCCGAACGCGTCCTTGCCCGGGATCCCCTTGCCGGCGGCGGTGCCGCTCTCGATCGGGCCGTGGAGGATGCTCACCTCGCAGTTGGCGACGTCGGGGTCGAGGACGCGGGTGCCGGGCCGGCCGGTCTCGTCGAACACGACCTTTCCGTCGGCGCCGACGACCTTCGACACGAAGATCGGGTCGTGGTGCACTCCGCCTCCCCCGATCGTCGCGCCGATGTTCGCCATTTCGACCGGCGTGATCGAGATGACGCCCAACGTGAACGTGAGCACCTTCCATTCGTTGACGGGCTGGCGGCCGGAGACGTTGGGCCGCATGCCCATCTTCTGCGCCAGGTCGATGACCTTGTCGATGCCGACGCCCGTCGACATGCGCACGAACGCGCAGTTGACCGAGTCGGCGGTCGCCTTGTCGACGGTCATCAAGCCGCCACCGGGCTCGGCGTTCGACGTCGATTCGCGCCCGAAACCGGGGACCGAGCACGGGTCGGTGCCGTCGACCTGGTCGTTGCGCGAGTAGCCGTTCGCCAGGATCGTGGCGAGGGTCGTGACCTTGAAGCTCGAGCCGACCTGACGCCCGGCGCCATCGGTGGAGAGGTTGAACTTCGACTGGCTGAACGGCCGGTTGTCGGCCATCGCCTTCACGTAGCCGGTCTTCGGGTCCATCGCCACGAGCGCGGCGCCGAAGCCCGCCTTGGCACCCCGCAGCCCGCTCGCCACCGCGTCGTCGGCCATGCCCTGCAGGTTCGGGTCCTCGGTCGTGTAGACCTTCAGGCCGCCCTGGAGGACCTTGTCGCGCCGCTCCTGGGGCGTCGCCCCCAGCCGCGGGTCGCTGAACAGCACCTGCTGCGCGTGCTCGGCCCACGCGTTCTCGGGACGCAGCTCGGACGTGGGCTTCACCGTCGGCATCGGCTCCTGGGTGGCCAGGTCGGCCTGCGCCTGGGTGATGTCATGAGCCTTGACCATCCCCGTCAGCACCTCGGCGCGCCGCTTGACGGCGGCGTCGGGGTGCACGAAGGGATTGTCGCCCTCCGGGTTTCGGATCACCCCCGCCATCAACGCGGCCTCGCCGACCGTGAGCTCGCTCAGCGCCTTGCCGCGCACGCCGAACGGTGCCGAGGGATCCGGCGTGAGAAAGAACCGCCGCACCGTCGCCTTCACGCCGTAGGACCCCTGCCCGAAGTAGACGGTGTTGAGGTACTGCTTGAGGATCTCGCGCTTCGAGTACTTGTCGTTCAGGCGGTAGGCGAGGATGAGCTCCTTCGCCTTCCGTTGCAGGTCCTGCTTGTTGCCGAGGATCCTGTTCTTGACGAGCTGCTGCGTGATCGTCGATCCGCCCTGGCTGATCTTCCCCTTCGTGAGGTTGTCGACGAACGCCCGCGAGACGCCGCCGACGTCGATGCCCGGGTTCTTCCAGAACGTCTTGTCCTCGGTGTCGATCACCGCGTTGATCAGGATCTGCGGGACCTCGGAGAGCTCAGCCGGCTCACGGTCCTGCACACCGAGCTTGCCGATCTGATTGCCGGCCGCGTCGTACACGAGCGTCGGCGAGGACAGCTCGCCCAGGCTCTTCACGGTGCCGGTGTAGTGCTGCGCGGTCGCGATCTGACGGACACCCGGGACGAGTGCTGCGAAGCACACCCCGAGAGTGAGGCCGCCGACCAGAACGATGGCCGCCAACCGCGTGAGGACACGTGCGGAGTTCGGCATGGGGAGGCTCCAGGATGGCACACCGGGCCCGAAATCACGCAGCGGCCCACATCGCCCGGGTAGCCGTCACACGGCGTCGGTACCCTCCCGGAGCAATGGTTCGCGTGCAACTCGTCGAGCACGGCCCCGCGGCGCGGAAGGCGCTGCGGGAGGCCGTCCGTTCGGCGAAGGGCATGGACCCGCTGGCGCCGGTCACGGTGGCCGTCCCCTCGACGTACGCGGGCCTCGCGCTCCGCCGGGCCCTGGCGACGCCCGACGGTCTCGTGAACGTGCGGTTCCTCGCCCTCGCCCGGCTGGCGGAGCTGCTCGGCGCGCCGGCGCTGGCGGCGGAGCGGCGCCGGCCGCTCACGCGCCCCCTGCGGGCCGAGGCGGTGCGGGCCGTGCTCGCCGACGCCGGGAAGCCGCTCGGCCCGGTTGCGAGCCACCCCGCGACCGAGCGGGCGCTCGATGCGTCGTTCCTCGAGCTGCGCCGGGCCGGTGACGACTCCCTCGAGCAGCTCGCCCGAGCCGGCGACCCGGCCGCGTCGGTGGCGCGTCTCTACCCCGAGTTCCGGTCCCGCACGGCCGGCTTCTATGACGACGAGGACCTCGCATTCGCCGCCGCCGCTGCGCTGGCGGGCGACGCGCCCGCGCTGCGCGAGATCGGGCACGTCGTGCTGCACCTCCCGACGCGCCTGTCGCCGGGCGAGACCGAGCTCGTGCGGGCGTTGGGGGCGGCCGGTCGGCTGCGCGCGCTGCTCGGCCTGACCGGGGATCCCGCCGCGGACGCCCACGTCGAGGAGCTGGCAGCAGCGCTCGGCGGCACGGAAACGCCCGAGCACGGGGCTTCGCCTGTGCTTCCGACCGGCACCGCGATCGTCAGCGCGCCCGACCCGGAGGACGAGCTGCGCGCCGTCGTCCGCGATGTCATGGCGCGCGCGTCCTCGGGGACACCTCTGCATCGCGTTGCGATCCTCTTCCGGGTCGACGAGCCGTACGCGCGGCTCGCGCAAGAGCTCCTCGACGCGGCCGATGTTCCCTGGAGTGGCCCGTCGACGCGTCGCCTCGCGGAGACGACCGCGGGACGCGTGCTCCTCGGGCTGCTGCGACTGCCGGACGGTGACTTCGCGCGCGACACGGTCGTCGACTGGATCGCCTCGGGGCCGGTGCGCGACCCCTCCGACGGCCGCGCCGTCCCGGCCAGTCGCTGGGACACCTTGTCGCGCGAGGCCGGCATCGTCACCGGGCTCGCACAGTGGAACGAGCGACTGACCCGGCTCTCACGGCACCTGGCCGCCGACCTCGCGGCGACGGACGACGACGAGCTGAGCGAAGGCGCGCGACGTCATCGCGAAGCCGACCTCGAGCACGTCGAACACCTCTCCCGGTTCGTCGCCGACCTCGGCGCGCGCCTCGCGCCGCCGTCCCCGGGTACCTGGCCCCGCCTCGCGGCGTGGGCACGCGAGCTGCTCGACCGCTACCTCGGCGGCGAGGGTCTGCGCGTGAGCTGGCCCGAGGCGGAGGTCGAGGCGGCGCGGCAGGTCGCCGACGCGCTCGACGGCTTGGCGGCGCTGGCCGAGATCCGCGCCGAGGCGTCGCTGCCCACCTTCGTGCGCGCGCTCGAGTCCGAGCTGGACGCGCCGGCCGGCCGCGTGGGGAGCTTCGGCGCCGGCGTGTTCGTCGGCGGTCTGCGCCACGCGTACGGCGGCGACTTCGACGTCGTGCATGTCGTCGGCATGGCCGAGGGTGCGTTCCCGCCTCTGGGACGCGAGGATCCGTTGATCCCCGACCGGGCTCGTCGCGTCACGGGAACGGCGCTCCCCGTCCACGCGGTCCGGCGAGCAGAGGAACGCCGCGACTACCTGGCCGCGCTCGCGACCGCGCCGGTGCGGTTGCTCTCTTCTCCGCGCGCCGACCCTCGCGCACAACGGAAGCGCCTGCCGGCGCGGTGGCTGCTCGAGACCGCGAGCTCCCTGCTCGGCGGGACGGTGGGCGCCGAGGAGCTGACCCGGCTCGGGAGCACCGAGTGGTTGCACGTCGTTCCGTCGTTCGAGGCGGGTGTGTGCGCCCCGGGAGAGGAAGGATCGCTGACGGAGCGCGACCTCCGCAGCCTGCGCATCTGGCAGGAACGTCGACGGCCGCTCGAGCGCCACCCGCTGATCGCGGCGACGCCGTCGCTCGCGGCAGGTGTCACCGCGTTGCGCGCGCGCCGCACGGCCGCGCTCACGCGGTTCGACGGCAACGTCGGAGCCGTTCCGGGCCTCCTGCCCGACGAGGACGACGCGGTGTCCCCGACTTCCCTCGAGAGCTGGGCCACGTGCCCGTTCCGCTACCTGCTCCAGCGCGTGCTGCGGGTACGAGAGGTGGAGCGCCCCGAGGCCACCGACCGCATCGGTCCGCTCGAACGCGGCAGGCTCGTGCACGCGGTGCTCGCCGAGTTCCTCGACGGTGTCGAGCCCCGGACCGCACCCGACCAGCCGTGGGACGACGCCGAGCGGGGGCTGCTCCTGGCGATCGGCGAGCGGTACTGCAACGAGGCCGAGAGCGAAGGCCTCACCGGGCGGCCATTGCTCTGGAAGCTCGACCGGCGGCGGATCCTGCGGGAGCTCGAGGGCTTCCTCGACACCGACGAGGAGATCCGCCGAGCGCTCGGCGTCGTGCCCAAGGCGAGAGCACGCGAGCTCGCGTTTGGTTTCGGCGGGGATACCGGTGCCCCCGCGACCATCACGCTCGCGGACGGCCGCGTCGTGCGGTTCCACGGGTTCATCGACCGCGTCGACCAGGGCCCGAGCGGGTCGCCGATCGTCGTCTTCGATTACAAGACGGGTCGGCCCGAGGATCCCACCAAGGGGCTCGAGCGCGGCAACAAGCTCCAGCTTCCCGTGTACGCGTTGGCGATGGCCGGTGACGACCGGAAGGCCGACGTGCAGGCGTACTACTGGTCGACGCGCGCGTTCGGCACCGAGGCGCTTGCGGGGATCAAGCTCGACGAGCCGACGCTCGATCAGTTCACCGACAACGTCTCGACCATCGTCGAGGGCATCGGCGCCGGCGTGTTCCCCGCGTTCCCCGACAAGCCCCGCCAGGATGGCCGCGGGCGCGAGACGTGGGAAAACTGCTGCTACTGCGCGTTCGACCGCGTCTGCGCGCCTGCGCGCGACGACGACTGGACCCGCAAGCGGGCCGACCCGGTCGTGGCGCGGTTTCGGCAGCTGGCCGACCCGCCGCCGCAGGCGGCCGAGGAGGTCGAGTCGTGACCGTCGACGCCGCCGCACGCGACGCCATCCGCGACCTCCACGATGCCACTCTTTTCGTCGAGGCCGGCGCGGGTACGGGCAAGACCACCGCGCTCGTCGAGCGGGTCGTGTCGTTGATCGCGCGCGGCCGCGTCGAGATCCGCCAGCTGGCGGCGATCACGTTCACCGAAGCCGCCGCGGGCGAGCTGCGCGACCGTATCCGCACGCGCCTCGAGCAGAGCACGACCGACCCGGTGCTCGCCCCCGACGAACGAGAACGGTGCCGGGTGGCGCTCGAGGACGTCGATGACGCCGCGCTCTCGACGCTGCACGGCTTCGCCCAGCGGATCCTCGCCGAGCACCCCCTCGAGGCGGGGCTCCCACCCCGGTTCGAGGTGGTCGACGACGTCGAGGCGGCCGTGGGCTTCGAGGAGCGCTGGGGCGTGTTCCTCGACGCGATCGTCGCCGACCCGGAGCTCGAGCCGGTCCTGCTCCCGGCGCTGGCGCTGGGCGTCGACTTCGACCACTTGCGCCGAGTCGCACGCGTCCTGCACGAGCACTACGAGCGGCTGCGTTCCTCGTCCGCATCGGCTTCGGGGGTCGGTGCGCCGGCCCCCGCGGTCGACCTGGGGCCGGTCCTGGCGCCTCTCGAGCAGGCAGTCGCGCGGCTCGTCGACTGTGGTGTCCCGCAGGACAAGCTCTTCCAGCACATCCACGGGCTCGCCGGATGGGCCGACGTCCTGCGCGGCGCGACCGACGACCTCGACCGCCTCGACCTGCTCGGCGAGATGCCGAAGTTCGCAACGAACGTGGGGCGGCGCACGAACTGGCGCTGTCCCGTCGAGGAGGTACGAGACCTGCTCGGGCAGGCGGATGCAGCGCGCATCACGCTCGTCCGCCGGCAGCAGCAGGCGACCCTCGACGTGCTGGTTGCCCGATTGCGCGGCTTCGCGCGGGGCTACGCCGACGAGCGGCGTCGTGACGGCCGCATCGAGTTCCACGACCTGCTCGTACTGGCGCGGGACGTGCTGCAACGCAACCCGGGCGTGCGCGCCGCGCTCCGCGAGCGGTTCCGGGTCCTCCTGATCGACGAGTTCCAGGACACCGATCCCCTGCAGATCGAGATCGCCGTGCTGCTTGCGTCGGACGACCCCGACGCGGGCACGCGGCCGTGGTGGGAAGTGTCCATCGCGCCGGGCCGGGCGTTCTTCGTCGGCGACCCGAAGCAGTCGATCTACCGCTTCCGGCGGGCCGACCTGGAGCTGTACCACCGCGTCGAGCAGGAGCTGCTCGACGGCCGACAAGAGCTCACCCAGAACTTCCGGTCCGTGCCCGGGATACTCGACTGGGTGAACCACATCTTCTCCCGCCTCTTCGACACTCACGGGGATGGTGCGCAAGCCGCGCACGTGCAGTTGGTCGCCGAGCGGGATCCCTCCCCCACGTCGGTGCCGCCCGTCGCCACCTTCGGTGGGCCGGCCGACGTGCAGCACGTCGCCGAGGTCCGCGCCGTCGAGGCCGACGCCGTCGCCGCGCTCGCCCGACGGATCAAGGACGACGCGTGGCAGATCGTCGACCCGGTCACCGGGGAGATTCGCCTCGCCCGGTACGACGACGTCGCCCTGCTGCTCCCGACGCGCACGGCGCTCCCCGACCTGGAGGACGCGCTCGAGCGCGCCGACGTGCCCGTCCGAATCGAGAGCCAGTCGCTCGTCTTCTCGACGGCCGAGATACGCGACTTGCTGTCCATCCTGGGCGCGCTCGACGATCCGACCGACGAGATCGCGCTGATCGCGTCACTGCGGTCGCCGGCGTTCGGCTGCGGAGACGACGAGATCTTCGATTACTACCGCCGCGGCGGGCGGTGGGATTACCGGCGGCCCGCGCCGGACGACATGCCGCTCGACCATCCCGTTGTCGCGGCTCTTGCCGCGCTCCGGCGGCTCCACGATGCGCGCTGGTGGCAATCGGTCAGTCAGACGGTCGAGGCGATCGTGCGGGAACGCCGCATGTTGGAGCTCGCGGTCACGCACCGGCGACCGCGCGACCACTGGAGGCGCGTCCGGTTCTTCGTCGATCAGGCGCGGGCGTACGAAGCCGCCTCCGGTCGCGGGCTGCGCGGCTTCATCGAGTGGGTCCAGCAGCTGGCGGACGAGCGTGCCCGCGCCGTCGAGATCGTCGTGCCCGAGCCCGACGACGACGCGCTCCGTGTGCTCACGGTGCACGGCGCCAAGGGACTGGAGTTTCCGATCGTGATCCTCGCCGGGCTCAACGTCAGCCCGCCGAACCGCGCGACGCCCGTGCTGTGGAACCCCGACGGGACGTTCGAGGTCCGGGTCGGGCGCGTCGCGCAAGGCACCCGCTTCGAGACCGCCGGGTGGCACGACCGGTCGCAGCGCGAGGACGAGCTCGACGCCGCCGAACGGCTGCGGCTGCTCTACGTTGCGGCGACCCGCGCCCGCGACCACTTGCTCGTGAGCCTGTACCACAAGCGCACGGACCGAATCGACTGCCACGCCGCGCTGTTGTGCGAGCACGCAGATGACGCACCCGCGGCCGTCCTCGACTTCGAGGCCGACGGTGTCGACGGCGCCCAAGGGGCGAGTTTCCCCTCGGCGCCGGGACCAGCCGACGCCGAAGCCGAAGAGGAGCCCGGCGAGCGTGACCGCTGGATCGCGGCGCGCGCCGCGCTGCTCGCCCGCGCCGGCCGTCCCGCGACCGTCGCCGCCACGACCCTCGCAAAGGAGCCTTCGGCCCCGGCGGATCCCGGCCCCGAGGCCGGGGTCGAGAAGGACGAGCCCGTCGACGACCGGCCCGCCTGGCGGCGGGGGCGCGCGGGCACGTCGGTGGGGCGGGCCGTGCACGCCGTCCTCCAGACCGTCGACCTCGCCACCGGCGACGGTCTCGACAACACCGCCCGAGCGCAGGCGCTCGCCGAGGGGATCCCCCAGCGGGAGGCGGAGATCCGGGCCCTGGCTCGCAGCGTCCTCCAGTCGAGCACGGTGCGCGGCGCGGTCACGGGAGGCCGCTATTGGCGCGAGGTTCCCGTCGCCGCCGTCGTCGACGGCGTCACGGTCGAGGGCTTCGTCGACCTGCTGATCGAGACGCTGGAGGGACTCGTCGTCGTGGATTACAAGACCGACCAGGCCCCGACCGACGACGAGCTCGACGCCGCCATGGAGCGGTACCGCGCCCAGGGCGCCGCGTACGCCCTCGCGCTCGAGCGTGCGCTCGGCACGCCGGTCGCGCGATGCCTCTTCGTGTTCGCCCGCCGGCGCCGTGCCGTCGAGCGCGAGGTCGACGACCTACCGGCGGCGATCGCCGCCGTCGAGCGGCGCGTGGCTGAACTGTCGTGACGCGCCGCGGCCCGGGGCGAGGCCCCGGGCCGCGATCACGTGCTTCTCAGCCCGCTTTGGTCAGAGCCCGAGCGAAGCGAGCAGGTTCGCTGCCAGGTTCGGGTTGAACGGCTGCGTTCCCAGTGCCAGCTGGGCGCCGAGCGACGAGTGCGCGTTCATGTAGCTGATCTCGCGACTGACGTCACCGACGCCGTTCGAGCCGGCGACCGGCGCGATCTGGACGGTGCTGAGGATGCCCAGCGCGGCGCCGGTCGAGTTGAGGAACGCGCTCCCGGAGTCGCCGGGGATCCCGGGCGACGCGGTGTACACGTTGTGGCTCCAGCCGCCACCGGCGTCACCGAGGCTGACGCCTTGCTTGGGGCTCAGCTGGCTGACACCGCCGCGCAGCTCGGAGTTCCCGTACGAGTACACGTTCTCGCCCTGGACCGTGCCGTTGTTGTCGATGCCGTTCGGGCCGCCCCAGAACGGGATCGACGGGTTGACCTTCCCGAAGTCGGCGGGATTCAACTTGATCAACGCCAGGTCGTTGAACTGGCAGGTGTTGGCGTCGGCCTCGCCCAGCCCCTGCATCGTCAGCCAGGAGTTGTAGACCATGGTGCCCGGCTGGGACGCGCCGGTCACCTGCACCTGTGTGCCGATGGGCAACGAGCCCGACGTGCAACCGTTCGTCGCCGTGTTGCCCCCGGTGCCCGAGCAATGGGCCGCCTGGCCGATGTACACGGTGTTCGAGGCGTCGAAGAAGATGAAGTTCGCCGTGCACTGAGCCCCGGCCGTGAAGGTCTGGACGCCGGGGTGGATCGGTGCCGTCGCGGCCGGCGCCCAGGTGGGCGCAGCGCTCGCGGAGGGCGCTTCGGCCGCCACCAACGGCAGGGCGACGGTCGCGCACGCGACCGCGGCGGCGAAGACGCGGGCCAGCAGTTTCATGGGGAGGTCCTCCTTGGGTCGGTCCGCATGCCCGATATCGGCGATTCGGGAGCATAACGCCCATCTCGGACCGAATGCACGCTCCCTGGCGAGTCTTCGTCGACTCCCTGGCGGACCTCCGTCCGCAGGATGACGCAGCCGTCGGGCGGCATCCTCGGGGCTCCCGGCCGAGCCGCCGCGCGCGCCGTGGTGCGCGACGACCCCTGAGTCCTACGCGAGCACGTCCTTGCTGGTGAAGCGCGACCACGCCGCGGCCGCGAACACGACGACGGTCACCCCCTGGACCAGGAGGTTCAGCAGGATCTGGTTCCAGTACACGGGCGAACGGAGGACGTCGCCGAACGACAGCCAGTAGTGCGTGAGCAGGAACGGCTGCAGCCACGACAGCGCCGGCACGGCGTTGAGCACGCCGCTGAGCACGGCTACCCCGACGGTCCCGGCCATTGCGCCGACGGGCGCGTCCGTGAGCGTCGAGATGAACATGCCGATGGCGGCCAGGCCGAGCAGCGACAGCGCGACCAACACCGCGGCGAGGCCGATCCGCAACGTGCCCGCGGCCAGCGACAACGTGTCGCCGGACAGGGTCGTGACGTCCCCGATCGGGAAGAGGATGGAGCCTGCGATCAGTCCGGCGATCGCGACGGCGAAGGTGGCGACGAAGCAGAAGATGGTCACGGTCGTCGCCTTGATGACGAGCAGCCGTGTCCGACCGACCGGACGAGAGAGCAGGTATCGCAGCGTGCCGAGGTTCGCCTCCCCTGCCACCGCGTCACCGGCGACGATGGCGACCGCGAGGGGAAGGAAGAACGGCAGCGTGACCGTGAGGCCGACGAGGGCGGCGAAGACTCCGTTGTTCGTGATCTGGTCGAAGAAGCGCGGTCCCGATCCCGGGCTCGGACCCTCGCCCGAGAGACGCACCGCGACCGCGACCGCGATCGGCACGGCCGCGAGCACGAGCAGCAACACACGTGTGCGGACTCGTCGGAACAGCAGTCCGATGTCAGCCAGCCACATCGAATCCCTCTCCGGTCAGCGCCACGAATGCATCTTCGAGGCTGCGGCGGTCGGTCGTCAGGCTGCGGACGCCCACGCCCGCCATCACCAGCGCCCGGTTGCACTCTTCCGGTCGTTGCCCGTCGAGCTGGGCGGAGACGACCTCACCGGTGACGACGATCGACTCCAGCCCGAGACGATCGAGCACCTGCGCGGCGTTCCCGGCGTCCTCGGTCTCGACGCGCAGCATCGCGTCGCCCCGACCGCGGAGGTCCTCGATCGAGCCCTGCGCGACGACCTTGCCCACCGAGATGATGCCGAGGTGCGTGCAGAGCTGCTCCACCTCGCTGAGGAGGTGGGTCGACAGGAACACGGTCGACCCTTCGGACGCCAGCTCGCGAACGAGGTTGCGGATCTCGCGCGTCCCTTGCGGGTCCATGCCGTTCGTCGGCTCGTCGAGGACGAGCAGGCTCCGGGGCCGGAGGAGCGCGGCCGCGAGACCCAGGCGCTGCTTCATACCGAGTGAGTAGGCGCGGTACCGCTTGGTCGCAGCGGCGGCGAGCCCGACCTTGGTCAGGGCGTCGTCGATGCGCGCGGCGCGCGTCTTGCGCTGGCCGTCGGGCCCGGCGGCGTCGATACGCCGCAGGTTCTGACGGCCGGTGAGCCAGGGATAGAACGCCGGCCCCTCGACGAGGGCCCCGACCTGTGGGAGCACCCGTGAGCTGGCGGCGGGCATCGTCTCCCCCAGGAGACGGAACGACCCTGCGGTGGGCCAGATCAGCCCGAGCAGCATGCGGATCGTCGTGGTCTTGCCCGACCCGTTGGGCCCGAGGAACCCGTACACACTGCCCCGCGGCACGGCGAGATCGACCTGGTCCACGACCGCGGTGTGGCCGAGACGCTTCGTCAGCCCGGTGGTCTCGATCGCGAGGTCGCTCATGTCGTCGATGCGATCTGCGTGGCGGCGGACTCGAGCCCGTTCGGCGTCACCGCGCCCGCCACCATGCGGCCGTTGTCCAGGATGAGCAGGCTGAAGACGGGTGTCTCCAAGAGCCGCCCGGTGCCGTACGGGCCACTGACCGCCTTGGCGGTGCGCCCGAGGTTCTCCAATCGCCATCCGCTGAGGCCGGGCAGCGCGACGACCTCGTCCCAGCCGTCCCCTACGGTCGCGAGCCGGAGCAGCGTCTGGTCGACGCCCTTGACGGACTGCACGTCCTCGACGGTTCGCGCTCGGTCGCGTTGCTGCCGCTCGTTGTTCGAGAAATTCGGTGTGGCGATCACGTTGGCGCCGTCCGCGACCTTCGCCTCCGGCGGCGCCTGGAACGCGAGGTTCGACGCGGCCGGACGTTTGAAGTCGATCGAGGTGAACTTGCTCTCGATCGCGACGGTCCCGCTGCGTGTGTGCACCGCCACCTTCAACGGCACGCCGTTGGCGGCGTCGACGCCGATCACGATCTCGGTGACGAGCGACGTCGGCGTGTCCGGGATCAACGCCAGCTGGTAGACGGGGCGATCGGCGACGTACGTCGGCTCGCGGAGCGCCAGTCGAGTCGCCTGCGTCCGCAGCGGCAGGAATCGCGCCGCCATCCCGTCCGGCGACTCGATGGAAGCACCACCCGCGAGCGCGGAGATCAGCCCCGTCGCGTCGGGGGCGGGGGCCGGGTTCTGCACCCTCGTCACGCGGGAACTGCGACTGTGCCAGACGTAGGTGAGGTCGCCGTTGCGGTACCAGTCGGTCTCCTCGAGCTGTTGCAGGAGCGCGATACGGCGCTGGCTCCCGTCCTGCCACAAGCGAGCGTCGTTGCTCCCCGCCGCCAGGCCCACGAGGGACCCGCCGCTGTCTCCCGACGTGCTCCCGAAGTCGCCCAACCCGAGGTTGGTGCTCATCTCGAGGAAGCCGGACCTCGGTTCCGGATGGGGGCTCGCCGCCCAGTCCGCGACTTCGGCCGGCGTCCGTGCCGGCAGCGCGGGCGCGGCGCGAGCCTCGAGCCGGTCACGAACCGAGTATCCCGCCCAGAGCAGGCCCACGAGCGCGACCGGCACGACATAACGCCATTTCCGCGTCCTCGACCGGGCCACCACCGCTCCAGGTTATGACCGTCATCACGCCATCGGAACGCGGTCGCCACTCGCTGTGCGTCCGCTGAGAGCCGGCAGGGCCGCTCACCTGTCGGGCGCCCGCCCTTGCTGCGCGCCCAGTCGGGCGGCGTACACCGCAGCTTGGGTGCGGCGCTCCATGCCGAGCTTCGAGAGCAGATTCGACACGTAGTTCTTCACCGTCTTCTCGGCGAGATGCACCTGCTCGGCGATCTGACGGTTCGTGAGCCCGTCGGCGATCAGCCGCAGGATGTTCCGCTCTTGCGGGCTCAGGCGGGCGAGCAGCTCGTCTTCCTCGGAGCCGCTGCGGAGCCGCTCCAGGACCCGGGCCGTCACCGACGGATCGAGGAGCGACCGGCCGCTCGCGACGGCGCGCACGGCCTCGACGACGTCCGCGCCCTTGATCTGCTTGAGGACATACCCGGACGCGCCCGCCATGATCGCCTGGAAGAGCGCTTCGTCATCCGCGAACGACGTGAGCATGAGGCACTGGATCTCGGGATGAGCCGAACGGATCTCTCGACAGACCTGCACGCCGTCACCATCGGGCAGACGGACGTCGAGCACCGCGACATCGGGACGCGTCGGCGGGATGCGCGCCAGCGCCTCGGCCGCGGTTCCGGCCTCACCCACCACTTCGAGGTCGCCGTCCGCCTCGAGGAGCTCCTTGACGCCGCGCCGGACGATCTCGTGGTCGTCGAGGAGGAACACCCGCACCGCATTGCCCACGCTTCACCCCAGGATCAGAATGTGCCCTTGCCCTTCAGCAAGATCAACCCACACATCCAGCAGCTGCTCGATGCGATCACGAGTATCGGGACCGATCTGAGCCTACCGATCGTCCTGCAGCGGATCGTCGAGTCCGCCTGCTCGCTCGTCTCGGCCAACTACGGCGCGCTCGGCGTCATCGGCGACGACCAGCTTCTCAGTGAGTTCATCACCGTCGGCATCGACCCCGAGCGCTATGCCGCCATCGGTCACCTGCCCGACGGGCACGGGATCCTCGGCCTCCTCATCGTCGATCCACGGCCGTTGCGCCTGCGCGACCTCGGCGCCCACGAGCAGTCGTACGGCTTCCCCGAGCACCATCCCGACATGCGCTCGTTCCTCGGCGTGCCGGTCCGCGTGCGAGACGCCGTGTTCGGGAACCTGTACCTGTGCGACAAGCGGGGCGCAGACGAGTTCAGCGAGGAAGACGAGGCCCTCGCGGTCGCCCTGGCGGCCGCCGCCGGCGTGGCGATCGAGAACGCGCGGCTGATGCAACGGACGGAAGAGGTCGCCGTCCTCGGAGACCGCGAGCGAATCGCCCGCGACCTCCACGACAAGGTCATCCAACGCCTCTTCGCGACCGGCATGACGCTCCAGACGGTGCTGCCGGTCACAGGCCGCGACGACCTGACTACGCGAATCAACGACGCCGTCGACGAGCTCGACGTGACCATTCGTGAGATCCGAAGCACGATCTTCGCGCTGCAAACACCCGTGCAGCGTGGGCTTCGCGTCTCGATCTTCGCCTTGATCGACGGAGCGCGAGAGGTGCTCGGGTTCTCGCCCGAGCTGCACATGACCGGGCCGATCGACACGCTCGTCTCCGAGAAGGCCGCCGAGCACCTGCTCTCCGTCCTGCAAGAGGCGCTGTCCAATGTGGCCCAGCACGCCGGCGCGTCACATGTGAACGTCACCGTCGAAGTGGGTATGGACGTCGTCGTCCGAGTGACCGACAACGGCAAGGGCATCCCGACCCCGCACGAGAACGGTCGCGGGCTGCATAACCTCGAGCACCGGGCAGCCGCCATGGGCGGGGTCCTGTCCGTGTCGGGTGTAGAGGCCGGGGGCACCATCGTCGAGTGGCGGGTGCCGGTCACAGCGTGAGCGGGGTCCGATGAAGCTCGAAGAGGTCCAGGTGGCGGCCCTCAACCCCGACCGGTTGCTGGGGCTGATCGGACCCGAGCGGGCCGAGCGATTCGAAGCGACGGCGAAGGCGGCGCGCGAGCTGCTGGCCGGACGCGTCGTGCTGAACGTCAACTCGACCGCGTCCGGCGGCGGGGTCGCGGAGATGCTCCGCACCCTTCTGGCGTACGCCCGGGGCGCGGGCGTCGACGCCCAGTGGGTCGTCATCCAGGGCGATCCGCACTTCTTCGAGATCACGAAGCGCATCCACAACAACCTCCATGGCGCTCCCGGGGACGGCGGCCCGCTCGGCGGCGACGAACGGCGCCACTACGACGAGATCTTGCAAGCCAACGCCGACGAGCTGCTGGCGCTGGTGCGACCGCGCGACATCGTCCTGCTGCACGATCCCCAGACCGCCGGCCTCGCGCAAGCACTCGCCCGGGCGGGCGTGATGGTGGTGTGGCGCTGCCATGTGGGCGCGGACGCCACGAACGCGAACACCGAAAAGGCGTGGTCGTTCCTGCGCCCGTACCTCGACCACGTCGACGCCTACGTGTTCAGCCGGGCGGCATACGCGCCCGATTGGGCCGACCCGCGTCGCACCTTCGTGATCCCGCCTTCGATCGATCCGTTCTCGGCCAAGAACCAGCCGATGAGCCCGGCCGATGTCGAGGCGGTGCTGCACTACGTCGGGCTGCTCGCCGGTGAGCCGCCTGCTGCCGTGGCCGCGTTCACCCTCGAGGACGGCTCCGTCGGTCGCATCAATCGTCATGTCGACGTGCTCCAGACGGGCCCGCCGCCACCGGCGAACGTGCCGCTCGTCGTTCAGGTGTCGCGATGGGATCCTCTGAAGGACATGGCCGGCGTCATGACGGCCTTCGCGGAGCACGTCGCCGGAGACCGTTCCGCCCATCTCCTCCTCGTCGGCCCCGTCGTGACCGGTGTCGCCGACGACCCGGAGGGAGCGGCCACGTTCGAGCACTGCATCGAGGTCTGGCGTCGGCTCCCTCACGCGGAGCGGACCCGCATCCATCTCGCATGTCTCCCGATGCAGGACCCGGTGGAGAACGCGATCATCGTCAACGCCGTACAGCGCCACGCCAGTGTCGTCACGCAGAAGAGCCTGGCCGAGGGCATCGGCCTCACGGTCGCCGAGGCGATGAGGAAGGGAAGGCCGATCGTCGCCAGTGCCGTCGGTGGCATCGTCGACCAGATCGTGTCGGGCGAGCACGGCCTCCTCGTCAACGACCCCCGGGACCCGGTCGAGTTCGGGCAGGCCGTGCGGCGCCTGCTCGACGACCCGCCCTACGCCGAGCTGCTCGGCGAGAACGCGCGGCAGCGCGCCACGGCGGAGTTCCTCGGCGACCGCCACCTGGAGCAGTACGCGCAGCTCGTCGCGCAACTCGACCGCGCGCGCTGACAGCGACGAGCGCTCCCCCG
Organism: Acidimicrobiia bacterium; assembly: GCA_035938395.1. Classification (GTDB taxonomy): domain Bacteria; phylum Actinomycetota; class Acidimicrobiia; order IMCC26256; family JACDBD01; genus JALZAA01. Next base: position 29,947 of record DASZGY010000080.1, read on the forward strand.
CGTCGCCGCACTCACGCCGGCGGCGCCGCTTCGATGCGGAAGACGGGATGGTCGGGACTGATGCGTCGCAAGTCCTCCTCGGACGAGTCGGCCCCGACGCCGCCGAAGAAGACACCTACCTCGGCCTTCCAGCGCTTGAGGTAGGCACGCAGGATCGCCGACTTGTCCTCGTCGGAGAGCTCCGTCGCCCGGAACCGCTCCGTGCGTCTGCCGACGCGTAGCTCTCCCTCTCCGACCTCGCGCAGGTTCCGAACCCATTGCGTCACGCCGCGCGGCGCGACGAGGTACCGATCCCCTTCGTAGGTCAGGAGGTTGACCGGCGTGGTCCTCCACTCGCCGGTCTTGCGCCCGCGCACGCGAAGTTCCCTGGATCCCCAGACGCTGACCCCGGCACGCGTGAGCAGTGCGACGCTCGGATTGAAGACGTGCTTGGTGAACCACCCGGGACGGACGTACCGCGGCTCCGATTCGCTGGCGGCCACGCTCCCGACCGTATCCCGGGTATCAGCCGGTCGGTCCGGCAGGAGGTCCGCCCGGTGGGCCCGACGGTCCTGCGGGTTGCCCCGGCGGTCGGGCTGCGGTCGAACGGAAGCAGCTCGCCGAGTAAGGGAAGTCCTGGGTCATGACGTAGTGGTACGTCTCGACCTGTCGGCCGTCCAGTGTGATCGTGCTGGTGATGCCGTGGCACTCGTCGAGGTCGCTCGTCGTGAGGATGTTGTTGTCGCCGACCTTCGGTCCGGTGATCGGGAACCCGTCGAGAGCGAACCCGATGACGTTCCCGACGCCCGTGTCCTGAATGCAGCTGCTCAGCGTGTGGTAGTGGTACTCGCTCGAGATTTGCGGATGGCCGTTGCAACCGTCCTGGACCTCCCACGCGCCGGCGTCGCGCCCGCCGGCGTCGAAGGCGTCGAACAGAGCGACGCCGGTCGTCATCACGCCCACCTCGCCGGCGACGCAGCTGGACTTTGCGGTGACGGTCGGAGCCGCGTTGAGCGTGTAGGTGAGCGACTGAGCCGCAATCTGGTTCGGGTTGCGGTCGTACTGGTAGGCGGGATCGGAAGGCTGGACCGGGAAAACGCCGGTCGTGTGGTCACGCGGCAGGTCGTTCGTCGTGATCACGCGATTGCCGCCGCTCATCGTCTCCGCGTAGCTCGCGTCCCAGTGGACGGTCCCCTCGACCGCGACCTTCTTGTTGATGTCGTACTCGGTGTTGTTGTTCACGAACCACGGCCCCCGTTCCTGCGCACCACCCGCTTGGCCCTGCGGTATGCGGCACAGGTAGACGGATCCCTTCTTCGGCGCGTCGGTCGCGTACTTGTTGTCGCCGACGGGCAGGATGCCGTTCGCGTACTTGTTGCCGTAGTCGTGTTGAGGGTCGAGCTTCAGATCGGTGACCCGGCTCGAGGCGGTTGCCGCCTTGCTCGTGGTCGTCGCCGAGGACGAGCTCTTCGACTCACCACCCGACGAGCATGCCGCCAGCAGAGTCAGCACGGTGGCGACGGTGGACACCGCGATCAATCTCGGATGCATCGCTCTCCTGCCCTCTGCCCGCGCCGCGCTCCGACGAGCGTCTGAGTTTAGATCCGCGTTCGTCCGGGAGCGGGGCCGCCGGTTGCCGAGCCCGCCCGACCGACTGGCCGGCGGCGCGCCGTACACTGCTTCGCCATGGCGCGCATCGACATCCCGGACGGGCCCGGCGGCGAAAGCGCCATGGTCTGGACGCTGCGGCCCGAGATGGCCGGCATGGTGAGCAAGATGATCACCACTGCCTACGGGTCCAGCAAGCTCCCGGCGGCCGAACGCGAGGTCGCCCGCATGCGCATCGCACAACTCAACGCGTGCGGCGCGTGCGCGACCTTCCGAGCGCCGTCAGTCGTCGAAGCCGGTGTCACCGAAGAGATGTACGAGCATCTCGACGAGTGGCGAGCCTTTCCCGAGTACACCGATCGACAACGCTTGGCCATCGAGTACGCAGAGCAGTTCGCAGTCGATCATCGTGCGATCGACGACGAGCTGTTCGGCCGACTGCGCGATCACTTCGCAGACGACGAGATCCTGGATCTCACATTGTGCTTGGCTGTCTACCTGGGACTCGGCCGCACACTCGAAGTGCTGCAGATCACCGAGCACACAGACCTCGACGTCTGAGCCGTCGGAGCACGCGCCGGCGAGCACGACTCGGCGGGCGCGTCCTGTTTCCGGTTCAACCCGTCTCTATGCTCAGGTGCGGCTCACTCGCGCCCGATCTCGAGGAGAACCCAGTTTGAACCGGCTGCGGGCATTCGTCGTGTTCTCCGTAGTGATCGGCATCGTGTGCGTCTTCGGTGGTGTAGCCGGCGCCGGCTTTGACCCTCAGCCGACAGGCAAGGGAGACGGCACGCTGACGATCGGGCAGCTCGCGCCGGAGACAGGCTCGCTCAGCAACATCTCATCGTCACTGACGACGCCCGTGACAATGGCGATGGACGAGATCAACGCCGCCGGCGGTGTGTTCGGCAACCCTGTGAGTTACTCGGTCGCCAACGACAACAACGAACCCGATTTCGCCCTCGGATCGTTGGAGGTGCTGCTCGAAAGCGGCAAGGTCGACGCAGTCATGGGTCCGGCATCCTCCGGAACGATGCTGGGGATACTCGACGACGTTCGCCGAGCGCATGTGCTGGTCTGCTCCGGATCGAACACCTCGTCAGACCTGTCGACAGCCGACTCCGGTGGGTACTACTTCCGCACCGCGCCCTCCGACCGGCTCCAGGGACCGGCGCTGGCCAAGCTCGTCCTGAAGGACCACCACAAGAGAATCGCCATTCTCGATCGCAGCAATACCGAGAATCGCTTGGCGCTCGGGCAGCCGCTGAGGAAGACACTCAGCCGCGGCGGCGCCAAGATCGTTGCCGACGTCGCGTTCGATCCCGACGCGACGAGCTTCAATACCTATGTAGAGGAGGTCGCCTCCAAAAAGCCCGACGCGGTGGTGGTCCTCGGCGACCAGACCGACAACGACGTCGTCAAAGCGATGATCGACAACGGTCTCGGACCCCAACAGGTCCCGATCTACGTCCCCGACGCGATGCGCACGGACTCGTTCGCCAGTTCGGTCGACCCGGGCAACCCCGGCGCCGTGGCGGGGATCAAAGGGACCTCACCCGCTGCGACACCCGCGGGCGTCCACAACCCGTTCCCGAACAGGTTCGCGGCCACCGGCGTCCCGCCGATCTTCTCCGCCTATTACTACGACTGCACGATCCTCACTGCCCTGGCAGCCGAGAAGGCGAAGTCCGACGACCCCGCGAAGATGAAAGACGTGTTCGCCTCCAACACAAGAGGCCGGAACAAGTGCAATTCGTACGCGAATTGCAAGGCACTGCTCGACAAGGGCAAGACGATCGAGTACCAAGGCGCCTCGGCGGTCTTCCCCCACATGAACAAGTTCGGGAAATTCGAACCGAACGCCGGCACCTATGAGATCTGGGCGTTCGATAACACCGGCCGGGACGACGTGCAACCGACGGACTCCCAGATCCGGATCGGATAGCCCGAGGCCCTCTCGTCAGACGTCTTCGTGGTCGTCGTCGGCGCCGTCCCCGGTTCCTCTGCGGAGCTCCTTCATGGACCCGCCCCGCGACCGCGCCAGCTCCGGGACCTTCTCGCTGCCGAACGGGAGCACCACGGTGGCGTAACCTCGCTCTGTGTTCGAGGGTCTCTTTTCGCCTTGGCACCTCCTGATCATCGCCGTGGTCGTGTTCATACTGGTCAGTCCGCGCAAGGTCGCGGCGCGATGGCACGATCTGCGTAACGCGGGGCGTCGGGCGATGGGCGAACCCGACGACGAGGGTTCGCGCCCGGTGGACACGCCGGCGAAACGCTCGGTCGCGTATCGGTTGGGCCGGCTCCTGCGACGCCGCTGACCCCACGGCACCCGCCAGACGAGATCAGCGCGCCGGTTCGAAGATCCGCGATCGTTCTCGGGGCGTGGCCTGGCCCGCGAACACCTGCAACTTCTCGAGCGCGGGAAACAGCGCACCGAAGAAACGGCCCTGCAGCTCTCGGACGGTCGCGCCGTCCTCGTTCTCCAAGCCGCTCAGGAGGTTGAGTCGAGAGCGATCGACCCACTCCTGCAGCTCCGGCGCTTCTTGCCACCCCATCTCCGTGCTGATGCCGGCGAGGACGACGCGCAGGTAGTCGAACGGCGTGTGGGGCATCACGGCAGGCGGGCAGAGCGCGTTCTTTTCCTCCGTCGTCCTGCCCGTTGCCTCGAGGAAGCCCTGCAACGCGCCCGACAACGTGAGGCCCACCCGCGTCACGAGCTGGAGGGTGATGGTGTCGTCGGTAAAGATCGCTCGAGGTGCGTTGTCGCTCAGTCCGGACGCGGCGCAATGCACGTGGAGATGATCAGGAGTGGTCGGGATGGAGCCCTGCTCGAGGACGATCTGGTCGGGCTCGATGCGCTCGACGTGTCCGAGCCTGACGACATTGCTGATTCGACGGAGTTGCTCGAGCTCCCGGAGGCTCAACGTCGCGCCCTTCATCATGGTCGGCACGACGGCAATGTCGGTGCGGAGCATCACCTCGTGCTCTTCGAGGCGTTCGTACACCTCTTCCACCGACTCCGACGCGACGATCGCCTCGAGCTGGAGGACGACCCCTTCAAAGGTGCGCACCTGCCCGGGCTGAAAGAACGCTCGGTTCAGGATCCATGTGTCACGCGGACGAATCCAGGTGATGTCGTCGGCTTCGATACCGCGATCGAGCAGCCAGCAGATCGCATCCAACGCGGTCTTGCCGCCACCGATGATCACGTATCCGGCGGGCGGGTTCCCGACCGTGGTCAGCTCGCCGACAGGGACGCAGCGAACACCGGCCGCCACGTCGAACGGGGCAGGATCGGTCGCAGGCACCCGCGAGGCCATGTAGGTGGCGTCGACGACGTGGCTTCGAACCGTCACGTCCGTCACCTGGTTGCGCAGCCGGGAGCGGAAGCGCCCGTCGCCCCGGTAGTCGCACATCGGAAAGAACCGGACCCGACCCGACGCCAAGAACCGGTGACGCATGATCTCGTCGAAGTAGCCGCAGATCTCGGCGCCGCTGGCTCGCTCGTAGAAGCCGGTGTCCGAGCCTTCAGTCTCGGTCCGGTCCTGTCCGAGCGGGGTCGAGTCGACGCCGTAGAACCTCGACGGCTGATGGAGCTGGACGAACGGGTACGCGTCCAGCCAGTGGCCGCCCGGGCGATGGCGGCGCTCGACCATCACGACGTCCGCATCGCTGTGCTCGATCAACGCGTCGACGAAGGCCATCCCGAGCGCGCCGGCACCGACGACGAGATAGTCCGTCTCGAGATGCGAGTCCCCGCCCATCTCCCGCAAAGTAGTCCTGGCGTGCAAACGCTGCTCGCGGGCGGCACCCGCCATAGGGTCGTCCCGGCTGTTCCGGCGTCCGACGTACGCCGAGTCTCAGGGCGCTTTGCCGCGCGTAACCCACCGCTCGAAGAGGTCGACGTTGGCGGTTGGCCACGCGCCGTCACACGGCATGCTCCCTGCCCGAAGCCGGGCGAGAATGGCGTCGGCATGGCTGCTGACATCGTCGAAGGACCACAAGTCGAAGTGTGAGCTCATCGATTGTCGATCGAGAGGCCGGAACAGTCCCTTGATGTTGGTGTCGAAGCTGACCTGCTCGTCCGGTCCGGGCGATGTCATATGAGCTTCCTCCTTCGCGCCAACCTCGGTTGTGGTTCTGTCCGTCAGGCCGACGGGTTCTCGAGGACAAGTGCAACGCCCTGGCCCGAGCCGACGCACACGCCGAGCGCTCCGTAGCGAGCTCCTCGCTTGCGCAGCTCGGTTGCGAGCGTGAGCACGTATCGGGTACCGGACGACCCGAACGGGTGGCCAATGGCGACCGCGCCGCCGTTCGGGTTCAAGCGCTCGTCCGGAACCTGGAACCCGTCGAGCTGGTTGGGCAGCTCACGCAGGATCGCCACCGCGACCGCCGCGTACGCCTCGTGGATCTCCCACACATCGATCTGCTTCGGGGTGAGGCCGGCTCGGTCGAGCGCCTTCGGTATCGCGAACGCCGGCGCGATCCCCATGATCCGAGGATCGAGTGCGTACGTCGCCGACGCGACCACGCGCGCAAGCGGCTCGACGTCGAGCTCGCCGGCCGCCTCGGCACTGGCGAGCACGACCGCGCTCGCACCGTCGTTCAGGGGCGAAGAGTTGCCGGCCGTCATCTGCGTGGTGTTCGGCTGTGCCGGGAGCGCCGCCAGCTTCTCCGCCGTCGTGTCGCCGCGGATGCTCTCGTCATGCTCGAACGTGCGCCCGGGCTGCCTTCGGCTTGCCGGGATCTCGACCGGACGGATCTCGAGCGCGAGCCGTCCCGAATCACGCGCCGCGGCTGCGTGTTGATGGGAGCGCAACGCGAAGGCGTCGATCTCTTCGCGGGACAGCTTGTATTCGTCGGCGACGTTCTGCGCGGTCTGCATCATGTCGATGTACGCGTCTCTGGCGAGCAGCACAGGGTTCGGTGGGCCACCCGCGCCGGCCCACATCGTGTCGAGCATCAGTACCGGACCGCGCGGCATGAACGGCGCGTCGCCCTTCATCAGCGCCCACCCCGATCGGGACATCGACTCGACCCCGCCCGCCAGGCCGACGCCGAGCTCGCCGGCGCGAATCGCGTGGGTGATCTGGATCGCGCACGTCAGTGAGGATGCGCAGAAGCGGTTGACGGTCGCGGCGGGGACAGAATCCGGGAAGCCGGCACCGAGCGCCGCCCAGCGCGCGATGTCGCCCATCCCCTCGTGTGCCACGTTGACACAACCTGCCGCGATGTCCTCGATCCGGTCCAGAGGGACCCCGACTCGCTCGCACGCCACGACCATCGTCTGGCCGAGCAGGTCGTCGGTGCGGATGTGCGACAGTGAGCCGCCGTAGCGTCCGACCGGGGTTCGCACGCCGCCGAGAACGAAGGCATCAGTCATCGTGATGGTTCTCCTCGACCGGAACTCTACCGACGCAGCCGATCAACCCGCCTGGGCCGTGACTCGACCAGCTGCCGGCTCGCGATCAGCCAGCAGGTCGCGAACACGCGGGATGACTTGCGTGCCGTAGAGATCGATGTTGGTCATGAGCGCGTCGTGGGAGAGGCCGCCCATCCCGTATTTCAAGTCGAAACGGGTCGCGCCGAGGTCCGGGAGATTCGCCGCGATCTTCTGGGCCACGGTCTCCGGGGACCCGACGTACAGCGCCCCTTGTGGTCCCACCTCGTAGTTGAAGGACTCCCTGCTGGGCACGGCGAACCCGCGGCTCTTGCTGACGCGGCGAATGACGTCGACGTAGCGCGGGAAGAACTCGTCGCGGGCCTGCTCGTCGGTCACGGCGATGTGACCGGGCGAGTGGACGCCGATGGGCCGAACCGGGTGCCCGAAGCTCTCCAGAGCCTGGTGGAACAGGTCGGAGAAACCTGCGAAGCGCGACGGGGGCCCGCCGATGATCGCGAGCATGAGCGAGAACCCGTACCGCGCGGCGCGGATGACCGACTCGGGACTGCCGCCAACGCCGATCCAGACGGGCAGAGGCGGGGATTCGACATGCGGTACGACGTCCTGGTCGCTCAGCGACGCTCGTGTCTTGCCTCGCCAGGAGACGGGTCCGCCCTTGACGAGCTCGGCGAAGAGATTGGTCTTCTCTTCGAAGAGCTCCTCGTAGTCGGCAAGGTGGTAGCCGAAGAGCGGGAAGGAGTCGACGCTGGAACCTCGCCCCAAGATGACCTCCGCTCGCCCACCTGAGACGGCGTCGAGCGTGGAGTAGCGCTGGAACACCCGGACGGGATCGTCCGAGCTCAGGACCGTCACCGCCGACCCGAGGCGGATTCGGGTGGTGCGTGCGGCGATGGCCCCGAGGGCCACGTCGGCCGCGGACATCGGGAAGTCATCGGTGTGGTGTTCGCCGATCCCGAAGAAATCGACGCCGACCTGGTCGGCAAGGACGCCTTGTTCGACGACGTTCCGGATCGTCTGGGCATGCGAGAGTGGACGGTCGTCTTCGTCGTGCGTGACGTCGCCGAATGTGTCGAGGCCGAGCACGAGCGGAGTCACGTCAAGACTCTCCGTCGTCGGACTGCTTGATCGCCTCGATCTCGAACTCGAGGCGCGCCTTCTTGCCCACCAGGACACCGCCTGCTTCGACGGCCATGTTCCACGTCAGTCCAAAGTCCTCGCGATCGACCTCGGTGGTGGCCGAGAAGCCGGCCCGCCGGTCACCCATCGGATCGGGTGTCCAGCCGTGATACTCGACCTCGAGGCTGACGCCGCGTGTGACGCCGTGGACCGTCAGATCACCGTGCACGAGGAAGCGTCCGGGCGACTCCCCTTCGACTCTCGTGCTCTTGAACGTGATCTGCGGGTAGCGCTCGACGTCGAAGAAGTCGGGCGAACGCAAGTGCTCGTCACGCTTCTCGTCCCCGCTCTCGACACTGGCCGCGTCGATGTCGACCTCGACCCACGACCGGGCCGGGTCCTCGGCGACGTGGATCGTGCCGTTGACCTTCGTGAACCTGCCTCGGACCTTGCTCACCATCAGGTGCCGGGCCACGAACTCGACGCTCGTGTGCACCGGGTCCAGCTGCCACTCGCCCGGGTCGGGCAGTGCGATCCCCTCGATCACGCGGTCTTCTTGGATCTGGCTCATGGTCGTGTCCTCCGTTTTGATGACACGTCCACAATATCCTCGTTTGGATGACGTGTCAACAAACACTTCCGTTCACGGTCAGGACGCCAACCGGACATTTCCCCCCCATGAGCCCACCTACCGGCCAGGCGCCTCAACGTGGAACTCGTCGCCGGTCATGCCGGTTCGGTCGCCTGTTCGGTGGTGGATTCGAGTGCGAGCTCGCCCGTGTTGACGTCGTACTCGAAGAGCTCCCCGTATCGACCCCAGTCGATCGCGATGTCGAGTTGGCGGCGCGCTTCCTCTTCGCTGAAGCCGCGCCGGAGCGTGTCGAGGAAGAAGGCCTCGGAGAGGCGACCGTCGATGCTCGCCGCAAGGGCGTTGCTGATCGAGCGTACGAGGGGTGCGCGTTCGGAGGCTTGCCGGGCGAAGAGCTGTTTGGTGGTGAGGATGTCAGCGGTGACGAACTCGCGCCCGGAGTCTGTGACGATCAGGTCCGCGGTCTCGACGGTCGCCAGACCGAGCATCACGGCCCCGTCGACGAGCGGCAACAGGTCGTCCACCTCGAGGTTGAGATCGTGTGCGAGGGCAGGAAGGTCCTCCTCGCCGCCGCGGGCAACGAGGATCTCGAGCAGGCCGGCCACGCCGCCCACGCTGGCGTGGGGAAGCGGTTGCTCGGTGGGCGAGGGGCGCTCGACGGTCGGCGTGGGCGGCGCGGTGATCGGCTCTTGGTCGCGGCCGGTCATGATGCGGTAGATCTCGTCGACGAGCTCCTCGAAGCCGGGAGCATGGCGCTCGCGGGGTCGTTGGAGGTCGACGGCGAGCTCGGCTTGGATGCGTCCCGGGTTGGAGCTCAAGACGAGGACGCGGTCGGCGAGCTGGACCGCTTCTTCGATGTTGTGCGTGACGATGAGCATGGCGCGGGTCGGGAAGTCGTCACGCTCCCAGAGAGCGAGCAGCTCGGTGCGCAGGTTCTCGGCGGTCAGGACGTCCAGGGCCGAGAATGGTTCGTCCATGAACAAAGCGTCCGGCTCGACGACGAGCGCGCGGGCAAAGCCGACGCGCTGGCGCATGCCGCCGGACAGCTCCTTCGGGTAGGCGGTCTCGAAGCCGTCGAGGCCGATGAGGTCGATGGCGCGTTCGGCGCGGTCGCGACGCTCCCCCGCCGGGACGCCGCGGGCTTCGAGCCCGAGCTCCACGTTCTGTCGAACCGTCAACCACGGGAGCAGGGCGAAGGTCTGGAAGACCATCGCGATATGGGAAGTCGGGACGCGAAGCGGCTCCCCGCCGAAGAGGGCTCGCCCCGAGGTGGGTGCGATCAGTCCGGCGAGCAGGCGGAGCGTGGTCGACTTGCCTGAGCCCGACTTCCCGAGGAGCGCCACGATCTCGCCTTCGCGCAACTCGAAGCTCACGTCCTCGAGCACCGGCAGAGGCTTCCCGTCGGGTGTGGTGAATGCCTTGGTGAGGTGGTCGGCCGCGAGGATCACCTCTCGGTCGCCGCTGCGCAGTCGTGGGCTCATGTCGGTTGCTCTCCGGTCGGGTGCGATCGTCGTGGCCGCAGCAGCCCGTTCACAGCGAGTACCTCGTCTCGGCGAGGTGGAAGAGGCGGCGCCAGACGAGCCGGTTCAGCCCGACGACGTAGACGCTCATCACGATGATGCCGGTGAGCACCTTGGCGAAGTCGCCGTTCGCGGTGGCTTCGGCGATGTAGGCGCCGAGGCCGGTGGCGAAAAGCGTGGTACTTCCGTAGGTCACGACCTCGGCGACGATGGACGCGTTCCAGGCGCCGCCGGCAGCCGTGATCCCGCCTGTGACGTAGAAGGGGAAGATGGCGGGCAGGATAAGCCGCCGCCATCGCTGCCAGCCGCGCACACCGAAGTTGTCCATCGCCTCGCGGAGATCGGATGGAATCGCCATGGCGCCGGCGATGGTGTTGAACAGGATGTACCACTGGGCGCCGAGCGCCATGAGCACGATGCCGCCCACGTTCAGGCTGATGCTGGTGGCGATGAAGAACGCGGCGGCAAAAGGGAACAGGAAGTTGGCCGGGAACGAGGCGAGGACCTGCACGATGGGCTGCGCGTAACGCGCCAGGCGGGGTGAGAGCCCGATCTTGACGCCGATCGGCACCCAGATCAGGGTCGACGCCGCAACGACGATCACCACGCGCGCGAACGTGATGGCACCGAGCCAGAAGGCATGCGGAAACTCGCCGAGCCCGATCGTGTCCTGCACGTAGGCGAGCGCGGTCCACGCTCCCCACACAGCCACGCCGGCGACGGCGACGCCGAACACGGTATCGCCGGCCCGGCGGCGCCCCGGGCTCGTCGCGAGTGGACGATCGGCGGTACCGAAGGCACGCGTCCCGCGGTCGAGCCATCCTGTGACCGGACGCATCGGCCGGCCGAGGAGATGCGGGACCTGCGACCGCCGGAGGGTGTCGAGCATGATGCTGCGGGGTGCCTCGGCGGCCTCGGTCTGTTCGTTGCGGAACTTCTCGGACCACGCGACGAGCGGCCGCCAGAACAGGAAGTTCACGGCGAGCACCATGATGATCATGACCCCGATCGCCAACAGCACCCTGCCCAGCTCGGACTGCTTGCTGGCGGTGGCGACGTAACTCCCGATTCCAGGCAGGGCGTAGGAGTGCCTGTTCACGGTGATGGCCTCGGACGCGGTCAGGAAGAACCATCCACCACCGAAGCTCATCATCCCGTTCCAGACGAGGCCGATCATCGAGCCGGGGACGTCGAGCTTCCAGAAGCGTTGCCACTTCGTGAGGCGCATCACGCGAGCGGCTTCGTCGAGCTCGCGCGGTTGAGTGATGAGTGAGTGATAGAAGCTGAAGGTCAGGTTCCAGGCTTGGGACGTGAAGATCGCGAAGATCGACGCGCACTCCAACCCCAGCAAGGAGTGCGGGAACAAGGCGAGGAACGCGGTGACCGTGATCGAGAGGAAGCCGAGAATCGGCACCGACTGCAGGATGTCCAGCAGAGGAATCAGGACCTTCTCGGCGCGTCGGAGTCGAGCCGCCGCCGTCGCGTAGACGAGCGTGAAGCCCACCGAGAGGCCGAGAGCGATGAACATGCGCGACAACGACCGCAACGCATAGCCCGGCAGTCGCGCCGGATCGGTCGACACCGACGCCTGTGCACGCGACGGCGTGAATGGCACGTTGACCGCTTGCCCCAGCCGGTACACGCCGTAGAGCAGCCCGAGTACACCCGCGCCGACAATGAGGTCGACGAGGCGTAGCTGAGGGCGTCGCAGGACCCCACGGGTCGGAAACGGCCGAGACACGGCCATCGGGATTCACCTCCTCTCGGAACGAGCTCACCGACGCGCGCCGCGCCGGATTCTGCTGCGCTGCCGCTCGGCGCGCGACCTCGGCTGGATCTCGCCGGACCTCCGTGGCGGACGAGGGATGGTAACATGAACACCTCTTCATAGATCACGGGCAAAGGACCGGCGACCAGCCCATTGACACCCGATTCAGGCAACCGAGTCGACGATGACCGGGCCGGCGATCACGTGGTGCTCATGGCCGACGTGTTCGCGATGCTCTCGGATCCGGGGCGCCTTCGGCTGCTGCTCGCGCTGCGGGAGGCTCCCGAGCGCAGCGTGTCCGATCTCGTGGACGACACCGGCATCGCCCAGTCCGCGGTTTCGCATGCGCTGCGTCTCTTGCGCGCTTACCGAGTCGTCGGTGTGCGCCGCGAAGGCCGCCGCGCGTACTACGCAATCACTGACGACCACGTGCGTCTTTTGCTCGACGCGACGCTCGAGCATCTGCGCAGCCATGACGCGCCCTCCGGCGAGCGTTCCCGCGATGCCAGCTGAGCGCCGTCAGAACCAGCACGTCGAGACCGGGGATCAGCAGCACCCGTCCGGCCCACGAGCCTGGCTCGGTGAGATCTTCCGGCCGCACTCCCACGACGCCGCCGACTCGATCGACTCCGCGCTCGAGTCGTCGGAGCGCGGTATCAGGGCCGTGAAGATCTCGTTCGGAGCGCTGCTCCTCACATCAGCTCTTCAGCTCGCCGTCATCGTCTTCTCGGGGTCCGTCGCACTCCTTGCCGACACCATCCACAACTTCGGCGATGCCCTTACCGCGGTCCCGTTGTTTCTCGCTTTCCGGCTCGCGCGCCGTCCCCCGACCCGCCGGTACACGTACGGCTACGGACGTGCTGAAGACGTCGCCGGTCTCTTCGTGATCGCGATGATCACGTTGTCGGCGGTCATCGCCGCGTACGAAGCACTCAGACGGCTGGCAGCTCCCCACGGAATCGACCACCTCGGTTGGGTCGCCGCCGCCGGTGTCGTCGGCTTCCTCGGGAACGAGCTCGTCGCGCGGTACCGGATTCACGAAGGGCGCGCCATAGGCTCCGCCGCTCTCGCCACCGACGGGTATCACGCCCGGACCGATGGGTTCACCTCGCTCGCGGTCGTACTCGGCGCCATCGGAGTGTGGCTCGGCTTCGACGCCGCCGACCCGATCGCGGGACTCGTGATCTCCCTCGCCATCCTCGTCGTGCTCCGCACCGCAGTCATGGACATCCTGCGGCGACTCATGAACAGCGTCGATCCTCAACTTGTGGACCTCATCGAGCACGAAGCCGGCGACACCCCCGGCGTCCGCGCCGTGCACGACGTCCAGGTCCGCTGGGAAGGGCACCGCCTCCACGCCGAGCTCGACATCGGCATCGACCCGGCGATGTCCCTCACCGAGGGCCACGACCTCGCTCACGACGTCGAAGACACGCTCATCCACCACATCGCACATCTGGACGCCGCATCGGTCCACGTCGAGCCCGAGGACAACACGGCTGCCGACGCCCATTCACGCGACCATCACCGCGCGTCAGCCGGAGATCGCCGTCCACAGGGCGATCGCGCCGAGTATCAGTAGCACCGCTCCCGTGATCCGGCGCAACACCGCGATCGGCACGGAACGAAGCAGGCCCTGGCCGCCGAGGACGGCGAGCCCCGCCACCGACCACAGCGCCAACACCGAGCCGAGTCCCACGCTCAACGCCGAGTGGTAATGCGCCGCCAGGTTGGCTGTCAGCAGCTGGGTCAGATCGCCCCACTCGGCTACGAAGATCACCACGAATGCTGTCGTCACCGTGCGGCGATGGCTCGCCGCCTCCCGAGCGACGAGGCCACTGGAATCGCGGCGACCGGCTTCTACGAATGCATACACCGCCCCGCCGAGGAACATCACCGCAACCCCGGCGTCGACCACCCGCGACGGCAACAGGGCGAACAACCCCACGCCGACCGTCGTCGCGATCACCACATGCACGAGGAAGGCGCCTGCGGCACCCACCCACACAGCCCAGGCACGGCCCCTCGACGCGAGCAACAACGACGCGAACATCGTCTTGTCCGGCAGCTCGCCGACGAAGATCACCGGGAACACGGCCGCGGCGATTGCGAAGTTCATCGCACGCTCCAGCGGGGACGCGAGGGCTGGGTCAGGCGCCCGTGGGAGCGATGAGCTCGACCTCGAAGCCGTCGCGGTCTTCGAGGTACGCGACCCGGCCTCCGCGTGCAACGGGATTGCGATCGAGCGGTAATCCGTATTGCGCAGCTCGGCTGCTCGGTTGGCGACTGACCGGCAGCGCTGACCATCCGTGCTCGAACGCTCGACTCGTGATGTCGGAAAGTGCCGAATTCGAGTCGAGCGCGAAAGCGAGATGGTTCAGTCCCGGCCGGAAGCGGCTGTACAGCATTCCAGTCACCATGTCCGAGGACTGTTCAAGGACCACGGCAAATCCGCTGCCGTGACGGAAGAGCAAGAAACTCTCGCCCGAGTAGTCGACTGCGTATCCGAGTTCGCCGAGCAGCCATCCCCACGATTCTGCGGCTCGCTCTATGTCAGGCACCCAGAGTGTCAAGTGATCCAGCACTGGCCGAGCGTAGCGATACGCGAGCGGGTGTGGGTGTGCGCGAGCTATTCGATGTGCAGTTGCGTCCGAAGATCGTCGGAGGGATCCGGTCGGAGCCCGGCGCCGACTTCGATCGTCACGGTGCGCAACACTCCGGTCCACCGGAACGGCACCTGGTAGTCGTCGGTCACCGGAAATCCCCGATCGTGGCCGAGGCGCAGCGACGAACCGCCGTGCTGCCAGATCACGGGCAGCGGGAACGGCAACGTGCTCTCACCGATCGTGTCGTCGTCGCAGAACAGCTCGAGCTTCGGGCCGGCGGGTCCCGGCGCATAGACGCACCCGAGCGCGTGGTCACCCGGAGGGACGGCCATGGCACTCTCGACCGCCGTCCCGTCACCGGCCCGGTTCAACGCGTACACCAGCCGACCCTCGCGAACGTAGAGCGCGAAGCCGCCCGTCCAGTCGCCCATCGCGCAAAGGACGCCCGCGGCGTCGGACGGAATGGTGACATCGGCGGTGATGCGCACGCCGGCGAACATCCGCGCCACCGAATCGTCGGGTACCGGACCACCCTCGGGCCGATACACCACTCGCGGCCCCGGTGCATTGGGGACCGGCATCATCGCCGAGATCCGACCGATGAGCTCGTCGACCAGGGGGAAGACGTCGTTGCGTCCTGCCTCCACCATCCAGCGCTCCTGCAGCGTGCGTAGGCGTCCGGGGTGCTCGGCGGCGACGTCGTGGGCTTCGGCGAAGTCTTCCTCCAGGTTGAAGAGCAGCCAGGTGTCGTCGGCGAAGGCGCGACTGCCTTCGAGGAGGCGCTCCTCGTCCATCACGCCCTTCGACACATGGTCGGTGGTCGCCTTCCAACCGTCGAGGAAGATCGACCGTGACCCGAGCATCTCGAAGTACTGCACGTCGCGCGGCGACGGTGCGTCAGCGTCGGCGAAGGTCGGCGCGATCGAGACGCCGTCGATCGGTTGTTGGGTCACGCCGTCGACGATCTCGGGCGGGGCGACGCCGGCACGCTCGAGCACGGTGGGTGCGAGATCGATCGCGTGCACGAACTGCTCGCGCACTTCACCGCGCGCGGCGAACCCGTTCGGGTGATGCACGATGAGCGGGGTCCGGCAACCCCCGAGCCAGGTGTATCGCTTCCAGAGCCGCAAGGGTGTGTTGCCGGCCCACGCCCATCCCCACGAGTAGTGCGGATAGGTGCGCACGCCACCCAGCTCGTCGTTCCAGACCGCGTTCCCGGCCACCGTGTCCGGCACGTGTTGCGTGAAGCGGTGCTCGTTGAAGGTCCCGAGCACGCCGCCCTCGGCGCTCGCGCCGTTGTCGGAGACCAGGATGACGATCGTGTCGTCGAGGATGCCGAGCTTCTCGAGCTGTTCGACGACGCGGCCGATCTGCGCGTCGGTGTGCGTCAGGAAGCCGGCGAAAACCTCCTGTTGACGTGCCAACATGCGCTGCTCCTCGGCCGGGAGCGTGTCCCAGTTCGCGATCCAACTCGGGCGCTCGCCCAGGTCGGTGCCCTCGGGAACCACCCCGAGCTCCACCTGGCGGGCGAACACCTCGTCGCGCCACCGTTCCCACCCGCCGTCGAACCGACCCTGGTACGGCTCGATCCACTCGGGCGGAACGTGGTGCGGTGAGTGCACGGCGCCGGGCGCGAAGTAGAGGAAGAACGGCCGGTCGGGCGCGGCCTGCTGTTGCTCGGTGACGTAGCGGATCGCCTGGTCGGCCAGGTCCTCCCCGAGGTGATAGCCGTCGGCCGGCGACTTCGGCGCGTCCACGTAGTGGTTGTCGCGCACGAGGTTCGGCACCCACTGGTTCGTGTCACCCTGCAGGAACCCGTAGTAGCGCTCGAAGCCGAAGCCCAGCGGCCAGCGGTCGAACGGGCCTGCGTTCCCGCGCTCACCCGCGGGAACGAGATGCCACTTTCCTACCGCGAGCGTGTTGTAGCCCGCGTCGCGCAGCACCCGTGGCAATGGCGCGGCTGACTTCGGGATCCGCCCGGTGTATCCCGGGAAGCTCATCGGGAGATCGGTCAGGAATCCGACGCCGACGGCATGGTGATTGCGTCCGGTGAGCAGACACGCCCGCGTCGGTGAGCAGATCGCGGTCACGTGGAAGCGGTTGTAGCGGAGGCCGCCCGCGGCGAGGCGGTCGACGTGGGGCGTGTCGATTCCCGACCCGAAACAGCCGAGCTGCCCGAAGCCCATGTCGTCCAACACGACCAACACGACATTCGGCGCTCCCGGGCGGGGCTTCGGGATCGGGTAATCCCCCGCGGTCGATGTCTCGATGGTCGCTCCCAGTACCGGTCGGCTGCTCATGGGTGAGGTGGTCCATTCGTCGTCGCCAAGGTGTCGCCTCCTAGCGCACTCGTCACTCGCTGTCGTATTCGTCGTGCCGACGGAACCAGTTCAGCGGGTCGTCCGGGGCGCGCGCCTCGTTTCGCCCTCGCGGGGTCCGGTCGAGCCACTGGTACATACCCCAGAGACCGTCCAGCCCGCGCGCGTAGGCCGAGTAAGTGTGGTACACGACGCCATCGTCGAGCGCGAACGCGCTCATACCCGGACGCTCCCGCGTGTACGTGAGCCAGTCCGTACCGACCCCGGCTGCCCATTCGGCGAACGGCCCCTCCTTGCCCGCATCGGACGGCGTCGCATCCATCGGGCGGAAGTTGTACTCGCCACCGCCGGACTGCTGCTGCTCGACCGTGTGCGACACCTGGAAGTCGTAGTTGAAGTCACCGCCGAACGAGGACGCCCATGGGAAGCTCCATCCCATCCTCCGCTTGTACGCCTGCAGCTTCGCCAGCGGGGCTCGCGACACCGCGCAGAGGGAGACGTCATGATTCGCGAGGTGGACGACAAAACCGTCGAAGCCGTCCGCGATCGCCGAACAAGCGGGACAGCCGGCCGTGTAGTCCGGCCCGAACATGAAGTGATAGACGAGGAGCTGCGAACGCGCTCTGAAGAGATCTGCGAGCGAGGCGCTTCCCTCGTCGGTCTCGAACCGGTACTCCTTGTCGACCGGGACCGAGGGCAGCTCGCGTCGCTGCTGCGCAAGCTCGTCGCCGAGCCTGGTGTGCTCCTTTTCGCGGACGAGCAGCTGCTCGCGTGCGGCGAGCCATTCTTCACGTGTTCCGATCTTGCGATCCGTCATTGTTTCCGTCCTTCCTCGACTGGCGAACACTTGCTCCCTTCGCCCGACCCGTACGCTGTCAAGCCATGGCGAGTCGCGAAGGCGCAGGACCGCTGCCGGTCGGAACCTGGGCCCCTGACTTCGAGCTTTCCTCGGGTCCCGATCAGACGGTCTCGCTCGTCGAGCTCCGGGGTCGGCCCGTGATCCTCGCCTTCTATCCGGCCGACTGGAGCCCGGTCTGCTCGGACCAGCTGGCTCTCTACCAAGCGGTGCTCCCCGAGTTCCAGCAATTCGACGCTGAACTCCTGGGTATCTCTGTCGACGGGATCTGGTGTCACGTCGCCTTCGCACGGGACCGGAACCTGTCGTTCCGTCTGCTGGCCGACTTTGAGCCCAAAGGTGACGTGGCTCGGGCTTATCACGCCTATCGAGCGGCGGACGGTACGAGCGAGCGGGCACTGTACGTGATCGATGCCGACGGCATCGTGCGCTGGAGCTACGTCTCACCCGTGGACGTCAACCCGGGCGCGGACGGGATCCTGCGCGCGCTGGAAAGCATCGAGAAGGAGAGTGCCTGAATGAGCGCAACGCAGTGGGAGGCCGTCCTCACCTCGCCGGTCACCGAAGGCCGGGACCACATCCAGGGGCCGGCAGACGCGCCGCTGACACTCGTCGAGTACGGCGACTACGAGTGTCCCTACTGCGGCGCCGCGTACCCCATCGTCAAGGAGGTTCAGGCCCGGATGGGAGATCAGCTCCGATTCGTGTTCCGCAACTTCCCGATCAGCACCTCGCATCCGCATGCCGAACACGCCGCCGAGGCCGCCGAAGCGGCGAGCGCCCAGAGCCGCTTCTGGCCCATGCATGACATGCTCTTCGAGAACCAGCAGCGCCTCGGAGACCAAGACCTTCACGCGTACGCCGAGCGGCTCGGACTCGACCTCGAGCAGTTCGATCACGAGCTCGCCGAGCACGTTCACGCGGAGAGGGTCCACGATGACTTCCTGAGTGGCGTGCGCAGCGGCGTCAATGGCACCCCGAGCTTCTACATCAACGGAGCCCGGCACGACGGGTCATTCGACACTGAGACGTTGCTCGCCGCTCTGCAACGGGCGACAGCATCGGACCGATAGAACCAGCCCGACTGACCTGCACCTAGTTCGGTCCGGCGAGGCGAACGAGGTTCACACCGGACAGCGGGCCGCCGACCTGTTGCATGCCGCCCCCGGTTCTGAGCTCGCCGAGATCGATGACGAAGAAGCCCGCGTCCTGGAACAGGGGGATCACTTGGGACTTCGCATCGCTGTCGTCGCCGGAGAGAAACAGCACGCGCTGACCGCCAGCCTCGTGTGGATCTGAGCCGAGCAGCCCCGCGACGAGTGTGTTGGCCGCTTTGACCACAGGCGCGCCAACGAGGTCGGCGACGACCTCGCTCGACGTCCTCCCCTCGAGATCGCTGGGATCGAAATCGTTCGTGGCGTCGACCACGATCTGACCGTTCCATGCCAGTCCCTCGACGGCGTCGGGGACGCGGTCCCACGGCACCGCGATGACGACGATGTCGGCTGCCAACGCCTGGTCCACCGTCCCTGCCGATGCCCCCTCGCCGAGCTCCGAGACCACCGACGTCAGCGACTCAGGGCCGCGGCTGTTGGCGATCACGACCGAGCGGCCGGCGCGCAGCGCGGTCCGCGCCATCGCCTGCCCGAGCCGGCCGGCGCCGATGATCCCAACACGGTTGCGGTCCGCTGAGTCCATCAGGTTCCTCCGTCGTATTCGGACGCGAACAGGTAGCTCACCGCGAGGCTCCGATACGGCCGCCAGCGCTCGGCGAGCTGGACCATCTCCTCTTCGGTCGGAAGGTGGTCGAATCCGTAGAGCCGTTCAATCGCCCGCCGCAGTGCGAGGTCGCCGGGCAGGAAGACGTCGGGCCGATCGAGCGCCACGAGCAGGAACCCGTGCGCCGACCAGGGCCCGATGCCCGGGACTTCGGTCAGGGCAGCCTCGACCTCGTCGTCCGTCATGCGCGACAGGGCCTCGTCGCTGAGGCGACCGTCGACGAACCGTTCCGCCAGCGCCCGTAGCGTCTCCCCCTTTCGGACAGAGAGGCCGCTGGCGCGAGCGACGTGCGGGTCCGCTGCGAGCAGCTCGGCCGCGGTCGGCAGTCGTCCTCCGAAGTGGTCCTCGAGACGGGACACGATCGTCCGCGTTGCCTGGACCGAGAGCTGTTGTCCGGCGACCTGGAAGATCAGCGTCCCGAAGGCATCGAGGGGCGGAAGCTCGTCGAGCCAGGCCCGCGGACGGAAGTCGGGCCGCGCATCGATCAGCCGCCGCAGCACGGGGTCCGCGTTCCGGAGAAACGCCCGCGCCTTCGGATCGGCGACCGCTGCTCCGGTGGAGGTCATTCCTGGAGCGGGCCTTCGGTCAGCGCGATCTCGACGATTCCGGGCACCGTCTCCGGGCGCGCGTCGACGACGGGAGAGGCCTCGTAGCCCTCGCGGACGGCGTCGAGCGCAGGAAAGGCCATGCAGATCTCCGTCCACAGGGCACAGAGGATGAGCTTTCACCGGCCGCTCGCGCGAACGGCCCGGAGGAGTCACTGTAAGGGCGACCCACGGACTTGTCACGGGCTTGGACTGCGCTCCCGGCCGGCACAGGACGGAAACGGCCGCCCGGGTCACGAACAAACGCGCGTCGCGGGTTCTGATTCACAACGTGATGACCGTCTTGCCGCCCTGGTGAGTGCCTCCGCCGCTCATCGCAGCAGGTACGTCGTCCAGCTTGATGGTGGTGATGGGTGGTACGGCAATGCGGCCGGCGGCGACGGCGTCGGCGACCTGTCCGAGCACCTCGGGCGAGCACTGATATGCGAAATTGACTCCGGTGACGCCCCGCGCGGACAGTTCCTCCGTGTCGGCGACGTATCGGGTCGTGACCGCGCTCCCGCCGGAACGGATGAGGGAGGAAAGCGCCGCAAACTCGTCCGCGTCGCTGGCGACGTCGATGAGCACATCGATCCCGTCGGGATGCGCACGTCGAACGGTGTCGGTGACTGACACCGCGGAGTAGTCGATCATCTCGTCAGCGCCGTAGCTGCGCATGCGGTCGGTCTCGCTGCCGCGCGCGTCGGCGATGACCTGCGCGTCGGCGCTCACGGCGAACTGCGTGGCGAACGAGCCGACGCCACCACCAGCACCCACGATGAGCGCGGTCTTGTCCGATAGCGGCTCGAGAGACGTCACCATCTTGAGAGCCGTACCACCGGGCGTCGGCAAGGTTGCCGCGACCGCGGCGTCGAAACCGTTCGGCAGCTTCGCCAGTGGCGCGTCTTCGGTCACCGCCACGTACTCGGCGTACGTGCCGGTCGATCCGAGCGGCGGGATCAGCAACTGGCCGAAGACCTCGTCGGCCGGAGCGAACTTCGCCGTTCCCTCGCCCACGGATTCGACCACGCCCGCGAAATCGGCGCCGAGCACGAGCGGAAAGGTGCCGGGCACCCGATCTTTCCAGACGCCGTCGGAGATCTGGCGGTCACCGGGGTTCATACCCGCGGTCCGGACCTTGATCAGGATCTCACGCGGCCCTGGCTGCGGCTTGGGAAGTTCGACCAAGGCTGGACTGGCTCCGTATTCGTTCACTGCGATCGCATGCATTGCAACCTCCTTGTGGGTGTGCGGGCCGCCGATCTGTCAGTGACCGATGCCATGGTGCGTTTCCTTCGAGGATGGGTTGGCCCTTGCTGCCGAGGGAGATCGTCCGAGTTTTCGCTCGTGTTGGCATCCAAGGAATCCACAGTCGCGACAACGCGCTTCTCATCGAACTCGACGTCCGCGTGGCGAATCGACTGTGCACAACGGCCACAGGGAATTGCCGCCGGTCGGACTACCGTACCGATGCGTGGACCTGGTCGGTAACGCTCGGCCCGCCCTCCTCGGTCGAGAGATGGAGCGCGCCACGCTCGATGAGCTGCTCGACGATGCGCGTAATGGCCGGGGCGAGGCAATCGTCGTCTACGGCGAGCCCGGCATCGGCAAGACCGCGCTCTTGGAGTACATGATCGCGAGCGCGGGCGACTTCAAGGCGTTGCGCACCGTCGGCAACGAGGCCGAACGCGAGCTTCCATTCGCGGCGTTGCAGCAGCTTTGCGCGCCTGGTCTCACGGAGTTGTCGCAACTGCCCGAGCCGCAGCGCGAAGCGCTCAGCGTCACGTTCGGGCTTGTGTCCGGCGCACCGCCCGATCGCCTGCTCCTGAGCCTGGCCGTGCTGAGCTTGTTGTCGCAGCTCGCCGGCGAGCAACCTCTCCTGTGCGCTGTCGACGACACGCAGTGGCTCGACCGGGAATCCGCACAGGCGTTGGCCTTCGTCTCCCGGCGGCTGGCAACCGAGCCGATTGCGTTCGCGTTCGGAAGTCGAACGATCACTGATGAGATTCGCGGGCTGCGGACAATCGAGGTCGCTGAATTAGACCGTGCCGCTTCGTTCGCGCTGCTTCGCTCGGTGCTTCCTGATCGCGTGGACGACACCGTGCTGGAGCGCGTCGTCGCTGAGGCGCGCGGGAACCCACTCGCCTTGCTCGAGCTGCCGCGGGGCTTGGCCTCGGGGAAGCTCTACGGAGGATTCGCGCTTCCCGTCTCCGTTCCGATGGCTGACCGTCTCGAGGAGAGCTTCCGCAGACGACTCGCCGGTCTGCCATCGCTATCCCGTCGCCTTCTGCTCGTCTCGGCGGCCGAACCGACGGGCGATCCCGCGCTTGTGTGGCGCGCGGCTGCGCAAGTCGGTGTCACCAGTTCCGCGGCAGAAGCGGTTGCAAATGAAGGCCTCCTGGACATGAACACGAAGGTCACATTCCGGCACCCGCTTGTACGGTCCGCTATCTACCATGCGGCGACACCCGAGGAACAACGCGACGCGCATCGCGCGCTTGCGGCGGCCACGGATCCTGCACTCGACCCCGACCGCCGCGCTTGGCACCTCGCGCAGGCCGCGTCACATCCCGACGACGATGTCGCTGCAGAGTTGGAGCGCTCGGCCGGGCGTGCGCAAGCACGCGGCGGTTTGGCCGCGGCGGCCGCGTTCTTGGCGCGGTCCACCGAGTTGACCGTGGAGCCGGCGCTGCGCGCAAGCCGGGCGCTTGTCGCCGCGGAAGCGAAACGCCAGGCCGGAGCACTCGACGACGCACTGGCGCTGGCCGCGATCGCTGAGCGCGGGCCGTTGGACGACTCGCAGCGAGCGCAGCTCGACGTTCTTCGCGCTCGCGTTTCGTTCGGATCAGACCGTGGAAGTGATGCGCCGACATTATTGCTGGGGGCCGCGCAACGACTGGAGCCGATCGACCCGAGCGAGGCGCGCAACACGTACCTCGACGCGATCACGGCCGCGCTTTTTGCCAGCAAGCTCGCGGGGAAAAGCAACGCTCGTGAGGTCGCGAAGCTCGCGCTGGCAGCGCCGCGTCGTGCAGGAACTCCGCGCGCCGTCG
Organism: Acidimicrobiia bacterium; assembly: GCA_035938395.1. Lineage (GTDB taxonomy): Bacteria > Actinomycetota > Acidimicrobiia > IMCC26256 > JACDBD01 > JALZAA01. The sequence goes on from DASZGY010000080.1 coordinate 53,127, forward strand.
ACGACCTGCTCGACGGCCTGGCGCTGATGATCACCAAAGGGCCAACGACCGGCACGCCGGTCTTACAACAGGCAGTGGACGCGTTCTGCGGTTTCGACGTCAGCGACGAAGAACGCCTGCGTTGGTCGTGGCTCGCCGGTCGAATGGCCGGGTTCATCTGGGACTACAACAGCTGGGACGTGCTCACCGCGAGCCAGGTCCAGCTCGCTCGCGACGCCGGGGCCCTGTCTGTCCTGCCCCTCACCTTGAGTATCCGCGCCTCCGTGCATCTCTTCGCCGGCGAGCTCGACGTCGCGGCGTCGCTGGTCGATCGCGTCGAAGCCATTGCGGATGCGACCGACACTCGCACGGCCCCATACGCGGCGATCACGGTCGCGGCGTTCCGCGGTCGGGAGGTCGACGCGCGGGAGCTGATCGACACGAGCGCGAAAGAGTTCGTGTCAAGGGGCGAGGGTATGGGTCTCACCGTCACGCAATGGGCCGGTGCCGTGTTGTACAACGGACTCGCGCGCTATAACGACGCGTTCTCCGCAGCAGAGGCAGCACTCGAGGACCCCGACGACCTCGGGTTCTGGCCACTGGCGACGGTCGAATTCGTCGAGGCGGCGAGTCGGTCCGGACGCGCCGAGGCTGCGCGGCCGGCCCTCGACCGCCTCGAGGCAGCGACCTCGGCAAGTGGCGCGCCCTGGGGCGAGGCGATCGCCGCTCGATCGCGCGCGCTCCTGAGCGAAGGCGATGCCGCGGAGAGCCAATATCGCGACGCAATTGATCGTTTGACTCCTACGGTATTGCGCCTTGACCTCGCCCGTACTCATCTGGTGTATGGCGAGTGGCTGCGCCGCGTTCGTCGCAACGTCGACGCCCGCGAGCAGCTGCGTAGCGCGCACGGGCTCTTCAGCGACTTCGGCATGGCAGCCTTCGCGGAACGAGCACGTGTCGAGCTGCGCGCAACCGGCGAGCACGCGCGTACACGCTCCGTTGAGACAAGCAACCAGCTCACGCCACAAGAGGGACAAATCGCGCAGCTCGTCGCCGATGGTGCGACGAACAAAGAGATTGCAACCCAGCTGTTCATTACGCCGCGCACCGTCGAATACCACCTACGCAAAGTCTTTCGCAAGGTCGGCGTGAGGTCCCGAACGCAGCTGGCCCGCCACGTCCTGGAGTCGAAGTCGCGGTGATCGCCGGCGGGCGGCGTAGGACGTCAACAGCGTTCTGATCGTCGAACGCGCGGTCAGACCAGTCTCACGCGCCGACTCGCCCTGTAGCTCCTGGACTGTGGATTCCTTGGATGCGACCGGTGAGGAAAACGCGCACCCTGGTCGAGCACATCGCAATCCGTCCACTGGAGAATGCAGATGACGAGCGAGCCCATGCGCGATCCGGTAACCGACCACCTACTTACTCCGCGGAATGCCGCACTGGTCGTCATCGACTACCAGCCCGATCAGATGCAGGTGATGACCTCGATGGATCGAGAGGTGTTGGTAGACAACATGGTGTCGGTCGCGCGCCTCGCCTCGACGTACGACCTCCCGGTCGTCCTGTCGACGGTCAACGCCGCGAACGGACAGGGGAACACGCTGCCCGAGATCAAGGCCGCGCTGCCGGACACGCCCGAAATCGACCGCACGACGATGAACGCCTGGGAGGACATCGAGTTCCGACAGGCCGTCGAAGCGACCGGCCGCAAGAAGCTCATCATGACCGCGCTATGGACCGAGATCTGTCTCACGTTCCCGACGCTCGATGCGTTGCGTGACGGGTTCGAGATCTACCCGGTCGTTGACGCCGTCGGCGGGACGTCGCCCGAGGCGCACCGCGCCGGCCTCGAACGCATCGCGCAGGCCGGAGCACTACCGATCAGCTGGGTCGGACTCGCCGGCGAGCTGCAGCGCGACTGGGCGCGCGCGGACACCGTCGGCGAGCTCGTCGACATCGTGCTGACGACCCGCCTCCTCGCGGCCGCTTGAGCACGCAGGAATCGGAGCCATGGAGCTGAACGTGAACGGCTCAATCGTGCACGCCGATGGCGGGCACACGACGACGTTCACCGGCAACCGAATCGGTCGGCTGTCACACCGCAAGTCCGGACGATTCAGGCCGAAGCCGGCGACGAACCCTTCGAGGTCTGAGCTCGTCGCCTTCGTGGTCTCTCGACAAGCGACGCTTGGAGGATCGGCGTGCCGAAAGCTGTTGTCCTGACGAAATACGGACCTCCGGACGTCCTCGTCTGGAAGGACGTAGCTCTGCCCGAGCCTGGTCCGCGCCAAGTGCGCATCCGAGTCAAGTGCGCGGGCGTGAGTCCCACGGATCCGAAGATCCGCCGCGGTGACGTTCAGGCCGTGTTTCGCCTTCCCGCCAACGCAGTGCTCGGCTTTGAGGCGGCAGGTGTCGTCGACGCGCTCGGTTCGTCGGTCGAAGGGGTCAAGAACGGCGACGAAGTCGCGTGCCTCTTGCCCGATCTGGGCGGCTACGCCGAATACGCGCTCACTTCTTCATGGACCCGGAAGCCCCCTGACGTGAGTTGGAGCGATGCGGCCGCCCTCCCCTCCTCGGCAGAAGCCGCAGTGCGTGTCCTCGAGCAGCTCGGGCTCACCGGCGGCGAGACACTCCTCATTCTCGGCGCCGCCGGTTCGGTCGGGATGATCGCAGCTCAGCTTGCCGTCTCCCGCGGCGCAACGGTTCTCGGCGCCGCAGCGCCACGAGACCACGAGCTGGTGCGCGACCTCGGTGCCGATCCCGTCAGCTACGGACCGGGGTTGGCTGATCGGGTGCGCGAGACCGTCGCGTCGGTCGACGCTGTGCTCGACGCGGCGGGAAAAGGAGAGCTCAAGGAGGCCGTCGATCTTGCTGGCGGTCCGGCGCGCGTCGTCACCCTGGCTGATGAGCATGCCGCCGACCTGGGTGTCGCGTTCTCCGCATTTACACCCGACCGTGCACCCGAAGCTCTCGATCAGACCATGTCCCTCTTAGCTAGGGGCGCTCTTCGCCTCCGTCGCCAGCACCATCTACCTCTTGAGCGAGCTGCTGAGGCGCACCAGCTTCTCGAGAGCGGTGACGCCCACGAAAAGGTCATCCTCGATGCCCCGTGACGCCAGCCCGCTTGCCGCTGGTCCCTCCTACTCCGTCGCCAGCGCCTGCTCGCCATGGCCGACGCCGCCAAAGCTTCACAGCGTTCGACCGCAGGAGGAGCCAGATGGAGAGCCCGATCGAGGTGGTGCGCAGATTTTGCGCCGCGTGGTCCGACGACAAAGCGGCCGGCGACCTGGCGGCATTCTTTACCGACCACGCCGTCTACCACAACATCCCGCTGGCACCGGTTGTCGGCAGGGAGGCCATCGCCAACACGATCGCAACGTTCATCCGCCCGGGCCCGCCAGGCATCGAGAGCATCGAGTTCCGCGTCATCAACATCGCAGCCGATGGCCCGGTCGTGATGACTGAGCGGGTGGACGCCTTCAAGCTCCCCGACACGTCATTTGAGCTGCCAGTCATGGGAACTTTCGAGGTCAGCGACGGCAAAATCAACGCCTGGCGGGACTATTTCGACATGAACCAGTTCACCAGCCAGATGGGATAAGGCTTGAACCCACAATGAGTACTCGAGCTTGAAGCGGCTCCGAATCGATCGCAACACGTGATCGCGTAATTCCCGCAAGATTGCGGGTGCGCGGGCCGGGGAGTGCAAGTGCTGATCCCAAGTGGAGAGCTCCGGTTCGGTTCTGCGGCCGGGCGTTGGGTGATCGCGGCCTCGGTCTTGGGCTCCGGGATCGCGGCAATCGATGCCACGGTGGTTGGTGTCGCGCTTCCGACGATCGGTCGCGAGTTTCACATCGGTGTGGCCGGCCTCCAGTGGGTTGTGAGTGGTTACTTTCTCACCCTCGCGTCGTTCTTGCTCCTGAGCGGTTCGCTCAGCGACCGCTTCGGCCGAAAGCGACTGTTCGGTATCGGAGTGATCGGCTTTGCCGTCGCGTCCGCGGCTTGTGGCCTAGCCCCGAGTGCTGGCTTCCTTATCGCTATGCGCGTGCTCCAAGGGATCGGTGGTGCCCTCCTGGTCACTGGGAGCCTCGCCATCCTCGAGGCGTCGTTTGCTCCGAGCGACCGGGGCGCAGCGATCGGAGCGTGGGCAGGTCTCGGTGCGGTGGCCACTGCGGTCGGGCCGCTGCTGGGCGGATATCTGATCTCGGCGGCTTCGTGGCGTTGGATCTTCTTCCTCAACGTCCCCGTCGCCGTGATCGTGCTCTTCGTCGCCGTCCGCCACGTTCCCGAGTCAAAAGATCCCAACGCGGCGCGTCACATCGACGTGGCCGGCGCGAGTTTGGCCGTCGTCGGGCTCGGCGCGATCGCGTTCGCGCTGATCGAAGGGCCAGGGCTCGGGTGGTCTTCCATCGAGGTCGTCGCCGCGCTGGCGTTGGCGATCGGGGCCTTGGGAACTTTCGCCTTCGTTGAACTGCGGAGCCCGCAGCCCCTGCTCCCGTTAGGAATGTTTCGCCAGCGCCAGTTCAGCTCGACCAACGCGATCACATTCCTGATGTTCGCGAGTGTCGGAGGTGCGTTCTTCCTGCTCCCCGTGCAACTGCAAATCGGCTCGGGTTACTCGCCCCTCCAAGCTGGGGCGGCACTTCTTCCCGTCACGATCATCGAGCTCGTCTTTTCGGTTCGCTCGGGACGTCTGGCATCCAGGATCGGACCCCGACTGCAGCTGATCGCCGGACCCTTCATCTTCGGTGCCAGTCTCGTATTACTCACCCGAATCACTGACGGTCGCGGCTATCTCGTCTCTGTCCTACCGGCGATGATCGTGATGGGGATCGGCGTCGCAACCTTCGTCGCGCCCCTCACCGCCACCGTCATGGGGTCCGCGGCGCCAGAACGCGCCGGCCTGGCTTCCGCCATCAACAACGACGTCGCCCGAATCGGCAGCTTGATCGCGGTGTCCGTGCTCCCCGCGATCGCCGGCATCACCGGGACCACCTACCTGCACCCGGCCGAGCTGGCGGCTGGATTCCGCACCGCAATGATCGTGTCAGCCATCGGATGTGGGCTCGCCGGGATCCTCGCCACGCTGACCATCACGAATCCAGTGCGCCGAGCTGAACCCTCAACCCCGTACGCGCACTGCGCGATCGATGCCCCGCCGCTCCGGGTCAGCATCCCAGAGGTCGCCCGTGAACGCTGACCGTGCACCGGGCGCGAACACCGAAGCCAGCGGACGCATTGCCGCAGTTCTTCCCGTCATGCGCGCCGTTCGGGATGTCGAGGTTCTTGACCATCGGTATCGGCACCCCCCTGTCGCCGGTGCCCGAGAAATTCTCCCCGGGCGAGGGCGACCGCTTGGACGCGGTTCGTGACGTCGAGCTTGGAGAACAGGCTGCGAAGTTGCGACTTGATTGTGTTCTCGCTGAGAAACAGGTGACTGCCCAGCTGGCGGTTGGTCATTCCCGTGGGCAAAAGCGCCAGAAGCTCGCTCTCCCGTTCGGTGAGCTTCACGGCGCGACCGGGCCAGCCCAGCTCAGGAATTATCGTGGCGCGCTGCGAACGCTTGAGCGACATCACCTGCTCACCGCGTGCGGCTTTCCGGATGCCATCGACGATTTGTGCCGCCGGGCTTGCCTTGGAGATGAATCCTCGAGCGCCGGCCTGCATGACGCCGTTCGCGAGTGCAGCGTCGTTGGAGAAGCTGAACACGACGACCGCCCCGTTTCCAGGGTCCGAACTGAGCTCCCGGACCCGCTCCCGTAACGCCCCAGCCTCGCCGTAAGTGTCGAAGAGGGTCACATCGACGGTCCGCTCCGGGGTCGCACGGACGTCGAGCTCGACCACCCGAATACCCGGCGCGTACGGCCGCAAAAGCGCTCGCAGACCCTCGAGCACGAGCTCAAAGTCGTTGACCAGGGCGACCCGGATGCTTTCGTGCATGCACCGAGCATGCTCTCCCCGCTGACCGACTGAAACACCCGATCGGGTGATTGAGGACCGCCGCTGCCGGCGCGACCATCACCTTCCTCGCGGAGAGTTCGTGAACGGCTCCATGCGCCCGTGGCCGCGACGCGTGCGCCACCGGTTCAGACCGTGAGCTGGTCCGAAACCACTCATGTCCGAACTGCACCGTTCAGAAGGGTTGGCCGCGCTCGATGACTCGACAAGGCACAAGCTCGCCGGGCCGCAGATCCGAGATCTCCGATGACCTCTTGCGATTCGAGTTCGCTCGAACCCGCTCGGCAGAAACTCTCTACGTGACCGGCGAACTCGATGTCAGCACCGCGCCAGCCCTCGAACGCGCGGTAGCCCGGACACTGGACGGGCAAGGCGGCGAGTTCCGTATCGACGTCCGACGCATGACCTTTATGGACTCCACGGGCGCCCAGGCGCTCCTGCGCCTACACCGACGGATCACGGGCTTGGGCCGGCGGCTGGTGATCGTCTCGCCGACCCGGCAAGTGCGCTTGGTGCTCGAGATCCTAGGGCTCGACCAACTCATCGACGTTCGGCGATAGGAGCAGCAGGAGATCGAGCTTGGTGGACTCCGCATCGAGCGAGGTTGCCCGACATCCGTACGCGATTTGGCGGGCGTTGTCGAGCCCTCCAGATGCGTCCGGTTTGGCTGCGATGACCGACACGCGGCGGTACGGCGGAGAGTGTCCGACGTTTCTCGGAGTCATGCAACGGGAAGGCACCCATCCGACCAAGGAGGTCCCGTGTATATCGGTATTGGAACTCTGGTGTTCATACTGCTGATCCTCTTGATCGTCTGGGTGGTGCGGCGCGCGTAGAACCGGCCGCGAAACGCACGAGGTGAGCGTCCAAAGACCGACTCCGATAGTCGGCGGTTGACCGGCGCCACTGTTCCCCAAAGGAGGAGCGACATGATCGGCGCTCTCATCCTCGGCCTTGTCGCAGGCGGTTTGGCGCGCTTGGTGATGCCAAACGACGCCTTCGAGCACCTTGAGGGCTGGAAGTCATGGGTGGTGACGATCGTGCTCGGCCTCGTTGGCGCGTTCGTGGGATGGCTCATTTTCACGGGACTCTTCGGGGTCGGTGACACCGACGTCTTCGACCTCGGCGGCCTCATCGGTGCGATTATCGGGTCGATCCTCGTGCTGATCGTGGTGGGCTTTGTTCTGCGCCGGACGCGGCGTTTTGAACGGTGGGAGTAGACGAGGAGTTCTAGAGAGACCGTTCGACCAACGACGAGCACTCGTCGGCGCGCATTCCACGCGCTCTCCCGGCTGCACGCGTCGAGGCAGGTCGGACAGAGCGGCGAAGTTCCCTTTGCAAACGCATGCTGATCTGGAGTTGAAAGCGCCGATACAGCGGGAATCGAGATTGCTCGGGCGGGGCTTGGGACGATCCGGCGTAGCAACGCAATCGTGGCCGAGCGTCGCCTGCGCGGCAGGACGACGTCATCCGCCGACGCGAGCCTTGTCTTCGAGGACTTGTCGCCTCAGCGCCTCCGCGAAGGCCGAGTCGCAGACCACGTCCTCGAGCTCGATCTCGTCGGAATCGAGCAGCTGTAGCCGTAGGTAATCGTGGCCGTCCAGCCCGTGGAGAACAATGCCGGCGGCGAAAAAGCCCAGCTCGTTCAGCTCGGCCGTCGCCTCGTCCACGTCGGTCACAGCCTCCAGGTCGAGGTCGGCGTAGGCGACGTCGACATGCCGCGAGAGGAGGTGGTGCACGGCGTCCTTCAGAGCCGAGTCGGCTTCCGACTCCCAGCGCCGGAGCCTTAGGAAGCCGAGGGCGCGTGGCTCGTCGACGTAGGCCGTGATCGCCTCCCCCTCGAATGGAGCCGGTTGAGTGCGAGCCTCGATCACCAAGCCGACGTTGGCATACACGCTCTCGAGTAGCTCGCGGTAGACGGCCGGCAGCGCGACCCGCCGCGGCTGGTCGTCGAAGGGTCGGTAGGAGCGGATCGTGGCCGTGCGTCGTCTCGGCCCCTCGCCACCAAACCCGCGCATCGTCGTTTGCGCCGGGAACATGCCGAGCTGGAGAGCAGTCTCGTGGTAGCCGTTCGAACGCTCGGCGCGCTGACTGAAGGGATGGATGGTGACGGCATCACCGAAAACCGAAGAGAGTCCGCGCTTGATCGCGGTGTCGAGGCCGTACTCGGACAAACGGCCGAAGATACCGAGGCCGCGATAGGCGGAGTGGACGACGGCGGCGCCCGTCTCGGCGGAGGAGACACCAGGGAGCGGCATCAGCGCGCCGTGCCCGATCACGTGCCCGTCGTGGACCGCGATCGTAGATACCAAGCCGCCGGACGCCATCATCGCCATCAAGTACCGAGGCCGGTAGAAGTCGGCGTGCACGTAGCTCAGGTGGTAGCTCTCGTAGAGGAGCTGGGCGATCGCCTCCGCGTCCTGGGGCGTCCCCGCCCTCACCTCGATCGCGTCAGAGGCTTCTCCCTCGGCGGGTGCGCGCCTCGGCACAGCCTCGATGTGGTGCCACTTGGCCTGTCCATCGCCACCTGAGCGGACGGTCACCTCTGCCGTCAGGCGCTTCCCGTTCGAACCGAGGTTCGTCAGCCGAACGTCGCCGGCGTCAGGAATGAGAGCAGCGAGCGGCTCGGGCAGCAACCCGTATTCCCCTCCAGCGCTCGTCAGCGGCAGGCCCCAGTCGTGGACGGCGACAAAAACCGATCGGTCGCCCGCTTCGAGCGTCACCTCGATCTCGCCGAGGTTGTCATCCGGGTACGCGTGGTCGAGCGTAAAGGTGACGACTTGCTCGACGACGGCACCGAGCCGCCGCGTGTCCTCCGCGGGGATTCCGATAGCGGCTGCGAACGCAGGGATGAGCGCAAGCACCAATGACGGTGCGCTCGGGTCGCTGAGGACGGTGACCTTTACCCTCGACACGGCAACAGCCGATGGTAGACGCCGAGCTCGGGCACGTGTCCGGCCGCCATTGGTCGTCCCGCGCGCTGGTGGCTACGTCGTCGGCGTTTGGGGGTGTCGGGTTTGGCGGACGGGGGCGAAGAAGTCGATCAGCAGTTGATTCACGCGTTGTGCCTGATCGTGATGGACCCAATGCGACGCGTCGAGGCGCTCGACGCGGTCGAGGTTGGGCACGTCTTCGCGGTCGGGCTCGGCGAGTTCGGAGCCGAGATAGGAATCGCGCTCGCCCCAGATGACCAATGTCGGCGCTGAAATCGGGCGAAGCTTGGCTGCGGCTTCCTTCTGGGACTGCCTCACCGAGGCGCGGTAGTAGTTGATCATCGCAGCTGCTGCTCCTGGCTGTGACCACGCCTCGACGTAGCGTTCGATCTCCTGCGGCGTGTAGGGCGGGTTCGCCTCATCGAGGAAGTGTCGGAAGAAGTGCCAGTCTCTGACGTGAACCACGTCCTCGGGCAGTCCCGGTGTCGCAAAGAAGAAGAAGTACCAGGACTTCCGGAGCTGGCTCGGGTGGTGTAGCCCTTCCTGGAGGCGGCGCGGATGGGCCGCGCTGAGGATGGCGAGTCGGTCGACGACCTCTGGATGATTCATCGCAGTTGTCCAGGCGATGGATCCGCCCCAATCGTGGCCGACCAACAGCGCGGACTCGGCACCGAGCTCGCGGATGAGACCGCGAATGTCGGCGGCGAGCAGGTCGACGCCGTAAGCCTCGAATCCTTCTGGCTTCCATGACAAGTTGTAGCCACGCGTGTCGGGGGCGACCACCCGAAAGCCGGCCGCCGCGAGCGGCTCGATCTGTAGCCGCCAACCGAACCAAAACTCCGGGAAGCCGTGCAGGAGAACGATCAGCGGCCCATCGCCGGCCTCGACGTAATGCAACTTCACGTCGCCGACCTCGGCGTAGCTCTCCCGAAGTTCGGTCCCGTCGTCCAGGACCGCTTTCTCTGGAGCCAGGTTCGTGTGCGCACGACCTTCTGCGCTCATAAGGATCTCCTCTCAAGGCTGAACGAGCGTGGGGACGCACGAGGTTGCCCCTCTCGCCTTCACGTCTCGCCCGCGATACCCCGGCCTGCTCCCTGTTCGGGCTTCTGCTCAGTCCTGAGCCCCTTCCGTCGATTGTCTCCCTCCAGGAAAGGCACCTAGAGGGACGAAACCGGTCGAGGCGCCCTGAAACGAACCGGGAGAACTCTGAGTGACGGCGAGACGGTGCGGGTTCCTCGGTATTGATCCAGCCAATGGCAGCTGATGACGTCGCCGACGCGTTGTGCAACGTTGCGCTCGCTGCTCGGCTGAACAACACGATCGAGATCGGCAGGCTCGAATCGCGCCGGCCCTCGTCGTCCCTTGCCGACGATCACTTCGATAGGGTCGGGTTGACTTTCGGGAGTTGGTCATGGCGTCGATTTCCGACCGGGAGAACCAGGAGATCGAGGCGGCCAACGCCTCTGGCTGCACCCCGGTCGTCTTCATCCACGGCCTCTGGCTGCTGCCGAGCAGCTGGGCCAACTGGGCGGACTTCTTCAAGCAGGCGGGCTACGCGCCGCTGACGCCGGACTGGCCCGACGATCCGGAAACGGTTGACGAGGCCCGGGCGAACCCGGACGTCCTCGCCAAGAAGACCTTGAAGCAGGTCGGCGATCACACCACCGAGATCATCAATGCCTTGGACAAGAAACCAGCGGTATTGGGGCACTCGACCGGGGGCTTGCTGGCGCAGATGCTCGCGGGGCGGGGCCTCTCGGCGGCCACGGTGGCGATCGACCCTGGGGTCTTCCGCGGCGTTCTGCCTCTGCCGGTGTCCGTGCTCAGGGGGGTGGGTCCGTTCCTGGTCAACCCGCTCACGCGCGGCCGCGCCATCACGCTCACGTTCGACCAGTTCAAGTACGGCTGGACGAACACGCTGGACGAGAAGGAGGCGAAGGAGCTGTACGACACGTTCCACGTCGCCGGCTCCGGGATCGCTCTCGTGCAGATGGGCAACGCGAACCTCAACCCGTGGACGGAGGCGAAGGTGGACACGAAGCGCCCTGACCGTGGTCCCCTGCTGATCATCGACGGCGAGAAGGACCACACCGTGCCGTGGGCGATCGCGAACGCCGCCTACAAGCGGCAGACGCACAACCCGGCCGTGACGGAGATCGTGCAGATCCCGAACCGAGGCCACTCCCTCACGATCGACCACGGCTGGCGAGATGTCGCCCAGACGGCACTCGACTTCGTCAAGCGGTTCGCCTAAGCGGTCACTCTCAGCACACATTGGCCGTTCTGGTCCGCCCGCGCAGGAGGGTCACACCGCGCTCGACAAGGTTGCTGAGACCGGCTTGTCCCGCAGCGACCCCATCGAGCGCAGATCGGCCGTCGGGCGTGAATCGTGCAGAGTCGCTGGTCGTTTGGTGGGCTCCACGGGTTGTGGCAAGTTGTAAGCGGCGCGTCCGGCGCGGGGCCTCGCCCGGCGACGGGGTTTTCGTTCCGGTTTCTCCCGTCTGCCCGCTGACCTGACTGAACCGGATGACGGTCAGCCCTGGCACCCGCGCCGGACGTCGAGCTTGTCGATGCGACGCTCACGCACGCGTTCTGGAACGCGATTCGCTACGCACTCGTGGGCTGCGGTCGCCGAATCGGTACGGGGCCCGGGCGTTGCCGCTCCTAGGGGTAACGGTCCAGACTTCGACCGCGGATCTTCTCTAGGACGGATGCATGGCGGAGGAGCTGGACGGCGAGGCCGCGATCCGGACCCCGGACCAGCGTCTGCGCGTCTTCGTGAGCTCCACGCTGGCCGAGCTCGCCGAAGAGCGTGCCGCGGTGGGCCGTGCCATCTCGGCGCTCCGGCTCACGCCGGTGCTGTTCGAGCTCGGGGCTCGACCGCACCCACCTCGCGAGCTGTATCGGGCCTACTTGGCGCAGTCCGACATCTTCATCGGTCTGTACTGGCAGCGGTACGGCTGGATCGGGCCCGGCATGGACATCTCGGGTCTCGAGGACGAGTTCCAACTCTCGCACTCGATCCCGCGGTTGCTGTACGTCAAGACGCCGGCGCCCGAGCGAGAACCTCGGCTGACGTCCATGCTCGACGAGCTCCAGACGGAAGGGACCGACTCCTACCGCTCGTTCCGTAGCCCGCGGGAGCTCGGGCGACTGGTCCGCGACGACCTCGCCCTCCTCCTGAGCGAGCGGTTCACCACTGCAGACAACCGCGCCAACCGTTCCGCATCGCCCGCTTCAACCACCGACCGGCGGGGCTCGAGCTCCCTGCCGGTGACGTCGACGTCGCTGATCGGGCGCGAGGACGACATCGTCGAGGTCTCGAAACTGCTCCAGACGCCTGAAGTCCGGTTGGTCACCCTCACCGGGCCCGGCGGCATCGGCAAGACGCGGCTGGCGATCGCCGTGGGTGAACAACTGGACGATCGCTACCCACACGGGACGGTGTTCGTGTCGCTCGCTGCGATCGCTCAGCCCGAGCTGGTGCTGCCTCGCATCGCCGCCGCGGTGGGCGCGACCATCGAGGGCGCGCGCCCGCCTCTGGACGTCCTCGTCGAGCACTTCGCGGAAGCGCCGACGTTGCTCGTGTTGGACAACCTCGAACAAGTCGTGGATGTCGCGCCCGAGCTCGACCAGCTCCTGGCCCGCTGCCCCGGCCTCGAGATCCTCGCGACGAGCCGCGCCGTGCTTCGGCTCCGGGCCGAACGGGAGTACCCGGTCGGTCCGCTGACGGTGCCGGCGTTCTCGGAGCGGACGCCGATGGAGCAGTTGGCCTCGTTGCCCGCCGTGCGGCTGTTCGTCGATCGCGCCAAGGCCGTCCGCCATGACTTTGGTCTGACCGAAGACAACGCGTCGGCCGTCTTGGAGATCTGTCGGCGCCTCGATGGTCTGCCGCTGGCCATAGAGCTCGCGGCCGCTCGCACCCGATTGCTGGATCCAAGTGCATTGCTCGCTCGGCTCGGAAGTCGCCTCGACGCCTTGGGTACCGGCCCGGTCGATCTTCCCGAGCGTCAACGCACACTGCGCGCGACCGTCGAATGGAGCGTCGGACTGCTTGAAGACGCGGAGCAGCACATGCTGGCCACCCTGTCGGTCTTCGTCGAGGGATGGACGGTCGACGCGGCCGTGCACGTTTCCGATCTCACCGAAGACCGGGCGCTCGATCTGCTCGATGGTCTCGCCGGGCACAGCCTCGTGAACGTCGATGCGACCGACGCCGGGCCGAGGTTCCGCATGTTGGCATCCGTACGGGAGTTCGCCGCCGAGCGCCTTGCCGCCAGCGCGGACCTGGCCGACGTCGAGCGGCGGCACGCGGAGTACTTCGGTGCGCTCGTGGAGAACGCCGACTGGCCCGCTGAACAACAGGCCGAGTGGGCGGAGCGATTGCGAACCGACGAGGAGAACCTCCGAATCGCCATCCGTTGGTTCATCAGCCACGACATCAGGCCGCTGCCACACATCTTCCGCATCCTTTGGCTGTTCTGGCAGATGCTGGGTCGCATGCCGGAAGGCCGCGCCTGGATCGACGAGGTACAGCTGAGAGCCGACGCATTGGACGACCGCGCCCAAGCCGAGTTGCTGTTCACATCGGCCATCACTGCAGTCGAGGTTGGTGACGACGACAGCGCGCTGGCCGCAGTCGACGGGCTCGAAGGACTCGAGGGGCGCATCGACGACCCGTATCTCGAGAGCGCCGCCCAGCTGGCAGTCTCGTGGATCCTGCCGATCGTCGACGACTTCGATGGCGCGCTCCACGCCGCGTCGACAGCACTCGATGGCTTTCGCCAGCGGAACGAGCCATTCATGGCGTTTGCGGCTCTGACGGTCGGGATGGTGGAGATGGCGCTCGGCCGAGATGCGGCCGCGCACGCACACCTCACCGAGGTGAACAAGCTCGGCGGCCAGTTCGGCAACAACTGGCTCGAGTCGAGTGCACAATCCCAACTCGCCTCCCTGGCTTTGAGGGCCGATCGCTTCGACGAGGCTCGGGCGCTTCTGGTGGAGTCGGTGGACGAGAGCAAGGGCGCCGAGCTGAGCACTCTCAACGTGACCTTCTCTCTGGTCGCCTCAGCCCAGCTCGCCCTCGCAGAAGGAGATGCACGTCGGGCTGCGGTGGCCCTCGGTGCCGCCGACGGGCTGCGGCGTCGTGCGGGCCTGCGGGGATGGCCGTCGGCGCGGCGATCCGAGGCCGACCTAGTTGCCCGCGCAGCGGAGGAGATCGATCACCACGACTTCGAGGATGCCTTCGCCGCCGGCTCCGGGCTCAGTCACCGCGAAGCGGTCGCCCTCGCACGCGGTGACAGTTCACACGACGGCGGCCGCGACGGAGGCGAAAAGGTCACCGGGTAGCGGGTCCTGGACTCCCCAGGTGATGGCCGTGCGCTTCTCGCCGGCGCCTCGGGGAGCACCCCGATCGGGACCGCTCGAGAGGGGTCGGCTTAGTGGTTCGGCGGCGCGGTGCTGATCTCGCCCAGCACGGAGCGGGGATCGCGTTCTCCGGCCAAGTCACCGAGCGACACGATTCCGATCGGCCTGCCGTCCTCGACCACTGGCACCCGCCGGAGGGCGCGCTCCCGCATGACGCGGATGGCGTCGTCAGCCGTGTCAGACGGTGTGATGCACACGACCTCGGGGCTCACGATGTCACCGACCTTCGACATCATGTCGCGGCCTTCAGCGAGCGCCCGCACAACGAGATCGCGGTCTGTGACGATGCCGGCGAGCCGCCCACCCTCCACGATGAGTACGTCCCCAATGTCGAGGTCGCGCATCTGCTGTGCGGCATCGGCCACGGTCGAACTCGCCGGAAGGGATGTCGGCGTCGTGGTCATAGCGTCCTTGATCGACTTCGCCATGATGACTCTCCGTTCCTGAGAAGTGGCGTGAGCGTTGCTTCCCCTGGAGGCGAAACTTCGCGATCTGTTCCCAGTGGAGTCCGTATCGGTTCGAGTGTCAATCCTCCAACCTCACGCGGTCGTGAGCAGTCCGAGACTCGCCTTCGCGCTTGCGCACGCCGAGGAATTCTCGCGAGCCATTAGCCTCCGGGTCATGAATTCAGGTGACGCGGCGGACAACCGCGTCTGGATCTCCGACAACGACCCCGAGTACTTGCGGTCGCGCTACGACCTGAGCGAGTCATTGGCCGCGTCGCCGGCGTCGGCCCACTGCTCAACGAGGCCGTCGGCGCCCAACCAGCGAGAGTCAAGCGAAGGGGGCCGCAGTGGCTGAGATCACCGACGAGTACATGCTCGAGAGGCTGGCGAAAACGAGGAACTACGCACTCCTGCTGCTCAAGCAGGGGCCGAACTGGTCTGCACCGGATCGTGACCAGATCGTCTGGGAACACGGGCGACGGAAC
>DASZGY010000081.1:0-14080 GCA_035938395.1 Acidimicrobiia bacterium
CGCGCGGCGCGCTCGAGCTGATCGAGCGTTGGCAGGTGACGAACACGCACATGGTCCCGGCCAACTTCACCCGCATCCTCGCGCTCCCAGAAGACGCGCGGGGGGAGTACGACCTGTCGTCACTCAAGATCGTCGTGCACGCGGCCGCGCCGTGCCCCGTGCCACTCAAGCGCGCGTTCATGGACTTCGTCGGAGCCGACAAGGTCTGGGAGTACTTCGGCGCGTCCGAGGGTGGCGGCACCGTCATCAGTCCGCAGGAATGGCTCGAGCACCCCGGCAGCGTCGGCAAGCCGTTCCCCGGGAACGAGTTCGAGATCCTCGACGACGACGGCCGGCCGTTGCCGCCGGGGGAGGTCGGCACGATCTACGCCAGACCGGCCGCGTCGAGCTTCGAATACCACAACGATCCCGAGAAGACCGCGTCCTCGCATCGCGGCCGGTGGTTCACCGTCGGTGACGCCGGCTACCTGGACGAGGACGGCTACCTCTACCTGACCGACCGCAAGAGCGACATGGTCATCTCGGGCGGCGTGAACATCTATCCGCGCGAGATCGAGGATTCCCTCCACCAGCATTCCGACGTGGTCGACTGCGCCGTCCTCGGCGTGCCCGACGACCGCTGGGGCGAGATCCTCTACGCCGTCGTGCAGCCGCGCTCGGGGTCGTCGCTCGACGCCGACGGCGTCGTCACCTGGTGTCGAGAGAACCTCGCCGATTACAAGCGTCCGCGCGTCGTCGAGTTCGTGGACGAGCTCCCGCGCGACCCGAACGGCAAGGTGCGCAAGCCCAAGCTGCGGGAGGCCTGGCTCGCGCGGCAACAAGGGTGAACAATCACATCGCAACCGGGCGAGGAGGGGGCCATGCCCTATTACCTGATCCAGACCGCGTACACATCCGAGTCGTGGGCCACGATGATCAAGAGCCCGCAGGACCGCGTCGAGGCCGTCCGGCCCGCGATCGAGGGGCTCGGCGGCCGCATCGACGCCGGGTACATCTCGTTCGGTGAGTACGACGTCACTGCCATCGTCGAGTTCCCGGACAACGTGAGCGCGGCGGCGTTCTCGATCTCGGCGGCGGCCACGGGCGGTTTGAAGGCGTTCAAGACCACGCCGCTGATGACGATGGCCGAGGGCCAACAGGCGATGCAGAGGGCGAGCGGAAGCTCGTACCGGCCACCACAGTGACGACGATCTTCCACGACGAGGACGCCGACCTCGCGGCCGTCGCGGGGTCGAGCGTCGCTGTCGTCGGATACGGGAACCAGGGCCGGTCGTGGGCGCTGAATCTGCGCGACTCGGGCCTCGACGTGTCGGTGTGCGTGCGCGCGGACGCGTCACGTGACCAGGCGGTTGCCGACGGCTTCACGGCGGGCGAGCTCGCCGACGCGTCCGCCGCTGACGTCGTCTGCGTGTTGGTGCCCGACGACGTGATCCCGTCGCTGCCGTTGCGCCGTCCCGACGATGGGCTCACGATTCTTGCCAGCGGCTACACGCTCGCGTTCGACCGGTTCGATCCGGCGGGCGACGTCGGCATGGTCGCTCCCCGCATGCTCGGGCCCGAGGTGCGGCGCTGCTACCAGGAGGGCATCGGGTTCATCACCGCCGTCGGCGTGCACAGCGACGCCACCGGCTCGGCGCGGGAGCGCACGCTCGCGGTCGCGAAAGCCGTCGGCGGGCTGCGCCAGGGCGCCGTCGAGCTCACACCGCGGCAGGAGGCCGTGCTCGACCTCGGGGTCGAGCAGGCGTTGTCGCCCGCGCTCACGTCGGTGCACACGACGTTCGTGCAGGTGATGCTGGAGCAGGGCATCCCGCTCGAAGCCGTGCTCACCGAGCTGATCCTCTCCGGCGAAGTCGAGCGGACGATGCGGCTCGTGCGCGAGTCGGGGTACGCCGCGCAGTTCGGGTACCACTCGCCGACGAGCCAGTACGGCCAGCTGACCCGCCGGGGCGAGTACGAGCATCTCGACCTCGCCACCACGATGCGTCGGCTGGTCGACGACATCACGTCGGGCCGGTTCGCCGACGAGTGGGACGCCGAGCGCGACGCCGGCTACCCGAAGCTGACGGCACTGCGCGACCAGCACGCCGGCCCCGCCGTGGCCGAGTTCGAGTCCGCCCTGCGCCGGGAGCTGGGGGAGGGGGCAGCCCGCAAGTAGCCGCCCCCTCCGCCTCGCGTCGTTGCGCTACGCGCCCCGGAACCGGAGACGCTTCAGCAGGATCAGCGCGCCCCCGAGGCCGAGTGCAGAGAGCGCCACCGCGACCTGCACGAGCACACCGCTGCCGGTGAACGGCAACGCGCTCGGCGCGCTCACGCTCGGCACCGGCAGGCTCGGAAGGCTCACGCGCTGCACCGACACCGCGTTGACCAGCTCGGCAGACCTGGTGGCCGCGGGCGATGGCACGGCCGCCGGCGGCTTCACCGGCACCGGGGGTGTCACCGGCGTCGGCGGGCTCGCGGCGCAGCCGGTGTGGGCCGGGTTGGTTTGTCCGATCCCGTTGTTGCGATCGCACTCGTAGCCCGCGTTGGGATCAGAGCCGTTGGGGAACTGTCCGGGCGGGTTCTTGTTGTCGGCTTTGCCGACGCAACCCGCGCACGGCTGCCCTACTGCTGCTCCGTTGCCGTTCCCGTTGAGCGACGGTGCCCCGTTGCGGGTGCTCGAGTACGGCCCGGGATTGGCGTTCGCGCCGTTCTGGTTTCCGGGGTGCAGCACCGGTTGCGGAGACGTCGGCGAGCCGAACGTCCCGCCCGTCCCATTGGTGGTGTGACTTGCAGCGGCGCCGTTGCCGTTCCCGGGCGGATCGCTGTGACCTGCCGGATTCGGGTTCCCGTTGCCGTTCCCCGGGTCCGCGAAAGCGGGCGCCACTCCCAATCCCAGCGCCGTCCCGAGGACGGCGACCGCAATTGCGAGTCGCGCAAGGGAACGTCGAGAACGTCTTCCTTGACCAGTCATCGTGCAACCTCCCAGTCGCGCTCGTTCACACCTAGCTTTTCCCCACCGACGAAATCGGTCAATCCCGCCTATAACGCGCAGAGTGAACGAATACGCGCGGAGTGGCGTCCGGCCGCCGCGAGTTAGCAGCTGACAACGGTTGTTGATAGTCTCAACGCCGTCATGAAGACGGTCGACCAGCTCACCGAACTGTTCCGGCAGCAGGGCCTGCGGGTGACACCTCAGCGCCAGGCGATCTTCGGCCTGCTGCACGGCGACGACCGGCATCCCACGGTCGAGTCGATCTACGACGCCGCCCGGGCGCAGATGCCGACGATCTCGCTCAAGACCGTCTACCAAACCGTGAACGACCTCGCCGCCATGGGCGAGGTGGTCCTGCTCGACCTCGGGACCGGTAGCTACCGCGTCGATCCCAATGTCGAGGACGAGCACCACCACCTCATTTGCACCCGCTGCGGCAAGGTCCGCGACGTTCCCCTCGACCTTCCCGACGTCCGGCTCCCGCCGCGCTACCGGCGCGGGTTCTCCGTCTCGGCGGTCGAGGTCAACTTCCGCGGGCTGTGCGACGAGTGCGCCGCGCAGTCCTCGTAGCCCCCTGACCGATCGACGAATACACAAGGAGCACCATGCCCAAGCTGCAAGGATCCAAGACCCACGACAACCTGAAGGAGGCCTTCGCGGGGGAGAGCCAGGCCAACCGCCGCTACCTCTACTTCGCGCAGAAGGCCGACGTCGAGGGCTACCCCGACGTCGCCGCGCTCTTCCGTTCCGTCGCCGAGGGTGAGACCGGCCACGCGTTCGGCCACTTCGACTTCCTGGCGGAGGTCGGCGACCCGGTGACGGGTGTGGAGGTCGGCCCCACCGACGCCAACCTCAAGTCGGCGATCGAGGGCGAGACCTACGAGTACACCGAGATGTACCCGGGGTTCGCCCGCACGGCCCGCGACGAGGGCTTCGAGGAGGTCGGCGAGTGGCTGGAGACGCTGGCTCGCGCGGAGAAGAGCCACGCCGGTCGCTTCACGCAGGGCCTCGAGCAGGTCAGCAGCAACAGCGTTTGAGCCGCGCTGATCCGTCTGTGCGCCGGCGGCCCCGGAGTTCGTCCGGGGCCGCTTGCGTAGCCCGCGCCACGGCCTCCACGAGGAGTGACCATGCGCAAGCTCACAATCGATGACATCAAGGACCTCCGCGAATACGAACGCGAGCGCGACGAGTTCCGGCGCCACATCGTCGAGATGAAGAAGCGGCGTCGCGTGCAGCTCGGCGACCTGCTGACGATCACGTTCGAGAACACCGACACGATGCGGTTCCAGGTCCAGGAGATGGCGCGCATCGAGCGCATGCTGACCGACGAGCAGATCCGCACCGAGCTCGACACGTACAACCAGCTCATCCCGGGCCCGAACGAGCTGTCGGGCACGCTCTTCGTCGAGATCGACAACAAGGAGCGCCTCTACGAGTGGCTCCCCAAGCTGGTCGGCATCCAGCGGGCGGTGTCGATCTGGCTGCACGACGGGTCGTCGGTGCCGAGCACGCCCGAGGACGAAGAGCGGCTGACCCGCGAGGAAACCACCACCACCGTGCACTACCTCAAGTTCAGCTTCACGCCGGAGCAGGTCGATGCCTTCGCCGCGGGCCCCGTGCGGATCGTCGTCGACCATCCGAACTACAACGCCGTCGTGGAGCTCGCCGAGGAGCAGCGGTCTGAGCTTGTCGAGGACTTGCGCGTAGCCTGACGCCTCGCGGCGGGGGCGGTTCGCGGACCTCCGCCGCTGAGCCGGAGCTTGCGACGGCGACAGGAGAAAAATGCATGTCCGCATCCGGCGGCTCGACGCCGACCTGCCCCTGCCCGCCGCGCAACATCCTGACGACGCCGGGTACGACCTCCACGCTGCCGTCGATGCGCACATCGACGCCGCCGGTGGACGCGCTCTCGTCCCGACCGGCATCGCGATTGCGGTCCCGTCCGGGTGCGCGGCCTTCGTGCTGCCCCGTTCCGGCCTGGCCCTGAACCACGGTGTCACCTGTCTGAACACACCAGGGCTCATCGACCCGCTCTACCGCGGCGAGGTGAAGGTGCTGCTCGTGAACACAGACTCCACCCGTCCGTACGACGTCAGCCGCGGCGATCGGATCGCGCAGCTGGTCCTACTCGACGTCGAGATGATCGAGTGGCTCGTGGTCGACGACCTCGGCTCGACGGAACGCAACACATTCGGATTCGGCTCGACCGGGAGCTGACGCGGGCGTCGGATAGCCTGCCCGCCGGTGGCACACGACCGGAAGTTCCGCTTCGGCGTCATGTGCTCGCACGCGGCGTCGGCATCCGACTTTCGTGAGAAGGCCCGCACGGCCGAAGCGCTCGGGTACTCGACGCTGTTCGTGCCCGACCACTTCATCGACCATCCGCTGGCACCGATGCCGGCGATGGCGACGGCTGCTGCCGTCACCGACACGTTGCGGGTGGGGTCACTCGTTCTCGCCAACGACTACAAGCACCCGGTGGTGCTCGCCCGCGAGGCGGCGACGCTCGACCTGCTCTCGGATGGGCGCCTCGAGCTGGGCCTCGGTGCCGGCTGGATGACGGCTGACTACGAGAAGTCCGGGATCGAGCTCGACCGGGCCGCCGTGCGCATCGACCGTCTCGAGGAGTCGATCACGATCCTCAAGGGCCTGATGGCGGACGGGCCGATCACGTTCCAGGGCAAGCACTACGCCGTGACCGATCTCGACGGGCAACCGAAGCCCGTCCAGCAGCCGCATCCGCCGTTCATCATCGGCGGTGGCGGCCCCAAGATCCTCTCCGTCGCCGCACGGGAGGCGGCGATCGTCGGCCTGAACGCCAACCTGCGCGGCGGCGTGGCGATCAGCGACGACGCCGCTCGTTCGATGACGGGGGCGGCCACTGACGAGAAGGTCGCCCGACTGCGCGCGGCCGCCGGCGACCGCTTCGACGACCTCGAGCTCCAGTCGTTCGTCGGGTTCACGAACTTCACCGACGATCGCCGCTCGCTGGCCGAGATGATGGCGGGCGCGTTCGGCGTCGCGCCCGAGGAGGCCTTGGAGACTCCGGTGGTGCTGGCGGGGACGCTCGAGGAGATGATCGAGGACGTGCTGGCCCGCCGTGAACGGTGGGGTATGAGCTACGTCGTCGTGGGAGTCGACGTCATGGAGCAGTTCGCGCCGGCCGTCGCAAGATTGGAAGGGACGTGATGGCGCACGACCGCAGGTTCCGCTTCGGAGTCCAGACCGGGGGAGCGACGTCGGCGCAGGAGTGGAAGGAGAAGGCGCGCAAGATAGAGGCACTCGGGTACTCGACGCTGTACATGCCGGATCACTTCGTCGACACTCCGTACGCGCCGATGGTCGGCATCGCGATGGCGGCGGAGGCTACCGAGTCGCTGCGTGTGGGCACGCTCGTGCTCGGCAACGACTACAAGCACCCTGCGGTCGTTGCCAAGGAGTTCGCGTCGATCGACGTGTTGTCGGACGGCCGTGTGGAAGCCGGCATCGGCGCCGGGTGGATGACGGCCGACTACGAGGCCCTCGGTCTCCCGTACGACTCGCACGGCACGCGCATCGAACGCCTCGGTGAGGCGCTCACGATCCTGAAGGGCTCCTGGGGCGACGGACCCTTCTCCCTCGCAGGGCGTCACTACACGATCAAGGACTACGACGGGATCCCGAAGCCCGCGCAGAAGCCCCACCCGCCGATCCTCGTCGGTGGTGGCGGGCCGAAGCTGCTCCGCCTCGCCGGTCGCGAGGCCGACATCGTCGGGATCAACCCGAACCTGCGCGCCGGCGAAATCAGCTCCGACGCGGTGCAGGACACGATCGCGGCGATGACCAAGCAGAAGATCGAATGGGTGCGGGAGGGCGCCGGCGACCGGTTCGACGATCTCGAGCTGCAGATCCGCTACTTCATGACGTCCATCACCGACGATCGGCGTGCGCTCGCCGAAGCGATCGCGCCCGGCTTCGGACTCGAGCCCGACGTCGCGTTGGAGTCGGGCGTCGCGCTCGTCGGCACGGTCGACGAGTGCTGCGACCTGCTGGCGCAGCGCCGCGAGGAGTGGGGTGTCTCGTACGTCGTGCTCGGCGACGACCAGTACGAGTCCTTCGCGCCGGTCGTGGCCCGGCTGGCTGGGACGTGATCGGGAGCTTCCGCGCCTGCGCGTTGGTCGCCGCGCTCGTCTCGGGTGTCGGAGCCGCCGCGTGCGACGGCGACGCATCGAGCAGCTCGAGCGGCGCGAACGACCGCATCAAGAACGCGTGCGGCCTGCTGACGACGCACGAGGTCACGGCGTTCATGGGAACCCCGATGCACGGCGGCGAGCAGGACACCGACCGCACCATCCCCGGGACGTATTGCACGTGGACGTCGAAGGACTATGTGGGCGAGGAGCAGGAGAACCCGGACTACTCGATCTTCGTCGACGAGGCGAGCACCGACGAGCGCCGCAACGGCTTCGAAGGCCGCGAGAACGCGAAACGGCCGGAGACGGTGCGCGGGCTCGGCGACGGCGCCTACTTCTACACCAAGGGAACGGCCCTCGTGCCGTTCCTCGAGCTGCGCGTCGGCGACCGCATCATGACCGTCGGCGTGTCGGGGAACGACCTGCACCCGGTAACCGACGACGAGGCGAAGCGACTCGAGCGCACCGCCGCCGAACTGATCGTGCAGCGGCTGAAGCCCCGAGGTGAGAGCTCGCGCTAGGCGGGCTGGAACAGCTCGATCGGGTTCCCCGAGGGATCGTCGAACAGGATCTGGGATCCGCCGGGCCCGACGACGATGTCGTTGCGGAATCGCAACCCCGCACCGCGTAGCCGGTCGACCTCGCCGACGATGTCGTCGACGACGAACTCGATGCGGTTCCAGCCGCCCGGGACGGGTTTCGTGCCGTCGGGCATCGGTCGCCCGGCCGAGCTCGCCGGGCCACTCAGGAGGAGCCGAAGGTCACCCCGAGCGACGTCGGCAAACGCGGGGGCGGCGCTCGTCAGGAGCGTGAAGCCCAGGTGCTTGGTGTAGAAGGCGACGGCCTCGTCGACGTCGTCGACCATGTATCGGATGTTCACGCTGCTCATGGGCGTTCCCTCCATCCGAGGACTCAAACGAAATCCGATATCGGAATACGATATTACCTGATGGGTTTGCCGAGATTCAACCGAGGACTTCGGCGGCGAGCTCCCGCAACGTGCGGCGTGCCTGCTCGAGAGCTCGTCGGCCTCGAGGCGTCGCGGTGTAGAGGCGCCGTCTTCGACCTTCCACGACTCTCGTGTGCGACCGCAGGAGGCCCTCGTCCTCCATTCGGTGCAGCGTCGGGTACAAGGTGCCGGGGCTGATGCGGTGACCATGCCGGGCCAGCTCTTCCGTGATCCAGGCCCCGTGGATCTCGTGCTGCGCCGCGTGATGCAGCACGTGGAGCTGGACGGCACCGCGGTCGAACGAGCGCATGGCGTCAGGCTACGAGGCTCACGACGTAATGCGCGGGGACGACGTGATGAGTGACGCGGGCGAGCCGACGTCCGCCGGGCTCCGTGAGGTGGTTGTGCACTGGGGGCGCATCGGCTGCACCGGCTTCGGTGGGCCGCCGGCGCACATCGCGTTGTTGCGCGACCTCTGTGTCGATCGACGGGGGTGGCTGACCGCCACCGAGTTCGAGGACGCGGTCGCGACGTGCAACCTCTTGCCCGGACCGGCTTCGACGCAGCTGGCGATCTTCTGCGCGTGGCGCGTCGCGGGGCCGGTCGGCGCCGTGGTTGGCGGCGCCGCGTTCATCCTTCCGGGACTGGCGGCGATCCTCGCGCTCGCGGCTGTGTTCCTCGGGTCGCCGCCGGATTGGATCCGGGGCGCCGGGGCCGGCGCAGGGGCGGCGGTCGCTGCGGTCGCGGTGCACGCCGGCCTCAGACTCGTGCCGGAGAGCTGGCGGCGTTCGCCGGCGCACTGGCGCTGGATCGCGTACGCGGCCCTCGGTGGGGTGGCGGCAGCGACGCTCGGTCCGTGGCTCGTCCTCGTCCTGATCGGCTGCGGGGTGGTCGAGGTCGCGTTGCGATACGTCGAGCGGGGCGGCAGCTTCGGCCTCCACCTCTGGCCGATCGCCGCCGCGGCCGCGCCGACCACGGGCGGTCTGCTCGCGTTGGCCTGGGTTGCGTTCAAGGTGGGCGCGCTCGCGTACGGCGGCGGCTTCGTGATCATCCCGCTCATGCAGGCCGATGCCGTCGACGCCTACCACTGGATGACGAACACGGAGTTCCTCAATGCGGTCGCGCTCGGCCAGATCACCCCGGGACCGGTGACCCAGACCGTCGCTGTCGTGGGATACGCGGCCTACGGCGTCGGGGGCGGTCTGCTGGCCGCGCTGATCGCGTTCACACCGTCGTTCTCGTTCGTGCTCCTCGGCGCCAAACGCTTCAACACGCTCCGGCGCAACACCGCGATACGCGCGTTTCTCGACGGAGCCGGACCCGCGGCGGTCGGCGCCATCATCGGTGCCGCGATCCCCCTCGCCTTCGCCCTCCACGAGGCCTGGCAGTACGCAGTTCTCATGGCAGCCGCCGTCTCGCTCCTCGTGCTCCGCCGCAGCGTCGTGCTGACCCTGATCCTCGCCGGCGCCGTCGGTGTCGTTCTGGAGATTGCCGGCGCGCCGCTGCCCTAGGAGAAACGCGCAGGGATCCAGGCGCCGAGCCGCGTGCGCAGTTCGTCGGCGAACTCGGTGAAGAGATGCCCGGTCTCCGGGAACACGACGAGCTCACCGCCGGTCAGCATCTGCACGAGCTCGCTCGCCTGCGGCGGGAGGATCTCGTCGCGCCCGCCGTGGAAGAGGAGCACGGGCGTCCCGGCCAGCCGCTCGGCCTCCTCGCAGCCGGCGGACTGGGTGGCGAGTGTGACGACGCCCACCGCGTCGTCGCCGAGCGTGATCGCAGCGCGAACGGCGACCGCGCCCCCGAAGGAGTGGCCCATCGTGACGAAGCGGCGAGCGCCGCGCCGCGCCGCCAGCTCGGCCACCGCCACCAGGTCGTGGACGCACGCGCCGAGGTCGTTCGGCTTCCGGTACCCGACCCGGACGAGGCCGATGCCCTGCTGGCCGAAGCGGACGCCGAGGTCGTGGTAGAGGCCCTCGGCCGGTCCCAGCAGCCCGCCCATTGCGCCACCGCACGCGAGGACGACGTGCTCGACCTCCGGGTCGCCGTGCCAGAGCATCGTGAGGAGACCGCCCACCGTGTACATCTCGACGTGACGCAGGCTGTCGGTGACCTCGACTTCCTGCGCCGCCAGCGCGCCCAGCGCCTCGAGCGGCGAGGGCGGGCCCTCGCTCACGGGTTCAGAGCAGCGAACGCAGCAGGTCGCGCGTGCGCTCGCGGTCGCCGTTCGAGACCGAGCCGTACTCCACCGCGGCGAAGTCGGTGACGCCCACGTCGGCGAGCCGCCGCACCGCCGCAGTCACCGTGGTCTCGTCACCGACGATGGCGACGTCGGCCGGGCCGGTCGCACCTTCGCGGTCGAGCATCGCCTTGTACGACGGAAGCGAGTCGTAGACCGCGAACACGCGCGCGGCGCGCTCGCGTGCCCCGTCGGCGTCGTCCGTCACGCAGACCGGAAGGCCGGCGCACACCCGCGGCGGCGGTCGCCCTGCTTGCGCGGCCGCCTTCGTGATGGCAGGGACGGTGTGGCTCTCGAGCGTGGTCGGGCCCGTCATCCAGGTGATGGTGCCGTCGGCTGCCGTGCCCGCGAGCGCGAGCATCTTCGGACCGAGCGCGGCGATGACCACCGGGAACGGTGTGGAGTCCGTGATGCTGAGCGAACCGATCGCGCTCAGCGTCTCGCCCGGAAACGACACGGTTCCCTCGTGGATGAGCGGCATCAGGACGGAGAGGTACTCCCGCATGTGGCGGACCGGCTTCTCGAACGAGTGACCGAACATCCCCTCGATCACCAGCTGGTGCGAGAGCCCGACGCCGAGGACCAGCCGCCCACCGCTGATGGCCTGAGTGGTCAGCGCCTGCGCTGCCAGCACCATCGGGTGGCGCGGGTAGGTGGGCACCACCGCGGTGCCGAGCTCGATGCGCGGGACTTCGCGCCCGACCACGGCCAGCGATGTCAGCGCGTCGGGGCCGAAGATCTGCGGCATCCAGTACGAGGCGAAGCCCTCGTCCGCCGCTCGCCGTGCCGACGCCACCACCTCGTCGATGCCACCGTGCCCCGCAACTTCGCCGCCGAAGATCCCGATGCGCATGCGGCGCAGGCTATCCAGGCCTCGGGAGCGCCAGGGGAGGGCGCTATTCTGAACGGTTCACGCGGACGTGGCTCAGTTGGTAGAGCATCACCTTGCCAAGGTGAGGGTCGCGGGTTCGAATCCCGTCGTCCGCTCCATTCGCTGAAGACCGGGCGACTACGCGGTTCCGGTGACCTGGAAATCCTTGCTGACGAAGATGTGGTGGGGGGCTGGGGTGGCGATCCGGTGCACGGCGTACGAGCCGTCGCTCAGCTGCAGCACACGGTTGACGGTCCCTCCCGGGTACTTGGCCGCGGCAGCAGCAGTGGCCTTGTCCGCCGCGGCTCCCGTGATGATCGTCCCCGTCCCGGGGCTCCAGTTCTTCGGGGCCTGACCGTTTACCTGGGGCGGGGCAGATCGGCCGGCCGGTGCCGCGTTCGCCGTGCTCGACCCGCCGTCGCCGGAAGTTGAGTGGCCGATCGCGTAGCCGCCGATCGCCAACGCGCAGACCGCGGCGCCGGCAGCGATGAATCTCGTGAGGTTGCGGGAAAACATAGAGCGGACTCCTTGTCGTGCGTCAGGCACAGGATGGCGACCGGCGCTGAGACCGCGCTCGGACGAAGATGGGAGGTTGCTGTGAGTCGCGTGCGGCCACGACGGAGTTCTTATCGGGACTAGTTCCCGGTCATTCCGCTATTCGGCTGCCTCGAACACGGACATGTACGCGACCAGGAGCAGGTCTTCCAGGCCGTGCAGCTCGTCGGGTCTCGTCGGTGCGCCCATCGCGACGAAGCGGCGGCCGTCGGGGAGGTCCGGGCCGAGGTTTCCCCCGGCACCGGCGAACGCGTGCGCGAGCGACCGCGGCAGCACTGCGTAGACGTTGAGATCGTCGGGGACCTCGGCCTCGTACCCGCCGGTCAGCAGCCAGACGGCCGAGCAATTCAGGGGCGGACAGTCCACGGCGAAGCGGCGGACGTGCGGCACCGAGGGCACACGGTCGAGCTCGTTCACGAACGGCAGTCCCAATGCCCACCGATGTATCTCGGCGACGAGTTGCGGCGCGTCAGCCGTGGGCTCGTCGAGACCCAGGAAGCGGTGTACGAGCCCTGCGTCTCCTCGGCGGCGTCGTCCCAAGGGTCCACGGCCTGGCCGGTACGGCTGATCTCCCACACCGATCAGCATCTGCCATAGGAGGGACCCGGCACATCCCGTGATCGCGTACGTCTCTCCGGCCGCCAGCCTCGGCCGATCGCACTGGCGGCCCGGCGGCGGGACCGTCTCGAGAAGCTTGCTCGCGTAAGGGAAAAGGTCAGCTGGAGATCAGGAATCGGATCCGCCCGCCACTCTCAGCACCTGCAACGCATCGAGGTGAGTGAGCCGGCGACGCTTTGTTCGCCCTCGGTGCTCGGGTGCACACTCGATGTGTGCCCCGTTCCGATCTCGGCCTACGGGATGCATTACAAGGGTTTCTCACCGGCGCGGGCGTCGTGCGCCCGGTTCGCACTGAGATCGTGGAGTCCTGGCGTCGCGCCGCCCTGGTCGGCCTCCAACCAGAAACCTTCGACCCGCCGTACGACCCCGACGTCGACGAAGGGAGCCGACTCGAGCGCGCCGCGACGCCCGTTCTCGACAAGCTCAGTGACGATCTCGCGGGAACGGAAACGAGCCTGTTGCTCACCGACGAGCGCGGTCACATCGTCGATCGCCGGGTCTCGGATCCACGACTTCGCGCCCGGCTCGACGCCATCCTGCTCGCTCCCGGCTTCTACTACAGCGAGGAGAGCGCCGGCACGAACGGGATCGGCTCCGCGTTGGCGCAGCGTGCACCGGCCTTCATCAGGGGCGGTGAGCACTTCGCAGACGCTCTCACGGACATGGCGTGCGCAGGGGTTCCGATCACCGACTATCGAACCGGGCAAATGGCGGGCATCATCGACGTCACGACTTCAGTGGCTCGCGCCAACTCGCTGATGCTCCCGCTCGCCAAACAGACGGCCTGGGAGATCGAGCAGCGATTGTTCGAGGGCACGTCAGCCGTCGAACGTGTGATGCACGAGACCTTTCAGTCCGCCCGCCGGCGCGCAAAAGGCCCGCTGGCGTTGGTGAGCGAGTTCACGATGATGACGAACCCCGCTGCCGCGCGCATCCTCGAGCCCACGGACCAGCGTCTCCTGTGGGAGTGGGCGTCGCGGGCGACGACTGGGGAGAATCGCGCCGCCGACCTTTCGCTCACGAACGGCAACGCCGTGCTGGCACAGTGCGAACCGGTCGAGGACGACAACACGGTGATCGGATCGCTCATCTGGTTTCGCGGGTCCGATTCCTCTGCGCCGGGCCTCGACGATCGAGCCTCGGGCGCCGACCGGCCGACCTTCGGGTGGAGCAGCCTGACCGAGAGCGAACGCAGCGTCGCTGACCTCGTTGCCGAGGGTCTCACGAATCGCGAAGCCGCGACCCGGCTGTTCCTTTCCCATCACACCGTCGACGCCCACCTTCGCCACATCTACCGCAAGCTCGGGATCCGATCACGGGTCGAGCTCACACGCGTCGTCTCCGAGCAGGGCGCCTGAACGTCTCGGCCCAGCCTCTCGTCAGGTGTGTCGAGTGACTTGATCCGGCGGTCCAGGCGGGCCGCGAGATCGTCGATTGCATCGGGCACCGTCGCCGCCTCGACCCCGACGCAGATCGCGATGTCACCGGCAAGAACCAGGACCGCGTCGGCGATCGCCATCGAACGGCCATGCTCATCGACGAGCGCGAACAGGTGCGCACGACAGTTCACGGCGCCGGGGGCATGCCGGCAGAATTGCTCGATCCTCTCGGTTGCGTACGCCACGTCCTCCGATGCGACGGTGCCCCCGACCACCTCGAGGGTCACCGTCCTTTGGTCGGCGCTCGAGCCCTCCAGCAGCCGAGGCTC
>DASZGY010000082.1:0-28338 GCA_035938395.1 Acidimicrobiia bacterium
CGCAGGTATCGCCTATTTCCTCGCTCTAGCGTTCCGGTGATGCAGGGTCGCTGCAGGCTTTCCGCCCGCCGCCTTCGCGTTCAGTGCGCTAGACGGTTCAAGTAGCCGACAAGTCACGGGACCGGTTCGCCGGGACCCGTGTTCCTTCGCAGCCTCCTGAACGCCGGACCTACGATCCGCCGCGATGACACGGTGGTCGTACCACGTCGAAGCGATGAACATCCCGGAGCGATGGTGGCGCAAGAAGCGTCAAGCCGACGAGTTGACCCGCTTCAACCAGCGCCTCAACAACCTCGGGTCCGCTGGCTGGGAGCTGGTCGCCTACGCGGCAACGCCCATGACCGGCGTCTTCACGCAGAACGTCAAGGGCTACGCGTACCTGGCGCTGTTCAAACAGCCGCTCCCCGAGCCGTGAGACCGTTCCACTCACCTGGTGACGCGATCACCGAACGCCCCTGGCAGTCGTACGACTCGGTCGCCAACGAGTACGACCGCGCGTGGCATACGAGCTTCGAGCAAGTCGCACGCGATCTCCTGGAGCTCGTCGCGCTCGAACCCGACGAGGCGATGCTCGACGTCGGTACGGGAACCGGCGTGGTCGCCGCCGCCGCGCTCGAACGCGCCGACAGCCCGGTCATCGTCGGCGTCGACCCGTCGCTGCCGATGCTCCAGCTCGCCCGCGACCACATCGCTGCTCCCCTGGCCGCCGCCCGGGTACCCGGCCTGCCGTTTCCGGCGCGCACGTTCGACGTCGTCGTCGCCAATCTCGTCGTCTCCCACGTGGAGCGCTACGACACTGCGCTCGCCGACATGGTGCGGGCCCTCCGCCCGGGCGGGCGGCTCGGCGTCACGGCGTGGGGAACGCTCGACGACGAGCCGGTCGACGACGGGCAGCAGCGCCAGCTCACGGGCATCTGGACCTCGGTTGCCGGTCGCTTCGTCGACATCGACGCTGCAAGCGAAGTCATCGCGGCTGCGGTCCCGTGGGAGGCATGGTTCGGCGACGCTGCTCGCCTGCGCGCCGCGCTGGAGGGAAGCGGCCTCCGAAGCGTCGACCTCGGGTCGCGGACGTACCGCCGTTGCGTCTCGCAACGAGAAGCACTCGCCGGCTCCGAAATCAGCTTCTGGGGCCGCTACCTGCGGCACAACCTGGGCGACGCGGGGTGGGCTCGGTTCCGCCGGGAGGTCGCCGCCGCTGCCGCCCTGGCGCTCCCCGACCCGATCACCCGCGTCGACCAGCTGTTGATCGGCGTGGGCACGAAACGTTTCGAGACGCGCCCGTAGACTCCGCGGTCGTGTCAGACGCGGACCGGCTCGTCGCCCTCCTCGAAGCCAAGCTCCGCCCGCTCGACACCGCGCTCGCCGAAGCGTGGTGGGAGACGAACACTCGCGCCTCACCCGAAGCGGCAGAGCGCCGGGAGCGCATCGAGCTGGAGCGACGCGAGCTGCTCGGCGACCCGGACGCGTTCGGAGCGATCGAGGCGGCGCGCCGGAAGGCGGACGAGTTCGACCCTCTTGTCGCCCGGCAGCTCGACGTGCTCCACGACGCGTTCGCCCCGCACCAGATCGACGCCCAGCTTCGGCGGCAGATCGTCGAGCTGGAGGTCGAGGTCGAGACGACGTTCAACACGTTCCGCGGCGAGATCGACGGCCGGCGCGTCGACGACAACGCCATCGCCGATGTGCTGCGGACGAGCGACGACTCGGCGGCGCGGCGGGCGGCGTGGGACGCGTCGAAGCAGGTCGGCGCCGAGGTAGCCGACCGCGTCCGCGAGCTCGCCCGGCTCCGGAACGAGGCGGCGAGGCGGCTCGGCTACCGCGACCACTTCGCCCTCGCGCTCGCCACCAGCGAGCTCGACGAAGGACGCCTCTTCGCCACCCTCGACGAAGTTGAGCAGGCGACCGGAGAGCCGTTCGGCGAATGGAAGGCGCGCCTCGACGCCACACTCTCCGAACGGTTCGGCTGCGAGCCCGCCGATCTCCGGCCGTGGCACCTCGACGACCCCTTCTTCCAGGACCCGCCGATCAGCGGTGCCGTCGACCTCGATCCTCTCCTCGAGCACGCCGACGTCGAAGCCCTCACCGTGCGCAGCTACGACGGCCTCGGCCTCGACACGCGGCCCGTCCTCGCCCGCAGCGACCTCTACGCGCGCGAGGGGAAGAGTCAGCACGCCTTCTGCATCCACGTCGACCGCGAGGGCGACGTGCGGGTGCTCTGCAACGTCGAGCCCAACGAACGGTGGACCGAGACGATGCTCCACGAGTTCGGCCACGCCGTCTACGACCGCGAGCTCGACCCCTCGCTCCCCTGGCTTCTCCGGGAGCCCGCCCACGCCCTGACGACCGAAGGCGTCGCCATGCTGTTCGGTCGCCTGGCCCGCGATCCGCGCTGGCTGGCCACCGTCGCGGGGATCGGCGCCGCCGACGTCGAGGCGCTCACCACCCCTCTCGCCGAGGCGCGGCGAGCGGCGCTGCTCGTGTTCGCCCGCTGGGTGCTCGTCATGACCAACTTCGAGCGTGGCCTCTACGCCGATCCGGATGCCGACCACGACGCGCGCTGGTGGGAACTGGTCGAGCGGTTCCAGCGGGTCCGGCGTCCCGACGGGCGGCACGCGCCGGACTGGGCGGCGAAGATCCACCTCACCGTGGCGCCCGTCTATTACCAGAACTACCTCTACGGCGAGCTCGTCGCCTCCCAGCTCCAGGCGACGCTCGACACGCGCGCCGGGGGTGTCGTCGACGAGCCCGCCGCCGGCCGGCTCCTGGTCGACGAGGTCTTCCGCCCCGGGGCGTCGCTGCGTTGGGACCGTCTCGTCGAACGCGCGACCGGCGAGCCGCTCACCGCCTCGCATCTGGCCCGCCAGCTCGCGGCCTGACCATGGACCTCGGACTCGCCGACCGGGCGATCTGCATCGCCGGCGGGTCGCGCGGCATGGGACGCGCCGCCGCCGACCTCCTCGCGGCGGAGGGCTGTCGCGTCGCGGTACTCGGTCGTCACGACGCCGACGTCCGCCCGGCCGAGGACGACCTGATCGCGGCGGGCGCGCCCGACGCCGTCGGCCTGCAATGCGACCTCCTCGACACCGGCGAGGTCGAAGCCGCGTTCACGTTCCTCGACGAGCGTTGGGGCGAGCTCAACGGCGTCATCAACGCAGCCGGCCCGTCCCGTGTCGGCGCGCTCGACGACCTGACGGAGAACGAATGGCTCGAGGACTTCGATGTCGGCGTCGTCTCGATGATCCGCACCGTGCGGGCCGCCCTTCCGTTGCTGCGCAAGGCGACTTTCGCCCGCATCGTGAACCTCGCCGAAGCGTCGATCCGTCACCAGAGCCCCGGCCTCATCGCCCACACCGCCGCCAACGCCGCGATGGCCAGCGCGTCGAAGAACCTCGCCCGCGCGCTCGCGCCCGAGGGCATCCTCGTGAACACGGTGTGCCCGGGCACCGTGATGTCGCCGGCGCTCGAGCAGTACCTCACGGAGACCGACCCGAGGGGCCTCCCCGAAGGCCCGCTCGAGGCGGGATACGCGGCCATCGTGCGCGAGTTCGGCGCCGAGAACGACCTCGGCCGGGTCGGGCTGCCCGAGGAAGTCGCCGCGGTGGCGGTGTTCCTGTGCTCGGAAGCGGTGAGCTTCGTCTCCGGGGCGACGATCCCGGTCGACGGCGGCACCGACTTCTGACGTGTGCGACGCGCCAAGCTCGGCGTGACTTCACGCCCCCGGCCGGCCGACTAGGTTCGACGGGCTATGCAATACAACCTGGCTGATCTCTGGGAACGGGTGGTCGACACCGTTCCCGAGCGCGAGTCGCTCATCTGCGGCGACCGGCGCCTGACCTACGCCCAGGCCGACGAGCGGGCGAATCGCCTCGCCCACCATCTTGCCGAGCAGGGCGTCGGCCCCGGTGATCACGTCGCTCTCTATCTCTATAACGGGACCGAATACGTCGAGGGGATGCTGGCGGCGTTCAAGCTCCGAGCCGTCCCTGTCAACGTGAACTACCGCTACGTCGAGGAGGAGCTGCGGTACCTGCTCGACGACTCCGACTCCAAGGCGATCGTGTTCCACCGCGAGTTCGCGCCGAAGCTCGAAGCCGTACGGAGCGAGCTTCCGCTGCTGCAGACGTTCGTCGCCGTGGAGGACGGATCCGCGGCCAGGCTCGACACACTCGCGGCCGTCGATTACGAGCAGGCGCTCGCCGGCGCGTCGCCCGAGCGCGCCTTCGAGCAGCGCTCCCCCGACGACCTCTACATCCTCTACACCGGAGGCACGACGGGCATGCCCAAAGGCGTCATGTGGCGCGCCGAGGACATCTTCTTCGGCGCCCTCGGCGGCGGCGGCATCGGGAACGAGATCACCCGACCCGAGGAGATCGCCGACCGCGCCCGGGAAGGACGCACCCGCTGCCTGCCGGCGTGCCCGTTCATGCACGGAACCGCGCACTGGATGGCCTTCGCCGCGCTGTTCACCGGCGGGTGCGTCGTGATCTCCCCCGAGCGCAGCCTCGAGCCGACGCGGCTCTGGGAGCTCGTCGCCCGCGAGCAGGTGAACTTCCTCGTGATCGTGGGCGACGCCTTCGCCCGACCGTTGGTGGAAGCGCTCGACGATCTCGACCCGGCGGTCGACGTGTCGTGCTGCAGCGTGATCCTCTCTGGCGGCGCGATCCTGTCGCCGTCCGTGAAGACGCGGCTGGCCGAGAAACTGCCCGCCAGCCTCGTCGTCGACGGGTACGGGTCGTCGGAGTCGGGTGGCCAGGGCCAGTCGATCACTTCCGCAGGCGCGACCGTGCACGAGGCCCCGCGCTTCTCCGTGAACGCCGAGACGACCGTGCTCGACGACGAGCTCCGCCCGGCGCCGGTCGGCGTCGTCGGCAAGCTCGCCCGCCGGGGCCGCATCCCGCTCGGCTACTACAAGGACGAGCAGAAGACCGCGGCCACGTTCCCAGTGGTCGACGGCGTGCGGTGGTCGGTGCCGGGCGACCACGCCCGCATCGAGGAGGACGGCACCATCACGCTGCTGGGCCGGGGCTCGGTGTCGATCAACACCGGCGGCGAGAAGGTGTACCCCGAAGAGGTCGAGGCGGCGTTGAAGGCCCACCCCATGGTGTTCGACGCCGTCGTCGTGGGCGTGCCCGACAGCCGGTGGGGTGAGCGCGTCGTCGCCGTCGTGCAACCCCGCGACGGTGCCGCGCCGCAGCTCGACGAGCTCGACGCGCACGTCCGCGAGCACGTCGCCGGGTACAAGGCGCCGCGCGACGTCGTGTTGGTCGACGAGATCGTGCGCTCGCCGTCGGGCAAGCCGGACTACCGGTGGGCGAAGGCCACCGCCACCGAACGGCTCGGGACGGGCGCCGCGCGCTAGGCCGATACCCTCGACGCGGTGAACCGCCTCGCCGGCGAGACGAGCCCGTATCTCCGCCAGCACGCCGACAACCCCGTCGACTGGTACCCGTGGGGCGACGAGGCCTTCGAGAAGGCACGCGCCGAGGACAAGCCGGTGCTCCTCTCGGTCGGCTACTCGTCGTGCCACTGGTGTCACGTCATGGCGCACGAGAGCTTCGAGGACCCGGACGTGGCGGCGGTGATGAACCGCCTGGTCGTCAGCGTGAAGGTCGACCGCGAGGAGCGGCCCGACGTCGACGGCATCTACATGCAAGCGGTACAGGCCATGACCGGCCGGGGCGGGTGGCCGATGACCGTCTTCCTCGACCCCGAGGGCCGGCCGTTCTTCGGTGGGACGTACTTCCCCAAGGAGGAGCGTCACGGCATGCCGGGGTTCGTCACCGTGCTCGACGCGATCGACGAAGCGTGGCGCGGGCGGCGCGACGACCTCCTCGAGCAGGCCGGGAAGCTCACGAAGGCGCTCGAGCGCGCTGGCAGCTTGGGCGCGACCGGCGACGGGCCCGCGCCCTCGCCCGAGATCCTCGCCCGCGGCTACGAGTCGGTCCGGTCGCAGTACGACCCGCAGTTCGGCGGGTTCGGGCCGGCGCCGAAGTTCCCCCAGGCGATGACGGTCGACTTCCTCTTGCGCACCTTCGTCCGCAACCAGGCGCCCGAGACGCTCGACATGGTGCGTGTGTCGCTCGACGCCATGGCCGCCGGGGGGATGTACGACCACGTCGGCGGCGGCTTCCATCGCTACTCGACCGACGCCCACTGGCTCGTCCCTCACTTCGAGAAGATGCTGTACGACCAGGCGCTGCTCACGAGTGCGTACCTGCACGCGCACCTCGTCACGGGCGAGCCGCGGTACCGGCGCGTCGTCGAGGAGACGATCGAGTACGTGCTGCGCGACCTGCGTCACCGGCAGGGCGGCTTCTTCTCGGCCGAGGACGCCGACTCGGAGGGCGTCGAGGGCAAGTTCTACCTATGGTCCCTCGACGAGATCGAGCGCATCGCCGGCGACGACGCGCCTGATGTCGTCCGCTACTTCGGTGTGACCGAGGGCGGCAACTTCGAGGATCCGCACACCGGCTACCGCGGCAACATCCTCCATGTCGTGGACCGGACCGAGGACCCACCCGATGCCGTGTCGCGCGCCGTGCCCACGCTGTTCGCCGCACGGGAGAGACGCGTCCGTCCCGGACTCGACGACAAGGTGCTGCTGGCCTGGAACGCGTTGTTCCTGCGGTCGCTGGCCGAGGCGGCGGCCGCGTTCGAGCGGGACGACTGGATGGACGCGGCCCGCCGCAACGCGCGGTTCCTGCTGACTGACCTGCGGCGCGACGACGAGCGGCTCCTGCGCTCGTGGCAGGACGGCCGCGCCAATCACCTCGCCTACGCCGAGGACTACGCCGCGTTGCTGGAGGCACTCGTGACGCTGTCCGAGGTCGACGACGTGGCCTGGTTGGGGGACGCCCGGTGGGTGGCCGACGAGATGCTACGGCTCTTCCACGACGACGAGGGCGGCGGCTTCTTCACGACCGGCGTCGATGCCGAGTCGCTCATCGTGCGGCCGAAGGAGTACCAGGACAACGCGACGCCGGCCGAGAACTCGCTCGCGTCGAGCGGGCTCCTCCGGTTGGCCGCGCTCACGGGAGTGGGCCGCTACGAGGTTCCCGCCGAAGAGGTGCTCCGGTTGCTGGGCCCTGTGCTCGCCGAGCACGCGAGCGCGTTCGCGTATCTCCTTGGCGCGCTGGAGCGTTTGGTGACACCACCGCTCGAGGTGGCGGTCATCGGCGACGCCGGCGCCGAGACCGACGCGCTCCGGCGCGAGGTGCACGGACGGCTGTTGCCGGCCGCGGTCACGGTCAGTGCCGCGCCCGGAGCCGGCGCCCACGTCACACCGCTCCTCGAGGACCGCGCGCTCGTCGACGGGAAGCCCTCCGCGTACGTCTGCGAGCACTTCGCCTGCCGGCGGCCGGTCACGTCGCCCGAGGACCTTCGAGCGGAGCTCGACGCCGCCCTCGCGGCACGGCGCGGCGGCTGAGCGCTACTTGCGCGTCTTGGGCGGCGAGAGGCCGTCGGACAGCGCCTCGGCCGTCGCCCAGCCGAACGCGATGACGGCCTCGCCCTTGTGCGGCTTGACGGTGCCGACGACCTCGGCGGCGGCCTTGCCGCCCGCCTTCACCGCGCTCGAGTGCAGCACGGCCGCAGAGGCGCCGTTCGCCTTCAGCCGGAACTTGCGATCGTCGTAGCGGCCGTCGCAGCCGAAGCGGCGGGCGAGCCGCCGGCCCCACGCCCGCTCCTCACCGGTCGGCGAGTACCTCGGGCGCGGGCACACGTCTGCGAGTGAGTTGAGCAGTGCGTACGACGACGGATGCGCGAACCGCCCGGCGACGAGCACGTCCTCGTCGGGGAACGAGATGGCAGCACGGCGGTACAGCTCGCCGACAAGCTGGTCGAGCGCGAGGCGCGCCTGGCGGCCGCGGCGGATGGCGCCGAGCCCCCAGAGGATGCACGGCGTGCCGCCGATCCGCTCGAGGGAGCCGAAGAGGAAGCCGTGGAGCTCGTCGTCGGCGGTGGTGCGGGTCACGAGGGGGAACCGCTCGATGTGGTCGTCGAGCGCATCGTCCTTCAGGGGCAGCTCGACCGAAACGAGGAGCTGGCCGAACTCGTCGAGCTCGGCCGGCTTGAGCGAGAGGGAATCCCGTGACTCAACCCGCATGGCCGAGACATTGTGGCCTACGGCCGCGGGACCTCACCAGTCGAGTTGACCGCCCGGTCAAGCGCCCTGGTCACCGGGGTCATCCGGCCGGGGCAGCGCGGCTCATGTCCCAGTACGCCCGCATCGAGGAGATCTTCCCGTCGTCGTCGACCTCGAAGATGTCGACGGCGTCGAGGACGATCCCGGCGTCTCCGGTTGAGGCGTGGATCCGGAAGACCATGGCGGCCTCGCTCCCGCAGACGGTCACGTCCTTCACGTCGAAGGTCATGCGCTCGGTCAGCTGATGGACCGTGTCCCAGAAGGCGCCCCGCGCGTCACGCCCGGCGTGGGGCGGGGTGCCGACGGGGTCGACGATGACGCCGTCGGTGGCGAAGGCGTCCAGAAACGCATCCCGGTCGTTCTCCTGGTAGGCGGCGACGTACGCGTCGACCGCCGCCTGCACCTGCTCAGGACTCGGCATCGCCTCTCCCTCCGTCGATCGCGTTCGATGCGTGCGCTGGGACCCTAATGGTCCCCCTCCGCATGCATCCGTGGTGTGGGTTGACCCGCGAGGACCCTCGTGAAACCCTTCACAAATATGCGGGTCCTCGTGTGTGGGGGCGGCTTCGTCGGCACGTACGCGGCGCTGCGGCTCGAGCGCCGGCTCCGCGGCCCGGACCACGAGATCGTGCTCGTGAACGCGGAGAACTACCTCCAGTACCAGCCCTTCCTGCCCGAAGCGGCCTCGGGGACGATCGAGCCCCGCCATGTCGTGGTCGCGCTGCGAGGCGTCCTGCGCCGGACCAGGCTCATCGTCGGCGAGGTCGAGACGATCGACCACGCCGCCCGCCGGGCGCGTGTCCATCTCCTCGAGGGGTCGTCCGTCGACCTCGAGTACGACGTGCTCGTCCTGGCGCCGGGGTCGGTCAGCCGGGTGTTGCCGGTGCCGGGGCTGGCGGAGCAGGCGGTGGGATTCAAGACGATCGACGAGGCGATCCATCTCCGGAACGACGTCCTGGCGCGGCTCGAGGCTGCCGCCGAGATCACCGACCCCGACCGACGGCGGGCGCTGCTCACGTTCGTCGTCGTGGGCGGCGGCTACGCCGGGGTGGAGGCGCTCGCCGAGCTGGAGGACCTCAGCCGCGCCGCGCTGAAGCGGTACGACGAGCTGCGCGGCGAGCGCGCCCGGTGGGTGCTGATCGAGGCGACCGATCGTCTTCTCCCAGAGATCGACGAGGGCCTGGCGGAGTACGCGCAGCGCCGCCTGACGCGGCGAGGGATCGACGTCCGGATGGAAACCAGCTTGGAGTCGGCCGTGGGTGGGATCATGCGGCTGTCGAACGGCGAGGAGTTCGCGGCGACGACGCTCGTGTGGACGACCGGCGTGCGCCCGCACGATCTCGCGGCGCGCTCGGGCTTCCCCGTCGACGACCGGGGCCGCGTCACGTGCGACGAGTACCTGCGGGTCCAGGACGCCGACGGAGGTGTCGTGCCCGACGTCTGGGCCGCCGGAGACAACGCCGCCGTGCCCGACCTCACGACGGGCGGCTTGTGCCCGCCCACCGCGCAGCACGCCATCCGCCAGGCCAAGCAGCTGGCCCGCAACGTCGTCGCCTCGACCCGAGGGCGCGCGCCGCAGCAGTTCCGCTACCACAACCGCGGCCAGCTCGTGTCGCTCGGCCGCTACCGGGGTGTGGCCCGGCTCCCCGGCCGCATCCGCGTGCGCGGCTTTGCGGCCTGGTGGCTCCACCGCACGTACCACCTCGCCAAGATGCCGACGTTGAACCGTCGCGTCCGGATCGCGCTCGACTGGACCGTCGCAATGCTGTTCCCGCGTGACGTCGTCGCCCTGGGCTCGCTGCAGCGGCCGCGCGAGGCCTTCCGCCGCGCCGCGGCCGAAGAGGAGCGCCGGCGCGCCGGCTGACGTCGGCAACGGTGGCTATTCGACGATCACGCCGTCGAGTCGGGGATCCGGCGGCGGGAACTGCGGATCGAGCCTGCGGAACGTTTCGAGCAACAGCGTCGCCACGACGATGTCACGCACCCACTTCCGGTCGCCGGGCACGATCCACCACGGCGCGATGTCCGTAGACGTCTCAGTGATCGCCTGCTCGTACGCCGATTGATACGCATCCCACTGCCTGCGAGCCTCCAGATCCTCGGGCCTGAACTTCCATCGCTTGGTCGGGTCGTCGAGCCTCGCCTGAAGCCGCCGGCGCTGCTCCTCGCGCGAGATGTGCAGGTACACCTTGACCAGCGTGGTGCCCTCGTCGGTGAGCATCTGCTCGAACTCGCGCACGTGCCGGTACCGGCGCCGGCAGTGATCGTCGTCGATGGTCCCGAGGACGAGCGCCGTGACGACGTCCTCGTAGTGCGAGCGGTTGAAGACGCCCAGCCGTCCCCGAGCCGGGCACGCGTTGTGAACGCGCCACAGGTAGTCGCGCTCGAGCTCGAGGGTCGTCGGCGCCTTGAAGCTCGTCACCGAGCAACCTTGTGGGTTGAGCCCGCTGAGCGCGCGGCGGATCACGCCGTCCTTCCCGGACGTGTCGACACCTTGGAGCACCAGCAGCACGCTCCGCTCGGCTTCGGCCCAGAGCCGCCCGTGCAATGCCTCGAGCTCGTCGAGCAGGCCGTCGCGCTGCTCGCGCGCCGCCGCCTTGCCGGTCAGGCCGAGTCGGTCACCAGGGTCCCGCCGGCCGAGCCGAGGCGAGTCGCCTGGCGCGACCTGCAGCTCGGCGAGATCGATGCCCATCGCGTCGCCTAGTACCGCAGCTCGGCGACGACGGCGTAGTGGTCGGACGGGTGCACGCCTTCGATCGGCTCGATGGCGGCGACGCGCGCGTCGACGACATGACCGGCGCCGCGCTCCTTGCGCCATCCGGCGAGCACGTAGTCGATGCGCCGATCCGCCTCGAGATCACGAGCTGCAAAGGCATTGTCGTTCGACCACGTGTACCCCTTCCCCTCCCCGGCCACGTCCCACGCGTCCACGAACACCAGGCGCGGGACAGGCACCGCGGCGCGGCCGGTGAGCATGCGGATCTCGTCGGAGTCGGGCTCGGCATTGAAGTCACCGCACACGATGGGTGGGAACCGGCGCCCCGTCGACTCGCCGACGAACTCGGCCAGCGCCCGGACCTGCGCCTGGCGGACGTGGCTCTCGTCGTACCTCCAGTTGAGGTGCGTCGTGTAGAGCTCGAATCGCCCCCGGGGACCGTCCACGTCCACCTTGAGCGCGACCCGGAACTCGTCGGTCGACGGCGTGGTAGGGAGCGTGCGCGTGTCGCTCGCCGCGATCGGCCACCGCGAGAGGACGGCGTTGCCGAAAGACGCCTCCCCCGCGTCGAAGCCCTCCGCGAAGACGTGCTCGTAGCCCAGCGCGTCGGCCAGCGCCTCGGACTGGCCCGGTCCGTCATCGACGTTCCAGACCTCTTGCAGCGCGATCACGTCGGCGTCGATGCGGCGCAGGGTCTCGGCGATGGCGGGCTGGCGCTCCTTCCAGGGCCCGAACCGCCACCAGACGTTCCAGGTGGCGACCCGCAACCGCGTGTCGATGAGATCGGCCGGCTCCATGTACATCGCCGCGCATGCCTACCAGGTGGCGTCGTAGGCTGACAGGTGAACGTCAGGCAACGGGGAGCATCGATGATCGACTACGCCAGCCTCGACTCCGCGATCGGGCACAACTGGTACGACCTCGACCCCGACCTCCAGGACCGCGTGCGGCGCGACTGCCCGGCGGAGGACTTCGAGTGGGCCGACGCCAAGCTGCGCGAGTTCGGCGGGCTCGTCGGCGAGCGGGTCGCGCCCAACTCCGAGGTCGTCGACGCCCATCCCCCCGAGCTCCGGCGCTACGACCAGTGGGCCGAGGAGGTCAACGAGATCGTCCACCATCCCGCCGCGGTCGACTCGAAACGGGCGCTGTGGGCGAGCGGGTACGTCGGCGGCTTCGCCCGCGACGAGGCCGATCGCGGCCGCCCCGCACCGGGCGTGATGCTCGCCGCCACCAGCTACCTCTTGTCCCAGGCCGATACCGGCCTCGTGTGCAGCCT
Organism: Acidimicrobiia bacterium; assembly: GCA_035938395.1. GTDB lineage: Bacteria > Actinomycetota > Acidimicrobiia > IMCC26256 > JACDBD01 > JALZAA01. Next base: position 12,136 of record DASZGY010000082.1, read on the forward strand.
CGGTATGACCAGCGGCGTCGCCGGTCTCGTCGCTGCATACGCCCCGCCCGACGTACGCGACGCGCTCCTGCCCGGACTGCGCGGCGACAGTTTCGACGGCGGCGTCGACGGTTCGATGTTCCTCACGGAGCGCGACGGCGGCTCCGACCTCGGCCGCACCGTGCATTGCACCGCGCGTGACGTGGGCGACGGCCGTGTGATGATCAACGGCGAGAAGTGGTTCTGCTCCAACATCGACGGCGCCGCCATCGTGATGCTGGCGCGTCCGGAGGGCGCGCCCGAGGGCCCGGCGGGCCTCGGGCTCTACCTCGTTCCCAAGGAGCGCGAGGACGGCTCGCGCAATGGGATCTCGATGCGCCGGCTCAAGCCGAAGCTGGGAACGAAGAGCGTGCCGACGGGCGAGGTCGAGTTCCACGACGCGCTCGGCTACGCGCTGCGACCCCGTCGCCGTGACGACGGCGGGAGCGGCTCCGAGACCGACGCCGGCGGGCTCGGCCGCATGATGGAGATGGTCAACGGCTCACGCTTCGGTGTCGCGCTCATGGGTCTCGGCATCGCCCGCCGCTCGTTCCTCGAGGGCACGATCTGGGCGCATCACCGGCGGGCGAAGGGCCGGCTGCTCGTCGACCTCCCGCTGATCCGCGAGCAGCTCGTGGATCTCCTCGCCGAGCTCGAAGCGGCGTTCGCGCTCGGCTTCGAGTGCGCGGCCGCCGCCCGCTCGCGCGACGGCGACCGCCTCCGGCGCATCCTCGTCCCGGCGACGAAGGTGCGGCTGTGCCGGTTCGGCGTCGAGGCCGCGAGCAAGGCCGTCGAGCTGCACGGTGGCAACGGGTACTGCGAGGACTGGCCGCTCACGCGGCAGCTGCGCGACGCGCAGTGTCACCCGATCTGGGAGGGCACCGAGCAGATCTGCCAGCTCGACGTCCTGCGCGCCATCCGGCGCGACGCCGCCCACGAAGCCGCTCTGGCGCGCGTCGACCGAGCGATCGAGACGGCGGCCGCCGGGCCGGAGTACGTCGCTGAGGGTGTCGTGGCCGTCACGGCCGCCCGTGAGGAGCTCGCGCGCCGCATCGACGAGCTCCCGGCACTCGACGCCGACCTCGCCGAAGGCCGCGCCGCCCGCATCACGACGCAGCTCGCTCGCACCGTCTCGGCCGCGTTGCTGCTGGAGCAGTCGTCGGACCCACACAAGGGGCTGATCGGCGTCCGCTTCGCGCGCCGGTACCTTTCCCCCGCCGAAGGGTGGGACGATCGCATCGCGACGGTGGCCGGCCGCGAGCTCCTTGCTCACGACGAGATCGACCACGGGACGGCGGAGAAAGCGGCCGCCTGACCTTCACCCTGACCTTCACCCGACGACGAGGGCAGTGGAGGAGAAGAGTGGTGGATACGACCTTCAACGTCCCCGGTTCGATCGCCGTCGTCACCGGGGCGTCGTCCGGGCTCGGTCGCCGCATCGCCGTGGACCTGGCGGCCCGGGGCGCGACCGTCATCGGCATTGCCCGCCGGGAGGAGCTGTTGCAGGAGGTCGCGACCGAGATGCGGCGCTCGTCACCGGCCTCGGGTTACGTCGTCTGCGACGTCAGCGAGACCGACAAGTTCGCGTCGGTGTTGTCCGAGCTCGAAGCGGCGCACGGCCGCATCGACCTGCTCGTCAACGACGCCGGGATCGGCGAGCCGGATGCCGACGGCATCGAGAAATACCGCACCGTCTTGGAGACGAACTTCTTCGCCGCCGTCGCCGGAACCCTCGCGGTGCTGCCCGGGATGGTCGAGCGTTCGGGCGGCGTCATCGTGAATGTCTCGTCCGACACCGGCCGCGCGCCCGGGCCGGCTGAGCCGGCGTACTCGGCGTCGAAGGCGGCGTTGAGCGCGTTCACGGAGAGTCTCTCGTACACCGTCGACGATCGCGGTGTCCGGCTCCATGTCCTCTACCCCGGGTACGTGCCCACGCCGATGACGGCAGGCTCCGATCCGGCGAAGGTGCCGCGGTTCGTCCGCCGCACGGAGCATCAGGTGTCGCACACGCTGCTCCGCGGCCTGGGCCGACCCCGCGTCGAGATCGACGCCACGCGGGTGGCGCGCCTCGCGCCGGTTGCACGAGCGCTCGTCCCCGGCGCATACCGCCGGGGCGTGAAGTCGTTCACTCCGAGCTGATGCCCGTGCCCGAGCTCGTGGCGCTCGACGTCGCGGCCGATCCCGGCGCGTGGCGCGCGCTCGGCTTCACGATCGACGAGGACGGCGTCTGCGCGGTCGACGGCGTTGCCATCCGCCTCGGGTTCGCGGGCCCAAAGATCAGCGGGTGGGCTGTCGCCGGCGTCCCGGGCGGCGTCGAGGTGGACGGGCTGCCCACGGTTCCTGCGCCACCGCCGGCCGATCCCGCGTCGCATGCCAACGGGACGGTCGCACTGGACCACCTCGTCCTGATGTCACCGGACCCTGATCGGACGATCAAAGCGCTGGCCGTGCACGGCATCGAGCCGCGCCGCCGACGGCACACCGACCAGTACGGCCCGCCCTTCACGCAGACCTTCTTCCGTCTCGGCCGGCCGATCCTCGAGCTCATCGGGCCCGATGCGCCCGCCGGGTCGGAGCCGGCCCGGTTCTACGGCGTCGCGTTCACGGTGGAGGACCTCGACGCAACGTCCGCGCTGCTCGGCGACCGCCTCGGCCGGGTCAAGGACGCGGTGCAGCCGGGCCGGCGCATTGCGACCCTGCGTCGCGAGGCCGGCGCCGGCATCCCACTCGCGTTCATGTCACCCGGTGGAGACTCCGTCACCGAGTCCCAGAGCGACGGGACTCAGTAGCCCGAGCCCATCCCGCCGGAGCTCGACGACGAGGCGGTCGTCGTGGCCGTGGGCGCGGATCCCGCCGATGCGGAGGCGCCGCCGGCCGTGCTCACCGCCTCACCGTTCTTGGAGAAGAACGCGCCCTGCATGCCCTGGTTCGTCGCCTGAGGCCCGTGGAACCGGCAATAGAAGTTGGTGGCGCCACTCGCAGGCAGCGTGACCGTCACCGTCGCCTTCTGACCGGGGTTGAGCGCCTGATCGATACCGAGGGCGTCAATGGTGAACGTGTGTTGCGTCTTGCCCTCGTTCTTCAGCGACACCGTGACGGTCGTCCCCGGCTTCGCCTTCAGGAACGTCGACTTGAAGTAGAAGTCGTCCGCCTCGACCGTGACCTTCCCGTTCTTCACCGTCGCAGTGCCCTTGTTGGTGACCTTTCCTTGCAGCGTCACCGGCGGCTTCGACTTGGTGGGCACGTCGGCGAGCGCCGGGCCACCGACGAGTGCGGTCGCGACCACCGCCGCTCCGGTCAGGGCAACAAGCTTGCGCATGATTTCTCCTACCTCGGCCGAGAACTCCCCCTTCATACGATGTGGGCTCCCGGATGGATTGCCGCTCCCGCCCGTCGGCGAATTAGCGCGGGTCCTGCCGGTCGAGGTTCCAGTGCCGGACGACCGTGCACATGTATCCCGAGTCCGGACGAGGGATGAAGGCGAAGCGGCTGATCGCGCGCTGTCCACCTTCGTGGTCGGTGTACAGGAGGTCCACGGTGATCCGCAGGCGCGCCTCGATGGCGCGCACCATGTCGGGGTACGCGCCGTCGCCCGTGTCCCGGATGGCTCCCTGCCAGAAACCGACATCCCCGGGCGGCACGTACAGGTCCCTCGTCTGACGACGGAAGGCGTCAGGATCACTGTGCGGCCGCTCGGCGACGCGCCCAGCCGGGTCCTGTTCCGTGTTCGGAAGCCAACCCTGCAGCACCGCGATCCCGGGACCGACATTTCGCAGCGACATGGTCAGGAGGAGGTTCGAGTCGACGATCTCGGCGGTTGCCCCACCACCGGGAACCTTTGTCCAGTGATTGTCCTGCCAGCCGATCTTCTCCTCCGGGTCCTGGAGCCGCGAGTTCACGAGCACCGGGCGGAGCCCGACCTCCCGTGTCTGCTCGGCGATGGCGGCAGAGCGGTTGGCGGAACGCACGGCCGAGTACGTCGCCGCCGCGAGCACCAGCGTGCCGCCGGCGGTGGCAAGCGACGAGATCGTCGCCCAGTCGGCCATCGCCGACGAGGCTACGCCGACCGCTTCCGCGTCGGTCAGCCGGTGAACCTCGGGACGGTCTGCTGGGGCCGGGGCCGGGGCGCCGGCCTCGTCACCGGTGCCGCCACGCCGACGTACGTCACCATCTCGTAGCCGCCCGGGTTGGCCTGGACCGGGACTTCCTTCCAGTTGTTGCACAGCCAGACATTGCCGGACGGGTCGACGGCGACGCCGGTGTTGCGTGTGAGACCGTCGAAGCCATAGCCGCTGACCGCCGGCGAGATCGCCTGCCCGGGAGTGAATCCGGCGGGACACTTCGATGGGTCGGCGCCGCAGAACTGCGACAACCGCTTGCCGGCGAAGTTCGCCACCCAGACGGTGTCGTTCCCGTCGACGGCGATGCCCCACGGGATCGTCAGCCCACCGCCGGTGAAGTTGGTCGCCTGACCGTTCGCGATGAGCGTGACGGAGCCGCCGAGCGAACCCGGGTTCACCTGCGGGCACGGGATGTCGATGAGCCCGGAGTTCGCGACCCACGCGTTGTCGCGACTGTCAGCGGCGACGCCCAAGGGGTGGGACAACCCACCACCTGAGAACGGCGAACCGGGAGCCGGTGACCCGTCCGGACGGAGCTCGGCCACCGTGTCACTGGCGACGCCGGCCACGAAGATGTCGCCGCTCTTGGCGCGTGCGACCCCGAAGGGCTTCGACACACCGATGCCGGTGAGCTGCTGCGCCTTGTTCGGATCCCCGGACGGGTACTGCGTGACGCTGTCGTTCTGGCAGTTGGCGATCCAGATGTTGCCCTCGTCGTCCGAGACGAGGCCCTGGGGAAACGAGATCCCGCCCTGGGTGTAGCCGCCGCCCGCGCCCGAGCGCGCCGCGGAGCTCGGCGACACCGGCGTCCCGTCGTGACGGAACTGCGACACCGTGTTGTGGACCGGCTGGAACGGCTCGGGGCAGTCGGGCGGCGGCGCGGCGAAGCCGAAGTTGGCCACCCATACGTCGCCGAACGGGTCGATGTCGATACCGAACCCTGCGCCGCTCAAGCCGCCCCCGGTGTAGGGGGATCCCGCGACGTACTCCCCCGTCGGCGTGAACCGGAGCAGGTTCTCGGCGCCGCACACCGGCTGCACCGCCGTCGGCTTGAACTCGTAGTTGTTGGTGACCCAGAGGCTGCCCTCGTGGTCGATCGCGATGTTCCCGGGGCCGTCCATGGACGCGCCGTCCCCGACGAAGCGCAGCGCCAGCGTCCAGGCGTCGGGAGCCGAAGAGCGCGCCGGCTGGTACGGCGCGGGAGGCAACGACGACAACGCCATCAGGGTGGCGACGTTCTGCCACGGGTTGAGGTTGACGTCGACCATCGCCTGGAACGTGTCGGCCGGCGCCGGTTTGCCAGGAGGTGTCGTCGCACCGAAGAGCGCCGGACACTGCGTTCCCGGGCTTGCGATGCACGCGGCGATCATGTTGGCGAGCGAGTTGAACGTCTCGCGTGTCGACGTGTCACTCCCATTGGGAGAGCCGGCCAGGACGGGACTGATGTCGCCATTCGAGAGGTCGACGAGGTTTCGCACCATGCCCGCTGCGTTCTGGAGCCCGGGCGCGCGCCCGGCAATGACGCCGTTCTCGGTGAACTGCGTCATCGCGTAGGCCGACGCAACCGTCGTCCGTTCGTTGACCACGACGTCGGCCGGGATCGGCGCGCGGCCGAGAACGGAGGCGAGGGTCACGGCACCCGGGCCCGGCGGCGGCGTCGTGTTGGATGCGAGCAGGTACAGGACGGCGCCGGGCCTCGCCGGGACGTCGTAGGAGAGGTCGAAGGTGCCGTCGGCGGCGCTGGTCGCCGTTGCCAACGTGTCCGGCGGTCCTCCGCCGCCACTGGTCGCAGAGAGCGTGACGTCGAAGCCCTCGAGTGGCGTCGCACCGGTGAGCACCCGGCCGTGCAGCGTCGTGGGTTGCGCCGAGAGCGGACTCGCCGCTGCGATCGGCACGATCAGCGCGGCAACAAGCGCGGCGGCGATCAAGCCCGTCGTGGAGGCGCGTACTCGTCTGGAGCGCAGTCGCATTTCCTTCCTTCGACGCAGCGCGACCGCCGGGTGGCCGTTCGAGCGGTCGGACTCTAAGAGGACGCCGTCGAGCGTGCAACGGCGGAGATTGCCGCGTCGTTACACTCACGCAGGTGGGCAGGGTGCGCGCCCGTGGGTGGCGACGGGTCTTTCACGTCCATGCGGATCGCATGGGGCAGAAGATCCCGCCGCTCGACGCGCTTCAGGACGAGATCGACAAGCGGGTCGCCGCAGGTGAGAACGAAGAGGACGTGACCCTCGCCGTCATCGAAGACTTCGAGAGGTCGGCCGCGACCGTGAATGCCCGGACGACACCCCTGGTTCCCGCATCCGGGATCGTGGTGACCGGCGCAGGCATCCTCGCGAGAGCAGGCGGCGAAGGAGAGATCGCGACGATCCTCGCCTTTGTTGCGATGGCGTTCGCTCTCATCGGACTCGGCTTTCTCGCGACATCACTGTTCACGCACGCCGGCCGGCCGAACGTCGGCTTTGCACCGGCGAGAGCAGACATCCCGTTCGTGCACGACCGGCTCGTCAGGAAGGAGAGCAACGCGCAGGTCGGATCGGTCCTCACGTTCGTCGGCTTCTTCATCCTCGTCATCGTCATCCTCTGACCCGTTCCCGATCGGACGCCTGGGACCGCCGTACGAGCACTTCGAGGTCGCGGAGCTCGCGGCGCATGCTCCAGCGCAGGTACATCCACACGACCGGCTTGATCGGGCGCAGCCACGGTGCGAGCACGTACTGCTCGTAATGGATGACCGTGCATCCACCCGCGATCGGCGTCACGACGAACCCGCCCTCGACGGTCGCTTGGTCCGGCGGGACGCCGGCGGTGCGGCTGTGGAACCCGCCCTCGTTGAGCTCGTAGGCGAACTCGCCGTGCCAGGGCACGCCGGCAAAGCGCCCCCGGACCGTGTAGGTGCCCCGCGTGGGAGTCTCGGGATCGACGTTCACGGCGTCGGCCTTCACCTCGGTCAGCTCGATGTTCTTGATCTCCCAGATCGCCCTCAAGGTCGCCTCGCGCGGAAAAGGGATCTCCCTGGTGCTCACCGTCGTGATCCTCGACCCCATCGACTGCCTCCTCCCGAGCGGCTCACCGAGAATTCTGCATCCGGAATCCTGGGATTGCGACGCTTGTTGACCATTCAACGCCCTCCGAACCGGACTGGAGCACGCGATGGCTCAAACCTGCACTCACCTCGACCAGGTCGTCGACGTCACGCCGAGCAGCGAAGGGTGCGAGGACTGCCTGCGCATCGGCGGCCAGTGGGTGCACCTGCGGCTGTGCATGTCCTGCGGCCACGTCGGCTGCTGCGACAACTCACCGAACCGCCACGCGACCGCGCACTTCCGCTCGTCGCGCCACCCGATCATCGAGTCCTACGAGCCGGGTGAGGACTGGTGGTACTGCTACGAGGACGACCTCATGTTCGCCCTCGAGGGCGCGCCGTCCTTCGCCCACCCCTGAGCTCTGGACGCTCGCGGCCGCACCAGGTAGGCGGCGAGCAGGGCGATGCCGAGGAGCGGCGCCAACAGTTCGGCCGTGCTCGACACGGCATCGCCGACGGGCCCGGACATCGGAGTGCGGAAGATCTCGTAGGCACCCACGAGCAGGGTTGCTTGCAGAGCGACGATGCGGGCCGTCCTCCCGGTGTGCTGCAAGGCGGCACCGGGAAGCACCCACCCGAGGTACCCGGGGAGCACGAACGGAGCGGCGAGCAGGAACGCGGCCGGACCGGCGAGTCCGGCCTCCACTGGGTCGTCTCTGGTGTAGCGCCACAGGCACACGACGACCACCGCGGCGGTCACGACCATCGCCGCCGTGGTCGAGATCTCCGGCAGCCCCACGCGCGGGAACACGGACCAGACGGAGCCCCGGCTGAGCTGCGTCGCGGCGTGGCGGAGCGGACCGAGCGCGACCGTGCCGCCGGCCGCGATGTACGCGCCGACGACCGTCACCGCGGTCACGGCGGCGAAGATCGCCGCTCGGCGGAGGCCCCTCCGTCGCCAGGTCCAGAGTGCGAGGCCCGCCCCTGCAAGCAGACCGGTGGCCTTGATCGTCGTCACCACGGCGGTCACCAGCCCTGAGGCGCGCAGCTTCTCGCGCTCGATCAGCAAGATCGCGCCGAGGACACCGAGCCCGATCAGCGCATCGTTGCGGCCGCCGTTGACGAGCTGCAGCCCGATAACCGGGTTGAGCCCGAGCCACGCGATCGCAGCAGCAGAGCGCGTGCGGCGCCACACGAGCACGAGCGCGCCGGCGACGGCCAACGCGGCCGCCCCCTCGTACAGGAGCCTCGTGCGGGTCCCGGAATCACCCGCGAGGGGTGCCACGCCGGCCGAGAACGCGACGAACGTCGGCCCGTACACCGAACCGGTGTGCAGCCAGGCCGGCGAGACGAATCGGAGCATCGGGTCGTCCGGATACTCGTCGGGAACGTGCCGGTACGGGCTGGCGTGGTGGACGGCGACGATCCGGCCGTACATGGCGTAGGACCACACGTCACCCGATTGGCGAGGGACGATCGTGACGGCCACGCCGATCACAAGTGCGACCGCAACGACCACCGCGCGCAACGTCAAGGTTGGCCGGCGAGCTTCCGCCGTGACCATCCACCAGTAGCCCCCGAGTGCCACGGCGACGCTCGCGAGCAACAGGACCGCCGACCATTTCCCGACAATCAGAGTGGTCGCGATCCCCACGGTGCAGACGACGAGTGCCACGGTCGCGCTCGTCCAGCGTCCGGTGCGGATGAGACTGCGTGGACGTTCGTGCCGCATCGCGCTCCGATCGAGGACCCGGAGAACGTACGAAACGGCGGGTCAAGCGCTGCGCAGGCAAGGGTAACCGCAGGGCAAAATCCCCCGGTGGCAACGGTGGAATCGTCGACGCCGCCTTACGCTGAGGTCGTGAACGACGCCGGCGGCGCGCTCATTGTCACGGGGGGCGGTCACTCGTGAGGCGCCGCATCCTCGTGTCGTCGGTGGGCCTCACCGCTCTCGCGGTGATCGTGTTCGGAGTCCCTCTGGCGTACGCGGCCCGGCGGCTGTACCACGACGAAGAGGTCCAGCGGATCCAACGGGAGGCGGCCGAGGCTGCGCAACACGTGCCCGAGACGTTCGTCGCCGGCGGCGATCCGGTCGAGCTCCCGACCGAGGACCACATCGCGTTCACGCTGTACGACGCGAGCGGTCGCCGGGTGACGGGTCCGGGGCCTGCCTCACCGGACGCGACGGTCCGCGCCGCGCTCCGCGGCAGCGTCTCGGACTCGTCGGCGTCGGGGTCGCTCGTCGCGGCCGTACCCGTGCCTCGCCAGGAGCGCGTCGTCGGCGTCGTTCGCGCCGACGCACCCTCGAGCGTCGTGACGGACCGCGTTCGACGGGCGTGGCTCGTGATGGCCGCGCTCGGAGCGGCGGCTGTCGGCATCAGCGCGCTGATCGGGTTGTGGCAGTCCCGTCGGCTGACCCGCCCCGTCGACCGTCTCGCCCGGTCGGCCACTCAGCTCGGCCAGGGCGACTTCAGCGTCCGCCCGCAACCTGCCGGCATCCCCGAGCTGGACGCCGTCGCGGACGCGCTGGACAGCACGGCAACGCGACTCGACACCATGCTCGCGAGGGAACGTGCGTTCAGCGCCGATGCGTCGCACCAGCTCCGCACGCCACTCGCCGCGCTTCGCATGCAGCTCGAGATGGCACGCCTGGACCCGACCGTCGATCGCGCGACGCTCATCGACGAGTCCCTCGCCGAAGTCGACCGCCTGGAGAGCACGATCGACGACCTTCTGGCGCTCGCTCGCGACACGCACGAAGGCCGCTCGCCGCTCCCGGTCGATGCCGTGATCGACGAGCTCGATCAGAGCTGGCACGGGCCACTCGCGGCGGATGGACGACCGCTTCGGACCATGGTCGAGCCCGGGACGCCCACCGTGCACGCATCTTCGGCGGCGGTCCGACAAGTGCTCGACGTGCTCGTCGACAACGCCGCCACCCACGGCTCGGGGACCGTCACGCTGCGCGCCCGCGCCGCCGGAACCGGGCTCGCGATCGAAGTCTCGGACGAAGGCGCCGGGATCCGGGGCGATGACCCCGAGCGCGTCTTCGAGCGGCGGGGAACGGACGATCAACGACACGGCATCGGCCTCGCCCTCGCGCGATCACTGGCCGAGGCCGAAGGGGGTCGCCTCGTCATCGAGCGCGCGGCACCCGAACCGGTGTTCGCGATCGTGCTGCCGAGAAGCGACGACGGCGCTGAGAGCGGTTGAGTCCCGTCTGAGGTCGGAACGCTGCGGGCTAAGGCTCCTCGAGCCGGTAGCCGACGCCGCGCAGCGTCGTGATGTGAGGAGCGCCGCTGCCATCACCGAGCTTGCGGCGCAACGACGAGATGTGCATGTCGAGCGTCTTGGTGGACCCGTACCAGTGCTCGTCCCACACGTCGGCCATGATCCGCTCGCGGGTGACGACGCGTCCCGCCTCGCCCACGAGCAGCGCCAGCAGGTCGAACTCCTTGGCTCGCAACTCCAAGTGGTGCCCACCGAGCGACGCCCGGCGGGCGGCGACGTCGACATCGAGGTCGCCGACCTTCATCCGGTCGCCGTCGTCGGGACGGGCGCGACGGAGGTGCGCCCGGACGCGGGCGAGCAGCTCGGCCAGCCGAAACGGCTTCGTGACGTAGTCGTCGGCGCCGGCATCCAACCCGAGCACGACGTCGATCTCGTCGCTCCGGGCGGTCAGGATCACGATCGTCGTCATGGGCGCCTGCGCCCGGAGGCGCCGGCAGACTTCGATCCCGTCGAGATCGGGCAGCCCGAGGTCGAGCAGCACGAGGTCGGGTGGCTTCCCGGCGGCGTGCTCGAGCGCCTCGGCGCCGGTCGTCGCCCACCGGGTCTCGTAGCCGTGGGCGGCGACCGCCTCCGTGAGACCTCGGCCGATGGTGGCGTCGTCTTCGACGACGAGTACCTGATCGCCGCCCATGCATCCCAGGCTACGAGGCACGCCGTGAGCGGAGCGGCCGCGCACAGCGGATGTTTTGCCGTGCGTTGACTTCGTGACGACTCGCAGGTAACCGGAGCATTCGTAGGGTCATCAGGACGCGAAAGACAGGTGTCGGATGCCGATTGCAGTTGAAGCCACCGATCTCTACCGCTTCTACCACGTCGGGGACGACGAGACGCTGGCGCTGCGCGGTGTGTCGCTGCACGTCGACTCGGGCGAGCTGGTGGCGGTCACGGGCCCGTCCGGTTCCGGCAAGTCGACGCTGCTGGCATGCTTGGCGGGCCTCGACGAACCCGACGGCGGCATGGTGCGCATCGAAGGCCGCCCGATGTCACGCCGCTCGGAAACCGAGCGTGCCCGGTTGCGGGCGCAGCATGTCGGGATGCTGTTCCAGTCGACCAACCTGCTCGAGCATCTGAGCGTGACGGACAACATCGTCGTAGCCCAGCAACTCGTCGGCCGAGCCGATCGCGAGCGCGTCGCCGCACTGCTCGCCTCCGTCGGTCTCGCGGCGCGTGCGCACGCCCGACCGTCGCAGTTGTCGGGCGGCGAGACCGCCCGGGCGGGCCTCGCGCTCGCCGTCGCAAATGCGCCTGCGGTCGTGCTGGCGGACGAGCCGACCGGCGAGCTCGACCGTGGCAACGCCGGCATCGTCCTCGATCTGCTCGCCGGACTGACCGAATCGGGCTCCGCAGTCGTCGTGGTAACCCACAACGAGGAATTGGCCGAGCGGGCCGACCGCACGTTCACGCTTCGTGACGGACGGATCGCGGCATGAGCGCCCGCCCCGATCCGCTCGTCCGTTGCACCGACGTCGCTCGTACCTACGGCGCCGGGCGCGCCGCCGTCGTCGCGGTGCACGGAGCCAGTTGTGAAGTCGACGCCGGCGAGGGGATCGCGATCGTCGGCCCGTCGGGATCCGGCAAGTCGACCCTGCTGCATCTGATGGCAGGGCTCGACGATCCCACCACCGGAACGATCAGCTGGCCGGCACTCGGCGACCGGTCCGCGCTGCGGCCGCGTCTGGTGGGCGTCGTGTTCCAGGGCCCGAGCCTGCTGGCGTCCCTCGACGTCGAAGAGAACGTCGCGTTGCCATTGGTGCTCGGCGGCGCGGACCCGGCGTTGGCCGCCGAGGGGGCACGGATCGCCCTGGCGCAGCTCGACCTTGACGACGTCGCCCGCTCGCTGCCGGAAGAGCTCTCCGGTGGGCAGGCGCAACGAGCGGCCGTCGCGCGCGTGCTCGCGGCACGGCCTCGATTGATCCTCGCGGACGAGCCGACCGGCCAGCTCGATCACGTGACCGGAGCGCGCGTCATGGACGCGCTGCTCGCGACAGCGTCGGAGACCGGTGCTGCGCTGGTCGTGAGCACGCACGACGCCGACGTCGCCGAACGCTTGGGCCGGCAATGGCAGATCGCCGACGGGAAGCTGCTCGGCGTCGACCGTCGGGAAGCGCCGTGCTCGGCCTGACGTGGCTGCGCGGCCTCGTCGCCCGGAGGCCAGGCCGGCTGGCAGCGACCGCGGCCGGCGTCGCAGTCGCCGTCGCACTCCTCGCGTCCATCGGACTCTTTCTTTCGGCATCGAAGGCGTCGATGACCCAACGCGCGGTCGCGCGCGTCCCGGTCGACTGGCAGGTCGAGGCACAACCGGGCGCGGATCCGTCGACCGTCCTCTCGACGACCAAGGCCACCTCAGGCGTGAAGGCAGCCCTTCCCGTCGGCTACGCGAGCACGACCGGTTCCACGTCGACGACGGGTGGCTCGAACCACACCGTCGGGCCCGGCGTCGCGCTCGGGCTCCCCGACTCCTACGCCACGACGTTCCCGGGAGAGCTGCGCAGCCTGGCCGGCCCCACGCAGGGCGTGCTCGTCTCCCAGCAGGCCGCGGCCGACTTGCGCATCGCACCGGGCGACGTCATCGCCATCGGCCGGCCGGGCCTCGATCCGGCGCTCGTGCCGGTGGACGGGGTCGTCGCCCTGCCCGAGGCCAACTCCCTGTTCCAAAAGGTCGGGGTGCCGCCCAGCGCTCAGCCCCAGGCGCCCCCGGACAACGTGGTGCTGCTCCCCGAGGCGCAGTGGCACCAGATCTTTGATCCGCTGGCGCAGTCGCGCCCGGACTTGGTGCGGACCCAGGTTCACGCCCGGGTCTCGCACGCGCTGCCGGGCGACCCCTCGGCCGCGTTCAACCAGGTCACGACGTCGGCGCACAACCTCGAGGCCCGCCTGGCCGGCACCGGGCTCGTCGGCAACAACCTCGGGGCGACCCTCGACGCCGCCCGCTCCGACGCCCTGTACGCGCAGGTGCTGTTCCTCTTCCTCGGCCTTCCCGGCGCGGTGCTCGCCGCGCTGCTCACCCTTGCGGTGGCGGGTGCCGGTGCCGAGCGGCGCCGCCGCGAACAGGCCCTGCTGCGCACGCGTGGGGCAACGACGCGCCGGCTCGTGCAGCTCGGCCTCCTCGAGGCCGCCGTCGTGGGAGGCGTGGGCGCGCTCGTTGGCCTCGGCGCGGCGGTCGTCGTGGGCCGGCTCGCCTTCGGCACCGCGAGCTTCGGCGCGACCACTTCCGCGGCCGTCGTGTCGGGTGCCGGGGCCGCCATCACCGGCGTGGTGATCGCGGGTTTGGCGATCGCACTGCCCGCCTGGCGGGACGCTCGCGAGACCACCGTGGCCGCAGGGCGGCAGACGGTGGGTCGAGCGCGTGCACCGCGATGGTTCCGCTACGGCGTCGACTTCGTGCTCCTCGCCGCCGCCGGGATCGTGTTCTGGCTCACGGGACGCAACGGCTACCACCTCGTACTCGCTCCCGAAGGGACGCCGGCGATCTCGGTGAGCTACTGGGCTCTCGCGGGGCCGGCGTTGTTCTGGGCCGGCGCCGGGCTCCTGACGTGGCGCATCGCGTACACGGTGCTCGCGCGCGGTCGATCGCTCGTACGGCGGGCCGCGCGGCCGGTCTCGGGTGCCCTGTCGGGCACGGTCGCGGCCAGCATGTCGCGCCAGCGCCGCCTTCTCGCGCGGGGCGTCGCGCTCGTCGCACTCACCGCGACGTTCGCGATCGCGACCGCGGTCTTCAACGACACGTACCGCGCGCAAGCCGGGATCGACGCCCGGCTCACCAACGGGGGCGATGTCTCCGTCACGCAGGCGCCGGGCGCGGACATCGGGCCCCACGGCGCCGCCCGCCTGGCGCGCGTTCCCGGCGTGCAACGCATCGAGCCGATCCAGCACCGATTCGCGTACGTCGGAGCCGACCTCCAGGATCTCTACGGTGTGAGGACAAGCACGGTCGTCGACGCGACGAAGCTCCAGAACTCGTACTTCCAGGGCGGCACGGCTCGCGACCTGATCGGCCGGCTCGCCCGGCAGCCGAACGGTGTCCTCGTGAGCGCGGAGACGGCGCGGGACTTCCGCCTTCATACGGGCGACACCATCACGCTGCGCCTGCAGGACAGCGGGACCCAGCAGTTCAAACCGGTGCCGTTCCGATTCCTCGGGGTCGCGAAGGAGTTCCCCACCGCGCCGAGGGACAGCTTGCTCGTCGCCAACGCCGACTATGTCGCTCAGCAGACCGGGAGCTTCGCGGTCGGCGCCTTCCTGATCGACACCGGCGGTGCATCTCCGAAGACCGTGGCGCAGCGCGTGCGCGACACGGTCGGGACGAGCGCGACGGTCACCGACGTCGCCACCTCCCGTCGCGTCGTCGGGTCGAGCCTCACGGCGGTCGACTTGTCCGGCCTCACACGGGTCGAGCTCGGCTTCGCGCTCGTGCTCGCCGCCGCGTCGACGGGACTCGTGCTCGGTCTCGGCTTCGCGGAGCGCCGGCGCACGTTCGCGATCGCGGCTGCGCTCGGCGCCCGTCAGCGACAGCTCGGCGGCTTTGTCTTCACCGAGGCGACGTTCGTCACGCTCGGCGGGCTGCTGGTCGGCGCGGTCGCCGGTTGGGGGCTGTCCCAGATGCTGGTCAAGGTGCTGACCGACGTGTTCGATCCGCCCCCCGACACGCTGTCCGTGCCGTGGGGCTACCTCGCCGCGGTCGTGGCAGTTGCAGTCGCCGCGGTCGCCGCCGCGTCCCTGGCGGTGATCCGCCGCACGGCCCGCCCTGCGATCTCGGTACTTCGCGACTTGTGACGGCCGACTGCCGTGCGTCCTCCGTGGGCCGGATCCGGCGAAACCCCCCGGCCGGATCCGGCCTGCGGTGCCCTCGAAGAGCGGAGCGCCCGCTCCGACGGTCGTTCGGCGGAACGTGACCGTCAGCCGGTGAAGCGGGGCTGTGCTTCGACCGGTCCCGGTGCGGGGACGCACCCCGCGCCGATCTTGCCGATCCGGCCGGGATTGGCGTTCTCGGTGAACCACAGGTTGGCGTCCGGGCCGGCGGCGATCCCGACAGGTGCGCTGTTGGGGGTGAGGCCGGTCGTGAACTCGTCGATGGTGCCGGTCGGCGTGATCCGCGCGATGCGCCCCGGATTGGCGCTCTCGGTGAACCACAGGTTGCCGTCGCAGCCGGTCACGATCCCGAGCGGTCCGCTGTCGGGGGTCATGCCGTCCGAGAACTCGTCGATCGCGCCGATCGGCGTGATCCGTCCGATCCGACCCGGATCGGTGAACTCGGTGAACCACAGGTTGCCGTCGGGGCCCGCCGTGATCCGGTTCGGTTGGCTGTCGGGGGTCAGACCGGTGGCGAACTCGTCGATCATGCCGGTCGGGGTGATCCGCCCGATGCGCCCGGGATTCTTGCCCTCGGTGAACCACAGGTTGCCGTCCGGGCCCGCCGTGATCTCCACCGGTCCGCTGTTCGGGGTCAGACCGGCCGTGAACTCGTCGATCATGCCAGTGGGGGTGATCCTCCCGATGCGCCCCGGATCGCCGAACTCGGTGAACCAGAGGTTGCCGTCCGGGCCCGCCGCGATCCCGAGCGGCCCGCCGTTGGCGGAAAAGCCCGGCGTCACGCCGCCGGTGAACTCGCTCACCACGCCCGCGGGCGTGATCCGCGCCACCCGACCTGGGTTGACGGCCTCGGTGAACCAGAGGTTGCCGTCCGGGCCCGCCGCGATCCCGAGCGGCCCGCCGTTGGCGGAAAAGCCCGGCGTCACGCCGCCGGTGAACTCG
>DASZGY010000083.1:0-14606 GCA_035938395.1 Acidimicrobiia bacterium
TCGAGACGGAGAACCCGCTCGGCCAGATGGCGTACTACGTGATCTCGAAGGGGGCGACGGGGCCGTTCCGGGTCAAGATCCGCTCGGCGTCGTTCAGCAACGTGTCGATCCTGCCCTGGTTGCTGCGCGGCGTGTACGTGCCCGACGTGATCACCGTGCTCGCGTCGCTGTACTTCATCCTGGGGGACATCGACCGGTGATGTGGCTCGCGGTCGACGTGGGCTGGGGGACGATCCTGGCGATCAAGACGATCATCGTGCTCGCCATCATTCCCCTCGGCGCCATCATCCTCGGGTACGTCTTCCTGCTGAAGATGATGGCGCACATGCAGAGCCGTCTCGGTCCGATGGACCCGGGCGGGTTCCACGGCTGGTTCCAGCTCTTCGGCGACGGCATCAAGTTCATCCAGAAGGAAGACGTGATGCCGGCGGAGTCCGACCGGCACATCTTCGCCGCCGCGCCGCTCGTCGTCGTGACCGCGACGTTCCTCGTGTTCCTGGTGCTCCCGGCCGGCCCCGATCTCGTCGTCAGCAACCTCGACGTCGGCGTGTTCTACGCCCTGGCCGTGTCGAGCCTGGCGGTCGTCGGCGTGCTGATGGCCGGGTGGGCGAGCGCCAACAAGTTCGCGCTGCTCGGCGCCCTGCGCGCGGCCGGCCAGCTCATCGCCTACGAGCTGCCGCTGCTGCTCGCGGTCGTCGGCGTGGTCGTGATGGCGGGCACGATGAGCCTGCAGGGGATCGTCAAAGCGCAACAGACCGGCTCGATCTTCGGGTGGGACGGCATCGGCCTCCCGTATGTCTTCCCCCAGATCATCGGCTTCGTGCTCTTCCTCGTCGCCGCCCAGGCCGAGCTCACCCAGACGCCGTTCGACATGCCGGTGGCGGAGAGCGAGCTCGTGGCCGGGTACATGGTCGAGTACACGGGCTTCCGCTTCCTCTTCTTCTTCATCGGCGAGTTCGGGACTGCCTTCGCCTTCGCCGGCCTCGCCGCCACGCTCTTCCTCGGCGGCTGGGCGCTCCCGCACGTCACCGCGACCGGGTGGGAGAACGTGCTCGGTCCGATCGTGCTCCTGACCAAAGTGATGCTCGTGGCGTTCCTCATGTTCTGGGTTCGGTTCACGTACCCGCGCCTGCGCGAGGATCAGCTCCAAGCCGTGGCGTGGAAGTTCTTGATCCCGATCGGTCTCGCGAACATTCTCATCACCGGCGCGTTGAAGGTGGCGTTCTAGATGCCCAGGCTCCCGAAGAAACCCAAGGCTCCGGGGCTCATCGGCGGCCTCGGCGTGACGTTCAAGACGATGCTCAAGGGCGCCGTCACCGTGCAGTACCCGCACGAGCGGGAGGACCCGCCCCCGCGCGCGCGCGGCGTGATCGCGCTCAAAGAAGAGAACTGCACGGTCTGCATGCTGTGCGCCCGTCAGTGCCCCGACTGGTGCATCTACATCGAGGGCCACAAGGAGAAGCGCCCCCCGCGCCGTGAGGGCGGCCGCGAGCGCTCGGTCAGCCTGCTCGACCGCTTCGACATCGACTACGCGCTCTGCATGTACTGCGGGATCTGCGTCGAGGTCTGCCCGTTCGACGCCCTGTTCTGGAGCCCCGAGTACGAGTACTCCGAGTCCAACATCGCCGATCTCCTCCACGACAAGGAGAAGCTCGGTGAGTGGATGGAGACCGTCCACGAACCGGAGCCGCTCGAAGTCGGCTCCGAGACCGGCAAGAAGTAGCGAGCAGGACGCCCGCCGTGACCGCACAGAACGTCGCCTTCTGGGTGCTCGCGATCGCGATGGGCGGTGGCGCCGTCGGCGTCGTCCGCTCCCGGAACATCGTGCACGCGGCGCTGTTCCTCATCATCGTGCTCGTCGGCGCGGCGGCGCAGTACATCGTGCTCCTCGCCGAGTTCGTCGGCATCACGCAGTTCTTCATCTACATCGGCGCGATCGCGGTGCTGTTCCTCTTCGGCATCATGCTGACGCGCGCGCCGATGAGCTCCGGCGATTTCGACAACGACCAGCGTTGGCCGGCCGCCATCGTCGCCGTCTTCCTCCTCGGCGTGCTGATCGCGCTGCTCGTGAACGCGTTCGGACACGACAACATCAAGCTCTCCGACGAGCTGCTGCGAGCGAGCCGGTCCGGCCCGGTCGCCGACTCGATCTTCCGGAACTTCGTGGTCCCCTTCGAGGTCGTCTCGATGCTCCTGCTCGCCGCGCTGGTCGGGGCGGTGGTCATCGCCCGGAGGGACTGACGATGGCCCTGAACCAGTACCTCATCCTCAGCGCGTTCCTGTTCTGCTGCGGCGTCTACGGCGTTCTCGCTCGCCGCAATGGCGTCCTCGTCCTGCTCTCGGTCGAGCTCATGCTCAACGCCGTCAACATCAACCTGGTCGCCTTCGCCGCGTTCACGAGGCAGATCGCGGGGCAGGTGTTCGCCCTCTTCGTCATCACGATCGCCGCCGCCGAGGTGGGCGTCGGACTCGCGATCGTGCTCCTGATCTACCGGAACCTTCGCAGTCCCGACCTCGACCGCGTCGACCAGCTGAAGGGCTGACCCGTCGTGATTGGCAACGCCTGGATCATCCCGCTCCTCCCCGCGGCCGGCTTCGTCCTGGTGTTGCTGTTCGGGAAGCGGCTGCCGCGCAAGGGCGCCGAGATCGCCGTCGCCACCGTCGGCGCGTCGTTCGTGCTGTCGTGCATCGTCGCCGTCCAGTGGATCCAACGCGTCGACGACCACACCGCCAAGACGGCGATCGGCGGGTTCGGCCGCGCACTCCTCCCGACGCAGGAGGGCGGCGTCACGGCCGTCGATCGCGGCTTCACGTGGTGGCAGAACGCCAACGTGAAGTTCGGCGTCGGCATCCACGTCGACGGCCTCGCCGTGATGATGCTGTTCATGGTCACGCTGGTGTCCTTCCTCGTGCACGTGTACTCGACGAGGTACATGCGGGGTGACCGGCGGTACACGCACTACTTCGCGCTCCTCAATCTCTTCACGGCGTCGATGCTGCTCCTGGTCGTCGCCGACAACACGCTCTTGCTGCTCGTCGCCTGGGAGCTCGTCGGCGTGTGCTCGTTCGTGCTCATCGGCCACTGGTGGGAGGAGAAGGAAAACTCGGACGCCGCCGTCAAGGCGTTCCTGACGACGCGCACCGGCGACGTCGGCCTCATGATCGGCGTCATCGTCCTGTTCTTCGCCGCCGGCACGTTCAACATCGCGGTGATCAACGCCAAGGCCCTCAACGGCGGCATCGGCCACACGCTGCTCGTCGTGAGCGCGGCGTGCCTGCTCATCGGGATCATCGGCAAGAGCGGCCAGTTCCCGTTGCACACGTGGCTGCCCGACGCCATGGCCGGCCCGACGCCCGTCTCCGCGCTCATCCACGCCGCCACCATGGTGGTCGCGGGCGTCTACCTCGGCGCCCGCCTCTACCCCGTCTTCTTCCGCGGCTTCTCGATCGGCGACGGCGGTCTGAACGCGATGGCGCTCGTCGGCGGCGTGACGATCATCATCGGAGCGGTGCTCGCGTTCGTGCAACGCGACATCAAGAAGGTGCTCGCGTACTCGACCATCAGCCAACTGGGCTACATGGTGATGGCGCTCGGAGTCGGCGCCTGGGTGGCGGCGATCTTCCACTTGTTCACGCACGCGTTCTTCAAGTCTCTCCTCTTCCTCGGAGCCGGGTCGGTCAGCGAGTCCGGGTCGCACCACAGCTTCGACATGAAGGGCGACATGGGCGGGCTCCGCAAGTACATGCCGATCACGTTCACGACGTTCGTCATCGGCTCGCTCGCGCTCGCCGGCATCTTCCCGCTCGCCGGTTTCTGGTCGAAGGACGAGATCCTCGTCACCGCCGGGCAGACCGGGTTCGACGCCTTCCTGTACGTCGGCCTGATCGGAGCGTTCCTGACCGCGGCCTACATGACGCGCACCGTGTACCTGACGTTCTTCGGCGAGTTCCGCGGTCACGGCGAGCCGCACGAGTCGCCGCCGACGCTCACGGTTCCCCTCATCGTGCTGGCGGTCGCGTCCGTCGGTGCCGGGTTCCTGAACGCCCAGCCGCTCGGCATCGAGAAGTTCCGCGACTGGTTCGAAGCCGGCGTCACCCTTCCTGCGCTGCAGCATCCCGACTTCGACACGGTCAAGGCGGTCATCTCGGTGACGATCGCCGTCGTCGGGATCGGGATCGCCGCCTACCTGTGGTTCCAGCGTGAGGAGCTGGGGCCGTTCCGCGGCCTCACCCGGCGCAACGCGGCCGCCCACGCCGGCTACCGGTTCCTCGAGAAGAAGTACTACCTCGACGACCTGTACGAGAAGGTCATCGTCGGCGGGATCAAGGGCCCCGTCGCGCACGCCAGCTACTGGGTCAATCAGCACGTCATCGACGGGCTGGTCAACGCGATCGGGCGCGGGACGGCAGTCGCAGCCCGCGAGACGTACGACGTCATCGACCAGAAGGTGGTCGACGGCGCCGTGAACGGGCTGGCGGAGACGACCGGCGAGACCGGTGGTCTGCTCCGTTACGTCCAGTCGGGACGCGTGCAGCGCTACGCGCTCACGCTCTTCGCCGCCGTCGGGGCTCTGAGCCTCGCGCTCTGGCTCGTCTACTAGACGCCTACCAGCAGGAGAGGAACGTGGACTGGTTCGACTCGTGGGGAGTGACCCTGGCGGTCTTCCTCCCCGCCGCGGGGATGGTGGTCGTGCTCGCCATCCCGAAGACGCAGGAGCGGGCCCTCAAGCTGACCACGCTGGCGACCACGTCGGCGACGCTCGCCGTCGGCGTGGCGATGCTCGCGCGGTTCGACTACGACCGGACCGGCGCCCTCCAGTTCCAGGTGAACAAGCCCTGGATCGACGTCATCCACAGCCGCTACCACATGGGTGTCGACGGCATCTCGCTGCCGTTGCTCGTGATGACGATGCTCATCACGGTCGGGTGCGTCGTCTACACGTGGGACCACTTCCCCGACCCGCGCACGCCGAAGGCTTTCCTCGCGCTGATCCTTCTGCTCGAGACGGGCATGAACGGCACGTTCTGCGCCGAGGACCTCATCCTCTTCTTCATCTTCTTCGAGCTCGTGCTGCTGCCGATGTTCTTCATGATCGGCGTCTGGGGCGGACCGAACCGCGAGTACGCGTCGATCAAGTTCTTCCTGTTCACCCTGTTCGGGTCGGCGCTCATGTTGCTGAGCTTCCTGGCCCTGTTCTTCCTCTCCAGTCCGCAGACCTTCGACATCCCGAGGCTGGCGGCGCAGGGAGGAGTCGGGATCGTCGCGAGCACGCAGAACCTGATCTTCGTGGGTCTGTTCCTCGGCTTCGCGATCAAGGTGCCGATGTTCCCGTTCCATACGTGGCTGCCCGACGCACATACGGAGGCACCGACCGTGGGATCGGTGCTGCTGGCGGCGGTCCTCCTGAAGCTGGGCGCGTACGGGTTCATCAGGATCGCGCTGCCGATCCTGCCCCAGGCCGCGCACGACTGGGCACCGTGGATCGGCCTGCTCGCCGTGATCGGGATCATCTACGGCGCGTTGTGCTGCCTCGCGCAACGAGACATGAAGAGACTCATCGCGTTCTCGTCGGTGGCGCACATGGGCTTCATCATGCTGGGCATCGCGACGCTGACGAACTTCGGCATCAACGCCGCCATCTTCGGCATGGTCGCCCACGGTCTCATCACGGGCATGCTCTTCTTCCTGGCCGGATCGGTGCAGGAGCGCTACGAGACGCGCGAGATCAGCCGGCTCGGCGGGCTCCTGGTCCAGGCCCCGAGGCTGGGGTGGATCCTCGGCTTCTGCGCGATGGCGTCGCTCGGTCTCCCCGGCCTGGCCGGGTTCTGGGGCGAGTTCCCGGCCCTCCTCTCGGCCTACAACCCGGCGGCCGGGATCTCCGAGCTGACGTTCCGCGTCTACATGGTCATCGGGGCCGTCGGCACCGTCCTCGCCGCCGGCTACCTGCTGTGGATGTTCCAGCGGGTCGCGTTCGGCAAGGTGAAGACCGAGTTCGAGCACGCGCACGTGCACGACGTGCACTGGCCGGAGTGGATCGCCTGGACACCGCTGCTCATCGCCATCGTGGTGCTCGGCATCTACCCGAACCTCATCTTCCGCATCACCGACGGCGCGGTCACCAACCTCGCGCACGGCATGGCCAGGGCGATCGGATGACCTCGCCGTGAACCCCGTCTTCGACTACCACGCGCTCGCGCCCGAGATCATCCTCACGGCCACGATCGTCGTGGTGCTCGTCGCCGACTTCTTCTTCCGCGACCGCGAGCGGTTCCAGACGTCGCGGCTGGCCACGGTCGGCGTGCTGGCCGCTCTGGTGCCGATCCTGACGCTGGCCGCCGACGGGACGACGCGCACGATGTTCGGCGGCGCGTACGTGGTCGACGACTACGCGCTGGCGCTGAAGGGCTTCTTCCTCCTCGTGGCGTACATCACGCTGCTCGTGTCGGTCGACTACATCGGCGAAGGCGACTACTACCAGGGCGAGTACTACTTCCTGCTGCTCAGCTCCGTGCTCGGGATGGTCGTGATGGCTTCCGCCCGCGACCTCATCACGATCTTCGTGGCGCTCGAGCTGATCTCCGTGCCGACGTACGTGCTGGCGGGCTGGCGGAAGCACGACACGAAGTCGAACGAGGCCGCGATCAAGTACTACCTCTTCGGCGTGTTGTCGTCGGCCGTGATGCTGTACGGCATGTCCTTCATCTTCGGGTTGTCCGGTTCGACGTTGCTCAGCAAGATCGGTGCGTACGCCTCGCGACCCGACCTGCCGCCTTTGTTCGCGGTGGCGATCTTCCTCACACTGGTCGGGTTCGCGTTCAAGATCAGCGCGGTGCCGTTCCACTTCTGGGCGCCCGACACGTACGAGGGCGCGCCGACGCCAGTCACCGCGTTCCTGTCGGTGGCGTCGAAGGCCGGCGGGTTCGTCGCCATCCTGAGCCTCATCTATTTCGGTTTCTTCGGGACGCAGGAGGCGTGGCAACCAGTGCTGTGGGCGCTGGCGGCGGCGTCCATGACGCTCGGGAACCTCACCGCGCTGCGGCAGACGAACATCGTCCGCATGCTGGCCTACTCGTCGATCGCACAGGGCGGGTTCATCCTCGCCCCATTGGCCGTCGCGGCCGAGGGGCACGCCGCCCGCTCCGCGTTCGAAGCGGTCGTCATCTACCTGCTGATCTACGGCGCGATGAACCTGGGCGCGTTCGCGGTCGTCATCGCCGTCGCCCGCCGGACCCGCTCGGGCGAGATCTCGTCGTACTCCGGGCTGGGACAGACGGCGCCGGTGCTGGCGCTGCTGATGTCGGCGTTCCTGTTCGCGTTGGCCGGGATCCCGCCCCTGGCGGGCTGGTTCGCCAAGTTCGTGATGTTCCGGGCCATCTTCGAAGCCGGAACTCCGGCGGCGTACACGCTCGGTGTCATCGCCGCCGTGAACTCGGTGATCGCGCTCTTCTATTACGCAGCCGTCGCCCGCCGCATGTGGTTCCGTGACCCGTCCGAAGCCGGGGTCGAGACCGTGCCGGCGCGGACGCCGCCCGCGCTCGGCATCGCGCTCGGCTTGTCCGCCGCCGTCGTCGTCGTGATCGGCATCTACCCCCAGCTGTTCGCCCGGATCGGCGAGGTGGCGTTCCCGGGCTGACCACCGCTTCCCGTTTTCGGCTGGCAAACGGTCGCATAGCGTGCGTTTCCATGCCGAGAACGGGGACGCACGAGCTCGCCGAGCGCATTGCGGAGCGCATCCGGCGCGAGGGGCCGATCCCGTTCGACCGCTTCGTCGACCTCGCCCTGTACGACGAGGCGGGTGGGTTCTTCGCCCGCGGCGGCGGCGCGGGCCGGGCGGGGCGCGACTTCGTCACGAGCCCCGAGGTGGGCGTGTTGTTCGGCGCCTTGGTGGCGCGCTCCCTCGACGGGGCGTGGTCGGAGCTCTCGCGGCCCGACCCGTTCGTGGTCGTGGACGCCGGCGCCGGAGGCGGGCGCCTGGCCTCCGACGTGCTGCGGGCCGAGCCGGAATGCGCGCGAGCGTTGCGGTACGTGCTCGTCGAGCGGTCGGCGGCGCTGCGAGCCGCGCAGCGCGAGCTCCTCACGCTCGAGCCCGCCGACCGGGCGTTCGGTCCCGCGGAGCCGATCGAGGGCGACGCCGAGGCCGAGGAGGCGCCGCGCCCGGTCGCGGGCGTGGGCCCCATCGTCACCGCGCTGCCCGAGTTTCCTGCGCTGGAGATCGAGGCGGGCGTCGTGGTGGCGAACGAGCTGCTCGACAACCTGCCGTTCCGGGTCGTCGAGCGCGCCGGTGACACCTGGCTCGAGGTGAGAGTCGGGCTCGGAGAGACCGGCTTCGTCGAGGTGGCGGTGCCCGCGGCGTCCGAGGTCGTCGTCGCCGCCGACGAGATCGCGGCCGGCGTCGCCGTTCCAACCGGAGCGCGGCTTCCGGTGCCCACCGCCTCCGCCGACTGGCTCGCCGAGTGCGGATATGTGCTGCGGCGCGGGTACCTCGTCGTCATCGATTACGCGGCTGACGCCGGGTCGCTCGTGACGCTCCGTCAGGACGAATGGCTTCGCACGTACCGAGAGCACCAACGCGGGGAGGCGCCACTCGCCGCGCCCGGCGCGCAGGACATCACGTGCACGATTCCGGTGGAGCATCTCATCGCCTGCGCCCGGCGCGCCGGCTTCCGGCTCGTCGAGCACATCCGCCAGGCGGATTGGCTGGCCGCGCTCGGCATCGACGAGCTCGTCGAGGACGCCCGCGGCGTCTGGCGCGAGCGCGCCGCCGTCGGCGACCTGGATGCGATGGCCGCCCGCAGCCGCGTGAGCGAGGCCGCCGCCCTCACCGACCTGTCCGGCCTCGGCGCGCACCACGTGTTCGTGTTCGCCAGGGGCGTCCGCTAGGTCGTCAGCCGGCGCGCGGCGGGGGGAGTGCCGCGCGCCGGCCTGAGCCGATCAGCTGGGTTCCTGGAGGATGCCGATGCGATGACCCTCCGGGTCCTGGACCATCGCGATGGTCGGCCCGTCCGGGGTCGTGGGCGTCGGCGGCTGCACGACCTTGGCCCCGAGCTTCTCGGCCTGCCGCAGCCGGGCCTCGAGGTCGGGCACCTGCACGTAGAACGACACGTACTCCGCGTCCCCACCGGCGAAGATCCCGCCCGGGACCCCGCCCTCGCCCCCGGTCTCGACCATGCCGTAGCCGATCGGGTTGTCGGCGTCGACCTTCCAGTGAAAGAGCTCGGTGTAGAACTTCGAAAGGGTGTCGAAGTCGCGGCCCGCGACCTCGAACCACACCACGGGCGCGCCCATGAAGGTTCTCCTCTCTCGTCGGTCTGTGTGTTGATTGCGCTGGCACGGACAGGCTGACGGGAGGGGGCGACAACCCTCTGTCGGGGTTTTCCGGCGCCGTGGTGTGACCCGTGTCGCAGATAGCCTGACCCCGGGCAGCCAGCGACGAAGGGGGAGCGATGCCGGAAGCCACGATCGAGGCCCTGCTCGCCGAAGGTCGCACGTTCCCGCCCCCGCCCGAGTTCAAGAAGACGGCCCGCATCGTCGACGCCGAGATCTACGACGAGGCGGAGCGCGACTTCGAAGGCTTCTGGGCCCGACAGGCCGCCGATCTCCTCGACTGGAACGAGGAGTGGCACACGATCCTCGAGTGGGACCTGCCGTTCGCGAAATGGTTCGTCGGCGGCACGCTCAACGTCAGCTTCAACTGCCTCGACCGGCACGTCGCCGCCGGTCACGGCGATCAAGTCGCGTACCACTGGGAAGGCGAGCCCGGCGACACGCGCGCGATCACGTACGCGCAGCTCCTCGAGGAGGTGCAGCGGACCGCGAACGCGCTCACATCACTCGGCATCCGGAAGGGCGACCGCGTCAACATCTACCTGGGCATGGTTCCCGAGCTGCCGATCGCGATGCTGGCGTGCGCGCGCATCGGCGCCCCCCACTCGGTGGTGTTCGGAGGCTTCTCGGCCGAAGCGCTCCGTGACCGCATCAACGACGCCGAGGCCCGGCTCCTCATCACGGCCGACGGCGCCTGGCGGCGCGGGCAGGTGGTTCCCCTGAAGGAGAGCGCCGACACCGCCATGGCCGAGACTCCGTCGATCGAGCGTTGCCTCGTCGTGCGGCGCACCGGACAGGACATCGCCATGCAGGACGGGCGCGACGTCTGGTGGGACGACTTGGTCCCCGGTCAGGCCGCCGAGTGCCCCGCCGAGCCGATGGACTCGGAGGATCTTCTCTATCTCCTCTATACGAGCGGCACGACGGCGAAGCCCAAGGGGATCATGCACACGACCGGCGGCTACCTGACGCAGGTCGCGTGGACCCACCAGAACGTCTTCGACATCAAGCCCGACACCGACGTGTACTGGTGCGCGGCCGACGTCGGCTGGGTGACCGGGCACTCGTACATCGTCTACGGGCCGCTCGCCAACCGCACGACCAGCGTCATGTACGAGGGAACGCCCGACTTCCCCGACAAGGACCGGCTGTGGTCGATCGTCGAGCAGTACGGCGTGACGATCCTCTACACCGCGCCCACCGCAATCCGCAGCTTCATGAAGTGGGGCACCGAGTTCCCCGACAAGCACGACATGTCGTCGCTGCGGCTGCTCGGCACGGTGGGCGAGCCCATCAACCCGGAGGCGTGGGTCTGGTACTGGCAGCACATCGGCGGCGGCCGGTGCCCGGTGGTCGACACGTGGTGGCAGACCGAGACGGGCGCGATCCTCATCAGCCCGCTGCCCGGCGCCACGACGCTGAAGCCCGGCAGCGCCACCTTCCCGCTTCCCGCTGTCGGCGCCGACGTCGTCGACGACCGGGGCAGCCCTGTGCCGATCCCCGGGGGCGGTTACCTCGTGCTCACGCGGCCGTGGCCGTCGATGCTGCGCGGCATCTGGGGCGACCCGGAGCGCTACCGCGACACGTACTGGAGCCGGTTCGAGGGGAAGTACTTCGCCGGCGACGGCGCCAAGCGCGACGAAGAGGGCTATTACTGGCTCCTCGGCCGCGTCGACGACGTGATGCTCGTCAGCGGCCACAACATCTCGACGGCCGAGGTCGAGCACGCGCTGGTCGGGAACGCCAAGGTCGCCGAGGCGGCCGTGATCGGCCGCCGCGACCCGACCACCGGCCAGTCGATCAGCGCGTTCGTGATCCTTCGCGCCGGCAACGAGCCGAGCGACGAGCTCGCGGCCCAACTCCGCCAGCACGTTGCGAACACGATCGGGCCGATCGCCAGGCCCAAGACGGTGCTGTTCACCGAGGAGCTGCCGAAGACCCGCTCGGGCAAGATCATGCGGCGGCTCCTCCGCAACGTCGCCGAGGACGAGCAGCTCGGCGACACGACCACGCTCGCCGATCCGAGCGTCGTGGAGGGGATCAAGGACCGCTACCTCTCGACCCAGGGCGCCGGCGACGAGGAGTGAGCCGCCCGTATCCCGAGCACTGGTCCTGGCGCGACGGACCGGTGGAGCCAGGCCCGGCCGTAGTCATCGACCTCGACGGCGTGCTCTCCGACGCCGCCAGCCGCCAGCACTACCTCGAGGCGCCGGACCGGGACTGGCGCGCGTTCTTCGACGCCTGTGGTGACGATCCCGTCATCGAGGAGGTCAAGGTCCTCCTCGACCTGCTCGACGCGTCACTGGCGATCGTGCTGCTCACGGCGCGACCGGAGCGGGTGCACCTCCTGACCGAGGCGTGGCTCCACCGCTACAAGATCCGCTGGGACGTGCTCGTGATGCGGCCGTGGGGCGACTTCGAGGTCTCGCGTGACTTCAAGCGGCTGTCGGTCGAGGAGTTCCGCCGGTACGGATTCGACCTCCGCCTCGCGATCGAGGACGACCGTCGCAACGTCGAGATGTTCCGGGCCGAAGGCATCCCCTGCATCTACTTCCACTCCGGCTACTACGACTGACGCCGCGACGGCGGCTTTGCCGACCGGCGTCGCAAAGCCGGAGTTTGCGACGTACACGACCCTCGACGCCGCCGGCGCCCGCCGCTCCAGCGGGCTCGGCGACGGGATCGCGATCGTGGTCGGCGGGGTGTGCTCGACGCTCGCCTACTCGATGGTGCTGGCGGCGGCCCGGCTGGCGCCCGTCGGCTACGTCGCGTCGCTGCGCGAGTCCTCGGTGATCCTCGGGGCGGGGGCCGGGTGGTTCCTTCACGAGCGGCTGGGCCGGGCTCGTCCTCCTGATCGGCTGGCAGTAGCCGCGGTCGGGAACACTCGAGGAGCTCATACGATCCGGGGGAACGCCGCACCCAGTCCCGGCGTTGCAAAACAAGAGGTGATGTGAGATGCGAAGCGCATTCACGAACACGCTCAAGACCACCATCCTCCTGGCCTTCCTGGGCGCGCTGTTCATCGGCATCGGCGGCATCTTCGGCACCGGCGGCCTCATCATCGGGTTGGTGCTCGGCCTGGTCATCGTCGGCGGGTCGTACTGGTTCAGCGACAAGATCGCCATCGCCGCGGCCCGGGCGAAGCCCGTCAGCCGTGAGGAGGCTCCCCGCCTGTACGCGATCGTCGAGGAGCTGGCCCAGAAAGACGGGATCCCGACGCCGCGGATCTACATCTCGCCCGAGCCGCAGCCAAACGCATTCGCCACCGGACGCGGCCCGAAGCACGCGGTCGTGGCCGTCACGCAGGGCATCCTCGGGGTGCTCGACGACGACGAGCTGCGCGGTGTGCTCGCTCACGAGATGTCGCACGTCCGCAACCGCGACATCCTGATCGGATCGGTCGCGGCCGCGATCGCGCTCGGGATCACTCTCGTCGCCCGCCTCGCGATGTTCGGCGCCATCTTCGGCGGCGGTGACAACGAAGGCGGCGGCAACATCTTCGGCCTGCTCGCGTTGGCGATCCTCGCCCCGCTGGCGGCGGGGCTGCTGCAGCTGGCGCTGACCCGCTCCCGCGAGTACCAGGCCGACGCATCGGGTGCGCATCTGATCGGCGAAGGCGAGCCCCTGGCCCGTGCCCTCCAGAAGATCGAGGCGGCGGCCAAGCGGACACCGATGGACGTGAACCCGGCCGAGGCCACCGCGTACATCATCAACCCCCTCACCGGGCGCCAGGTGAACTTCGCCCGGCTCTTCTCGACCCACCCGCCCACCGAGGAGCGCATCGCCCGGCTCCGCAGCTTCGACCGCACCCAAGCCATCTGATCCGACTTCCCACCCGCACCACGGACGGCCGGCTCTGCCCAACCCGGAGCCGGCCGTTCCGTTCGCGTGGAGCTAGTCGCGGAAGTTCGTGAACTGGAGGGGGATGCCGAAGTCGGTCTCGCGGAGCTTCGCGATGGCGGTTTGGAGGTCGTCCTTCTTCTTGCCGCTCACGCGTAGTTGTTGCCCCTGTACCTGGTGGGAGACGCCCTTGAGGCCGAGGCCCTTGATGAACTTGCCGATCTCGCGGGCCTTCACGTCGGAGATGCCGACGTTCAGAGTCGCTGTTTGGCGCACGGTTCCCTTGGCCGCGTCCTCGACCTTCCCGTAAGCGAGCGCCTTCAACGACACCTTGCGGCGCACGAGCTTCTCCTCGAGCACCTGCGTGAGCGCGCGCAGGCGCTCCTCGCTCGCGGTGTGCAACTCGATCGATGTGTCGCCGAGGTCGATGGAGCTGTGGGTGTCCTTGAAGTCGTAGCGGTTCGCGATCTCGCGGCGGGCCTGGTCCACCGCGTTGCGGACCTCTTGCTGGTCGACCTCGGACACGACGTCGAACGTCGGCATGTGACTCCAGAGGGCAGTTTGGCGCGGCTGGTATCGTACGCGCCCCGGGTCGGTACCCGAGTGGCCAAAGGGGGCAGTCTGTAAAACTGCTGCGAAAGCTACGCTGGTTCGAATCCAGCCCGGCCCACTCGTGCGCCCGGCGTGCAGGTCCGCCCCGAGGGCGGACCGCTTCGCGCCGGGCCCCGAATCCAGGCCTGGCCGAGCTCAGAGCATTCGCTGCATCTCGACGACGTCGAGCCAGCGGCCGAACTTGCGACCGACTGCCCGCTCGGTCCCGACGAGCTCGAAGCCGCAGGCCACGTGCAACGCGATCGACGCCTCGTGGTTGCCGACGATGCGGGCCATCACCGTATGGAACCCGTGGTCGACGGCGAGGCGGAGCAGTTGGTCGAGCAACAACCGGCCGATGCCCTGGCCGCGCCGGTCCCGGCGCACGTAGACGGAGTCCTCGACGGTCGGGGAGTAGGCGGGACGCTCCTTGAACGGCGACAGCGACCCGAACCCGACGACCTCGCCGGCCTCGTCGACGGCGACGACCGCCGGGTGCGCCCCCGAGTGCGCGTCGATCCAGTCGACCTGCTCGTCGAGCGTGCGAGGGACGAGGTCGAAGGTGACGGTGGACTCGGCGACCTCGAGGTTGTAGATGGCCCGGATCGCCCCGGCGTCGCGCCGCTCGGCCAGGCGAACGGTGAAGGCCACGGCCGCGGACGCTATCGCGGGGGTCTGCACCGCCGACCCGTTGCTATCCTTCAAGGCTCGCCCCCTTAGCTCAGTCGGCAGAGCACTTCCATGGTAAGGAAGGGGTCTACGGTTCGAGTCCGTAAGGGGGCTCGGCGGTGTAGCTCAGTTGGCAGAGCACGCGGCTCATAATCGCGGCGTCGCGGGTTCGAGTCCCGCC
>DASZGY010000084.1:0-2335 GCA_035938395.1 Acidimicrobiia bacterium
GGCGAACAGGTCGACCATGCCGGCGACCGCGACCTCGGACTGGCCGACACCGACGGTCTCGACCATCACCACGTCGAACCCGGCGGCCTCGCAGAGCAGCATCGCCTCGCGGGTGCGGCGGGCGACGCCGCCGAGCGTGCCCGCCGTCGGCGACGGGCGGACGAAGGCCGAATCGGAGCGCGTGAGATCGCCCATGCGGGTCTTGTCGCCGAGGATCGAGCCGCCCGTGCGCGTGCTCGACGGGTCGACGGCGAGGACGGCAACTCGGTGCCCGTGCTCGACGAGATGGAGGCCGAACGCCTCGATGAACGTCGACTTCCCCGATCCGGGTGCGCCCGAGATCCCGATGCGGGTCGCGTCACCCGTGTGCGGGAGCACCTCGGTGAGCAGCGCCGCCGCTTCCTCGCGGTGATCGGGCCGAGTCGACTCGACCGTCGTGATCGCCCGCGCCAGCGCGCGCCGGTCCCCGGCGACGATCTGCTCGGCGAGCTCGCTCACTCCGTGTGGCGCCGGCGCAGGAGCTCGAGGATCTCGGCGGCCGCGTGCGGGATGTTGGTGCCCGGGCCGTAGATGGCGGCCACGCCGGCGTCGAGCAGGAACTCGTAGTCGCCGGGCGGGATCACGCCGCCGCACACCACGAGGATGTCGCCGCCGCCCTGCTTGCGCAGCTCCTGAATGAGCTCGGGCACGAGGGTCTTGTGGCCCGCGGCCTGGCTCGAGACGCCGACGACGTGCACGTCGTTCTCGATCGCCTCGCGGGCCGCCTCCTCCGGCGTCTGGAACAGCGGACCCACGTCGACGTCGAAACCGATGTCGGCGAACGCGGTCGCGATCACCTTGGCGCCACGGTCGTGCCCGTCCTGGCCCATCTTCACGACGAGCATGCGGGGGCGGCGTCCCTCCGACTTGGCGAACTCGTCGACCTCGCGCCGGATCCGCTCGTAGCCCTCGTCGCCCTCGTACTCGGACCCGTACACGCCGCTGATGCTACGGATCGTCGCCCGGTGGCGAGAGAACACCTTCTCCAAGGCGTCGGAGATCTCGCCGACCGTCGCCCGGGCGCGCACCGCGTCGATCGACAACTCGAGCAGGTTGGCGTCGCCGGCCGCGCCCTCGGTCAGCCGTTGCAGCGTCTCCTTCACGCGCGCGTCATCCCGCGTCTCGCGCAGCTTCCGGAGGCGGGCGATCTGCTGCTCCCGAACTGCGGTGTTGTCGACAGCGCGGATCTCGACGTCGTCGTCGCCCTCGGGCCGGTACTTGTTGACGCCGACCACGACCTCTTCACCCCGGTCGATGCGGGCCTGGCGACGTGCCGCTGCCTCCTCGATCCGCAGCTTCGGCATCCCGGACTCGACCGCCTTGGTCATCCCGCCGAGCTCCTCGACCTCGTCGATGAGCTTCGACGCCTCGTGCGCGAGCGAGTGTGTCAGCGCCTCGACGTAGTAGCTGCCGCCGAGCGGGTCGACGACGTGGGTGATGCCGGACTCCTCGGCGAGGATCAGCTGCGTGTTGCGCGCGATCCGGGCCGAGAACTCCGACGGCAGCGCGAGCGCCTCGTCGAACGAGTTCGTGTGCAGGCTCTGCGTTCCCCCGAGGACCGCGGCCATCGCCTCGTAAGCGGTGCGAACGATGTTGTTGTACGGGTCGTGCTCGGTGAGCGAGACCCCCGACGTCTGGCAGTGCGTCCGCAGCATCATCGAGCCCGGCTTGGTCGGGCCGAACTGCCGGATGAGCTGCGACCAGAGGAGCCGCGCCGCCCGCAGCTTGGCGACCTCCATGAAGAAGTTCATGCCGATCGCAAAGAAGAAGGAGACCCGCCCGGCGAACGCGTCGATGTCGAGGCCCCGCGCCGTCGCCGTCCGCACGTACTCGACGCCGTCGGCGATCGTGAACGCGAGCTCCTGCACCGCCGTCGCCCCCGCCTCCTGCATGTGGTAGCCGGAGATCGAGATCGAGTTGAACCGCCGCATGTGCTCCGCCGTGTACTCGATGATGTCGGCCACGATCCGCATCGACGGCTCGGGCGGGTAGATGTAGGTGTTCCGCACCATGAACTCTTTGAGGATGTCGTTCTGGATGGTGCCGGAGAGCCGCTCCTGCGCGACGCCCTGCTCCTCGGCCGCGACGATGTAGCCGGCGAGCACCGGCAGCACCGCCCCGTTCATGGTCATCGAGACCGAAATCTTGTCGAGCGGAATGCCGTCGAAGAGGATCTTCATGTCCTCGACCGAGTCGATCGCCACACCCGCCGTCCCGACGTCGCCCACGACCCGAGGATGGTCCGAGTCGTAGCCGCGATGCGTCGCGAGGTCGAATGCGACCGACACGCCCTGCC
>DASZGY010000085.1:0-1649 GCA_035938395.1 Acidimicrobiia bacterium
CCCGACAACCAGACCCGTTTCGTACTGGTGGCGCGGACGAAGGTGCCGAAACCCACCGGTCACGACAAGACGAGCATCGTCTGCTTCCAGCGGGCCGATCATCCCGGAAGCCTGCACGGGATCGTCGGTCAGTTCGCCGCACGCAACATCAACCTGACGAAGCTCGAGTCGCGCCCGACCAAGCAAGCGCTCGGCGACTACTGCTTCGTCATCGATCTCTCGGGGCATGTCGGCGACGAGGTGGTCGCCGATTGTCTGCGCGACCTGCACGCCGGGCTCGCGGGTGTGAAGTTCCTCGGCTCGTATCCCGCGGCAGGCGAGCACGGGCCGGAGCAGCGACGCCAGGCGGACGCGGCGTGGCAGGCTGCCGACGACTGGCTCCTTGGGTTGCGGTCAGCCATCGAGTAGCCGCACTGCGTCCGAGCCGGGGCCGAAGAGACCTCCGTGAGGCGGCGCTGGTACTCTGCCGCCGGGAGGGCACATGGCGTTGCCGATCATCGACGTCGACCAGCATCTCTTCGAGTCGAGGACGACCTGGTCCGAGTTCATCGAACCCGCGCACCGGGCCGATGCGTTGTCGATCACCGACGACCAAGGTGGGTGGCCGTGGTTGACCTGGCGGGGCGAACACCTCACGCCGCTGGAAGTCCCGATCCCTGAGCGTTCGTCGCTGATCGGCGACGACCGTCTCCGCCGCCTCCGGGGCGACCCGGCTCCTGCGTCCTTCGAGGAGTTGGTTCCCGACACGTACCGGTCCGCGGGCGCACGGTTGGCTTCGCTCGACGAGTTCGGGTTGGACGCGGCCGTCATGTTCCCGAACTACGGGCTCCTCTGGGAACAACGACTGGCGTCCGACCGCGCCGCACAGCGCGCGAACGCTCGCGCCTATAACCGGTTCGTGGCCGGCGTGTGCGCCGACGGTGCGGATCGCCTCTTCGCGGTCGCGCACGTGATGCTCCATGATCCCGAATGGGCGGTCGAAGAGATAGCCCGGGTACGGGCCGAAGGTGTTCGACTGGCGATGATCGCCCCGGCTCCGGTGGACGGCAAGCCGCTTTCGCACGCCGACTTCGATCCGGTCTGGGCCGCCTTCAGCGATAACGGCGTGGCACCGGTCTTCCACGTTTCCGAATTCGAGAGCCCACTGCATCCGGCATGGCGACAAGGCGAGCCGGAGGAGGGCGAGCGTCTTTTCGACTCGATCTTCTTGTACCTGGCTCCGGCGGTCGCCCTCGCCGATCTGATCCTGAACGGGACCCTGGAGCGCTTTCCGGAACTGCGTGTCGGTGTCGTCGAGCTCACGGCGAGCTGGGTGCCCCACTTCCTTCTCCATATCGACGGCGCCTCGGACTTCTATGCACTGCGGCACGGCGAGCCGTACCGTCGTCTCGGCGCGAGGCCGTCCGAGTACTTCCTGCGGCAGGTGCGAGTGGCGGCGCTGCCCTACGAGATGCCGAATCGGCTCGTACCACGGGTCGGGGACGATACGTACATGATCGGAAGCGATTGGCCGCACGCCGAAGGGGTGGCCGACCCGATGGCGGCGGCAGAGCGTGCCGTCGCCGGGCTGACCGGGACGGCGCGTTCCAACATCTTGGGAGCCAACGCGTCGTGGCTCCTCGGACTGTGACCCTCGACCTCGAGGCGGC
>DASZGY010000086.1:0-6844 GCA_035938395.1 Acidimicrobiia bacterium
TGATCACCACGAGCAGCTGGAGCGCGCACGTCGGGATATGGGTCGGAGGCGGCTACGTGCACGCCACCAGCTACAGCAACAACCCCAACGCGGTGAAGTTCGTCGGCGGGACGAGCAGCGTGGTCGACGCAGTCCGCCCGAGCTAGCCCGAGACGCCGCCGGCCGGCCGTACCATCGGCCGGTGACGCGAACCGAGCCCATCCGCCTGACGAGCTACTCGCACGGCGCGGGATGCGCCTGCAAGCTGTCGCCCGCCGACCTGCGCACGGTGCTGGGCCTGGTGCGCGGCCTCGACGGACCCGCCGGGGCCGCCGCCGACCCCGAGCTGCTCGTCGGGCTCGACACCGCCGACGACGCCGCCGTCTACCGGCTGCGGGACGACCTCGCCGTCGTCGTCACGACGGACTTCTTCACGCCCATCGTCGACGACCCGTACGACTGGGGCCGCATCGCCGCCACGAACGCGCTCTCGGACGTGTACGCGATGGGCGGTGCGCCGCTGCTGGCGCTGAACCTGGTGGCCTGGCCGCGTGAGGACCTGCCGTTCGAGCTGCTCGCCCGCGTCCTCGACGGCGGGGCCGACGTCGTGCGCGCCGCCGGTGCGCTCGTGGGCGGCGGCCACTCGATCGACGACGCCGAGCCGAAGTACGGCCTCGCGGTCGTCGGCACCGTGCATCCCGACCGCGTCTTCACCAACGCCGGCGCCCGGGCCGGCGACGACCTCGTGCTGACCAAGCCGATCGGCCTCGGTGTGATCTCGACCGCCGTGAAGCGTGACGCGGCCACACCCGAGCTCGTCGCCGAGGCGGTGCGAGTCATGACCACGCTCAACGCGGGCGCCCGCGACGCTGCGCTCGAGCTCGGCGACGCGGTGCACGCCGCCACCGACGTCACCGGCTTCGGCCTGCTCGGGCACGCGCGTGAGCTGCTCGCGGCCTCTGGTCTCGCGGGGGAGGTCGATGCCGCCGCGGTACCGGTCATCGCGGGCGTGCCCGAGCTCGTCGCCGGCGGGATGGTCGCCGGCGGCACGCAGCGCAACCACGCCTTCGTGAGCGACACGACCGACTGGGGGCCGCTCCGGGAGGCGGATCAGTTTCTCCTCGCCGACGCGCAGACCTCGGGCGGTTTGCTGATCGCCGTCGCCGCCGATCACACCGGCGACCTCGTGGACGAGCTCGCACGGCGTGACGCGCTCGCGGCGGCGGTGGTCGGGCGGTGCGTAGCCGGCCCCGCCGGTCACATCACCGTGCGCTGAGGTCCTTACGGGATGACGAGCATCCCGAGCTCGGCCTCGATCTGCTGGCGGGGCTTCGCGCCGAGGGATTGGCGCTCGAGCCGTCCGTTCCGGAACAGGCCGATGAGCGGGATGCTCTGCACCTCGAACTGCTGCGCGATCGCAGGCTCGTCGTCGATGTTGATCTTGACGACCTTGTAGGCGCCTTCGCGCATCGCCGCGATCTGCTCGACGATCGGCGACACCTGCCGGCACGGGCCGCACCACGGCGCCCAGAAGTCGACGATGACCGGCACGTCGCTGCGCAGGACCTCGTTCTCGAACGTCGCCGTCGTGACCGCCTTCACCGGGCCTTCGGGCGGCGGCTCGGGGATCGGCTCGGACGGCCGCTCCCCGGCGACGACGGCGTCGAGCCACGACCGCGCTTGCTGCACGCTCTCCATCGCGACCTGATGCTCCATCGGGTATTCCGTGTACACGACCGGCACGCTGTGCTCGTCGAGCTCGCGGGCGAGGTCGCGCGAGCGCGCCACCGGCACGAGCGGGTCGTGGGTGCCGTGCTGGAGGAGCACGGGGATCTTCGTGGCGGCATCCCAGTCCGGCCGGATCCCGTCGAGCGACGCCTGCGGCAGCGCCGGGCTCAGAGCCAGCACGCCGAGCGGGTGCGGACGGTCGCTCGTGCGCAAGGCCAGCGCGAGCGTCAGACCGGCGCCCTGCGAGAAGCCGCCGACGATCGCCTCGCTGCGAGACACGCCGTGCTCGGCGGCGGCCTCGTCGAGCAGGTCATCGAGCTCGTCGAGCGCCGACTCGAACGCGGCGGCGATCTCGGGCGCAGGAAGGCCGAAGTCGTACCAGGCGAATCCGGGCATCCCCGGTACGGCGACGGGCCCGCGGGGAAGCACGGTGACGAACCGCCCGTCCGGATCGAGGTACGGGAGGAGGCCGCCGAGGTCGCGCTCGTCGGCACCGAACCCGTGGACGAGGAGCAGCAGGCGGTCGGCGTCGCTCCCGCGCACGACGTTCGTGATCAACGACACGGGTCCCTCCGGTGTGGCTCGTCTCGGCTCTACCTCGGGCCAACACCCTAGGGGGCGGTGGTAATCCGGAGCCCGGCACCGCATCGCTCTGTCAGCCTGGCCGGGTGCGACTAAGGGTCCCCCACCTTGGCGACGACGAGGTCGTGCTGCGGCCCCCTGCGCCCGGCGACGTCGACGCGATCACCGACGCGTGCCAGGACCCCGAGATCCCGCGCTGGACCCGCGTCCCGTCGCCGTACACGCGTGCCCACGCGACGGATTTCGTCGAGCGTTCGGCGCGGACGTGGGCGCAGGGCACCGACGCGGCCTTCGTGATCGTCGATGCGGAGTCGGGCCGGCTGCTCGGCGCGATCGGCGTCCACCGCTTCGGGGGCGAAGACGACGGCCCCGAGGTCGGCTACTGGCTCGACCGGGAGGCGCGGGGCCGCGGCGTCGCCACGCGGGCGCTCCGTCTGGTCGTCGACTGGGCGTGCCGGGAGCTCGGCCTCCGGCTGCTCCTCCAAGCCGACGTCCGCAACGCGGCGTCGCGACGCGTCGCCGAAAAAGCGCAGTTCCAGTTCGTGCGCGAGGCGGAGGCGCCGGACGGCTGCGGCGACTGCGAAACCATGGCCGTGTACGAACGCACCCCGTAAAGCGCGGAGCCGCCGCGACCGCGCGACCGCCACCCGG
The DNA here is from genome assembly GCA_035938395.1 of Acidimicrobiia bacterium. Taxonomy (GTDB): domain Bacteria; phylum Actinomycetota; class Acidimicrobiia; order IMCC26256; family JACDBD01; genus JALZAA01. Next base: position 2,941 of record DASZGY010000086.1, read on the forward strand.
GCTGCCCGTGCGCTCTGCGACCCCCCGTCCTTCCTGTGCCACGATGCATGGTGCCATGCGACTCGGGATGAACTTCGGCTATCAGGACTGGGGCGCCGGCCTCGGCAACGCGGTCGCGCAGGCGCAGGAAGCGGAGCGGCTCGGGTACGACTCCGTGTGGACGGCCGAGGCGTACGGCACCGACTGCATCACGCCGCTCACGTGGCTGCTGGCGCACACCGAGCGGATCCGCGGCGGGTCGGCGATCATGCAGATGCCGGCGCGTACCCCGGCGATGACCGCGATGACGGCGGCGACGCTCGACCTGATGAGCGGCGGCCGGTTCCTGCTCGGGTTGGGATTGTCGGGCCCGCAGGTCGTCGAGGGTTGGCACGGCCAGCCGTACGGCAAGCCGCTCGCGAAGACCCGCGAGTACGTCGACATCGTGCGCACGATCCTGCGGCGCGAAGAACCGCTCGAGCACCACGGCGAGCACTACGAGATCCCCTACTCGGGACCCGGCGCGACCGGGCTCGGCAAGCCGCTCAAGATCATCGGCCGGCCGCGCGCCGACCTTCCCATCTACATCGCCGCCATCGGGCCGAAGAACGTCGAGCTCGCGGCCGAGATCGCCGACGGGTGGCTGCCCATCTTCTTCTCTCCCTACCGGCTCGCCGAGACGTACGGCGCCGCGCTCGACGCCGGCTTCGCCAAGGCGGGTGGCGACAAGTCCCGCGCCTCGTTCGACATCGCGCCGAGCGTCACCGTGCTCGTCGGTGACGACGTCGACGCGCTCCGCGGGTTCGTGAAGCCGGTGACGGCGCTGTACGTCGGCGGGATGGGTGCCCGCGGGCGGAACTTCTACAACGACCTGGCGTGCCGTTTCGGATACGAAGCGGCGGCCAAGGAGATCCAGGACCTCTATCTGGACGGCAAGAAGCAGGAAGCTACGGCGGCGGTGCCGGACGAGCTCGTCGACGAGATCGCGCTCGTCGGTCCCCGGGAACGGATCGCGGATCGGCTCGAGGCGTGGCGGGAAGCCGGCGTCACCACGATGATCGTGCTCGGACAACAGCCCGAGGCGCTCCGCCTCATGGCCGAGCTCGCGCTCTGAACCAGGAGGAAAGCGAATGCCCGAACGCAGCGCGACCGCACGTTGGGAAGGCGGCCTGAAGGACGGCAAGGGAACCATGCGCCTCGGGAGCGGCGCGTTCGAGGGTCAGTACTCCTTCTCCTCGCGCTTCGAGGAGGGAACGGGAACGAACCCCGAGGAGCTGATCGGCGCCGCCCACGCCGGCTGCTTCTCGATGGCGCTGTCGGGCGGGCTCGAGCGCGCCGGCCATCCGCCGACCTCGATCGATACTTCCGCCCGCGTCCACCTCGAGCGCGCCGACAGCGGCTTTCGCATCTCGCGCATCGAGCTCACCACGACGGCCCAGGTGCCCGGCATCGACGCCGCCGCCTTCGCGGAGCAGGCGGAGACGGCCAAGGCGAACTGCCCCGTCTCCCAGGCCCTCGCCGGCGTCGACATCGAGCTCGACGCCCGCCTCGCGAGCTGACCCGAGCGTCAGGACCCGAACTAGAACATGAAGTTCATCTGGCCGACGACGGCGCGGCCAAGCGCGTCGTCGCCGGTGATGGTCACCTGGCCCGCGTCCAGGGACGCCGACGGGTCCCAGCGACCGAGGCCCAGGCACGCGAGCGTCTGGGCGTCCATCGAGAGCGTCACGGTCGGCGCGTCGGGCGACGACGACAGCGGCTTGGCCCGGCCATCGTCGACCCCGATCGCGATCGTCGTCGGGCGTGATCCCGTCACGTCGAACACGACGGTCGTGCCGTCGGGCGGCCCCACCTTCTTCCCGACGACGTAGGGCAGCGCGCTGAGGACGCGTTCGAACGCGAGATCGGCGACGGGGCTGCCGAGATCGCACGGTTGGTCGACTGCCCGCCGGATGTCCTGCTCGTGCGCCCACGAGTCGAAGATGCGGAACGGCAGCAGAGCGCGGACCGTGCCGGGCCCGGCGGGCGTCCACGACTCGGCGTCGAAGTCGGTGGCGGTGAACCCGCGCAGCTGCGCGAGCCGGGCGCCGGTGACCTCGCGGAACTCATCGAGAACCTTCGAGCCGGGCCACGGGCGGCGCGAGTCGATCCAGACCTCGTTGCGCTGCCCGACCTCGTTCTTCACGTGGTCGTAGTCGGGCGGCGTGTGGTCGGGCGCGGGCCGTCCGAGGATGCTCGACTCGATGCCGGAGATGTGCACCACGTTGTCCTGCACGCTCCAGCCCGGCAGGTCCGTCGGCGTCTTCCACTGCGCCTCGGTGAGGTTGGCGCACATCGAGTCGATCGACGCCCACACCTCCTCCAGCCGGTCCACAAGCTCCTGGTCGTTCGTCGGAGAGTCGGTCAACAGTCCTCCTCGGTCGCCGTCGCAAGCTCCGGCTCCTGCGGAGACGGTCGGCAAAGCCGCCGTCACCGCGCGATTCTGCCTGCCGCGGCGACGACGGCGCGGGCCCAGGGCGCCATGAGCTCGAACAGCTCGTCGACGTCGTCGCCCAACGCCTCGACCAGGTCCGCTTCCTGGACGTCGGTGGCGCGCTCGATCCCTTCGCGGTAGTCGCGGCCGTCGGCGGTGAGGACGCCGTCGTCGTCGACCAGCCCCCGGCCACGGAAGCGATCGAGCGCGGCGCCGATCTCGTCGTCGGAATAGCTCATCTGATCGGCGGTGGTAGCGCCCGGGTTCGTCGTCGTGCGCCATCGCTCCGTGAGCAGCTGGATCTCGACCGAGCTGAGCCCGGCCGACGTCCACGCGTTGAGGTGCGATCCCCCGCGCCGCTCCCGGATCATGTCGGAGGCGCGCCACAGATCGCCGAGGGGCGTTCCCGGCCACGGCAGCGAGCGCAGGCCCGCGTAGACGGCATGCCCGGCGGTCGAGCCGGCCTCGGCGACGGGCCGCAGGATCGTTACGGCGCGGTCGATGCCCGGTGGTTCCTCGCCCAGGGCGCCTGCGAGGTACGCAGTCGCGCCCGCGAGACGGGCATCGAGCAGTTCCGCCGGCTCGTGATCGCGCCACGCGTCGTCGACCGCCGCAGCGACGTACACGGGATGCTGCGGCGCGAACAGCGCGGCGGCGACCGCACCGGGCACGCGGCCCACACACGCGATGCGCGCCGCGAGGCTGGGCAAGTCGTTCTGGGGCATGAACCAGACGGCGCCGAGGATGGCGTCGGCCCGCGAGCGCAGCCGCCGGCTCACTTCGGCGGTCCGGGGCGACCACTCCCCTGTCACAGGTCACCGTCCCGCAGGTGCTGGCTCAGGTCGCCGATGAGGTCGGGGATGATCTGACGGTCCGCGAATCGCCACCGGCCGCCGACGCGCTCGAATCGGTCGTGGTAGCGGCCGGCGATAATCGGCTGGAGCGGGAAGTCCGGCCGCGCCTGCAGCACCGTGAAATACGAGCGCGCCGCGGCCGTGCTCTCCCCCGTCAGCTCGATCGTCACGTTGCTGATGACGTGCTTCGTGCAGGGGATGCCGTCGTACAGGATCACGCCGTCGTAACCGTGGCGTACCTGGTCCGTTCCACGGAGCGGCGTACCGCGTCCGGGCGATCCCCATGTGGCGTCGGCGAACATCGCGGCCAAGCCGTCGAGGTCGCCGGTGTCGATGCGCTCGGCGTACTCGTGGACGAGTGCACGGATGGCTTCGACGTCGTCGGTGGGCATGGGCTCATGCTGACACGCCCGGCGCTAGGGTCGCTCGGTGGGCGAACCGGCGGCCGTCGTCTTCGACCTCGACGGTGTGCTGATCGAGTCCGAGCAGGAGTGGGACTCCGCGCGCGAGGAGCTGGTTCAGGAGCGCGGCGGAACGTGGGACCACCGCTCGACCACCGACATGATGGGCATGAGCTCGACGGAGTGGTCGAGCTACA
>DASZGY010000087.1:0-40319 GCA_035938395.1 Acidimicrobiia bacterium
CCGATGACCGAAGTCCCCGAGCACCTGCTCCGCCGCAGCCGGGAGCGCCGCAAGGCGCTGGGCCTGCCCGTGCCCGGCGAAGAGGGCGGCGAGGAAGCCGCGCCGGCGGCCGATGCCCCCGCGGCCGGCGAGGAGCCCGCCGAGGCGCCGGCCGCGGCCGCGGACGCGCCGGGCGCCGCCGAGGGCGAGGACACCGCGGCCGCGGCGGCGGCGAGTGGCGTTCCCGCCCACCTGCTCGAGCGGTCGAAGCGGCGCCGGGCGGCGCTCGCCGGCGACGGCGGGGACGGCGGCGCGGCCGCGCCGGCGGCCGCCGCAGCCGCGACGACCGGCGGTGGCGCGACCGCCACGGCAACCGCGCCCAAGCCGACCCCGACGGCCACCGGCCCCGGCGGTCACACGCAGCGGCTGCTGACGGTCGTCAAGTCGGGCTCGATCCAGCAGACGCGCGCCGAGGCGCAGGACAAGGTGCACGTGTGGCCGCACCTGCTCGTCATCGAGTTCGCGGCGGTGTTGGTCGTGACGGCGGCGCTGCTGGTGTTCTCGGCGCTCGTCCGCGCGCCGTTGCTCGGCCTGGCCGACTTCAACAAGACGCCGAACCCGTCGAAGGCGCCGTGGTACTTCCTCGGCCTCCAGGAACTGCTGACGATGTTCCACCCGATGGTCGCGGGAGTGACGATCCCGGGCATGGGGTTGTTCCTGCTCGGGGTGGCGCCCTTCGTCGACAAGAACCCGTCGCACGCGCCGACCGACCGCAAGTTCGCGATCTCGATCTTCACCTTGTTCCTGATGCTCTGGGCCGTGCTCGTCATCATCGGTTCGTTCTTCCGCGGTCCGGGGTTCAACTTCGTGTTCCCGTGGAACAACGGGATCTTCTTCGACCTGTAGGGCGTTCGTAGTCTGTGGACTCTTCAACCGTTCTGATCATCGCCATTCCGGCGCTGCTGATCCTGGCGGCGGTCGCGATCGTGGCCGAGGGCCGTCGCCGGTCGACCACCGGACGGCTCAGCCGCGAGACGCGCAAGAGCGACCGCTCGATTCCGGCGGCCGAGGCACCTGCGCCCGAGCCCGCCGGCACGGAGCTGGCCGAGCTCGACGACGAGGCGCGCGCCCGGGCGCAGGAGTCGCGCCAGGCGCTCGAGCCCGCCGGCGCGCGCACGCCGGTCGAGTACGTCCCCGTCGAGGAGGAGGAGCTGGGGATCACGCGCCGTCAGTTCTTCAACCGCGGCATCCTCACCGGGCTCGGCATCTTCGCGGCCGGGATGGGCGCGGCGATGCTCGGTTTCCTCTGGCCGGGCAGTGCGGGTGGGTTCGGCGCCAAGATCGTCGTCGGGTCCGAGGACGACGCAAAGCAGCAGTTCGACAAGAAGCTGCCCTTCTACAACGCCGCCGCCCGCACGTACATCCAGCCGTACCCGAAGGACGACATCGCAAAGGCGAAGAAGGTGTACGACCCCCGCATCGTCGCCGGCATGGAGAAGGGGTACGTCGCGCTGTACCAGAAGTGCGTGCACCTCGGCTGCCGGGTGCCGTGGTGCGAGTCGTCGCAGTGGTTCGAGTGCCCGTGCCACGGTTCGAAGTACAACCGGGTCGGTGAGAAGAAGGGCGGGCCCGCGCCGCGCGGTCTCGACCGTTTCGTGCTCGATGTGTCGGGCGGCCAGATCACCGTCGACACCGCCACGGCTTCGCTCGTGCAGGGCCCGCCGATCGGCACGGACACCACGGGGCAGACGGCCGAGGGGGCGCCCTGTGTGTGAGGTCCACACGACGTGAACCTCCGACTCGTCATCATCCTGGTCAACCTGGCGGCGTTCGCGACCATCGGGATCATCCTCCTGTGGCGCGTCTTCAGCCTGCGCCGGAACCCGGAGCCGCGCCCGCCGCAGAACCTCACGCCGTTCCTGCCCGACGAGGAGCTCGAGGGCCGCAAGCTCGAACGGGTGCTCGGGATCGCGCTGCTCACGACCGCGCTCATCGCGCTCACGCTCTTCGCGTACTACGTCTTCGAGCCGTCCCGAGAGGCGAACGCGTCGAAGCAGTTCAAGGATCAGTCGATTGCGCGGGGCGCGATCCTGTTCGCGAACGACCAGAGCAAGGCCTACGACCCGACGCGGTCGCTGCTCTGCGCGAACTGCCACGGCGTCGACGGCTCGGGCGGCAGCACGAACTACACGATCAAGTCGGACGACCCGCGCTGCGACCCGACGGCACCCGTCACCGCCGAGACGCCGAGCTATTGCCTGCCGATGCAGGTCACGTGGCAGGCGCCACCGCTGGACGTCGAGATGCTCCGGTACGAGAAGAGCGAGGTGAAGGACATCGTCACGTACGGCAGACCGGGGACGCCCATGCCCCCATGGGGGGTCGCGAGCGGGAAGGGCGTGCTCAACCAGCAGGGCATCGACGATGTCGTCAACTACGTCGAGAGCATCCAGATCTCGCCCGCGAAGGCGAAGGAACGCTTCACGCAGCAGCTCGTCGACGCGCGGGCGAAGAACCCCGGCAAGAGCGACGGGGAGCTGCTCTTCCAGTTGCAGTGCGCGCGGTGCCATACCAAGAACTGGTCGTTCTTCAACCCCGACACCCCCGGTCCCGGGCCGCTGCCCGGCCCGCAGGGTGGCGGCGCGTTCGGACCGAATCTCACCGGCGGCGACACCGTGCGCCAGTTCGCGGGCCCGACCGGGGTCCAGGACCACATCGACTGGGTCACGTCCGGCAAGGCCGCCAACGAGGCGTACGGCACGCGGGGGATCTCGTCCGGTCGCATGCCGCACTTCGGCAACGTGCTGACCAAGGAACAGATCCAGGCGATCGTCGACTACGAGCGGGGCTTGTGATGCGCGGGAGCCGGAAGCCGTGATCACGTCCCTCCTCGCCCAGGCCCAGCCGACCGAGCAGATCCCGAAGGACCTCTGGTACCCGACGATCCTCGGGATCCTCGTGGTCGTGGCGGGCATCGGGCTGTTCTGCGGTTCGATCTACCTGCTGCTCGGAACGAACCTCGGTGCCCGGCTCGGCTTCCTCGTCGCCGTCACGGGTCTCGCCGGCTTCCTGCTGATCCTCAGCACGCTGTGGATCACGACGTCGTCACCGCTCAACACGCTGAAGGGCCGCATCCCCACCTGGAAAGTGCAGCAGGTCGTCAGCAAGCCCGACGCCATCAAGTACGCCCAGGCCAAGAAGCTCACGAAGAACGAGAAGGTCGACACGATCGAGGCGGCGAACGTGAAGGCCGCCGTCGACGCTCGCCTCGTGACGATCCAACAGACTGCGATCCACAAGCCGACGCCCGAGGAGAACAAGTTCGCCAAGTTCGACAAGGTGACCGAATACCAGACGGTCAACACGTACGAGATCGGCGGCAGCAAGCCGGAGTTCCTGGACTTCCAGTTCACTCACAAGCCGCTCGTCGCGGTGGTCGAGGTGTGCGCGGTCCAGCCGGTCACCACTCCGTTCGGCGTGCCGCCCCCGAAGCCCGTATGCGACCCGACGTCCGACAAGAACGGCTTCGTCGTCCTGACGCGCGACCTCGGTCAGCTGCGGCTCCCGCCCATCCTCGCCTTCATCAGCTCCGGCGTCCTCTTCGGCCTGGGCCTGCTCGGCCTCCACTGGCGCGAGCGCGACGAAGCCGAGCGGGCACGGCAGCAGGAGACGGGCGCCCCGGCGCCGGTCCCGGCGCGGACATGAGGAGGACCACCGTGACCCGTCGCCTCCGCGATCTCGTGGTGCTGGCTGCCTCGTCGATCGTCGCCCTCGTCGTCGCGGCCTCCCCCGCCGGCGCCCAGCAGCTCGTCGACGCCGGGAAGGAGAACGGAGGCGGCGCGCTCGCCTTCGTGCTGTTCGCCGCGCTCGTCGGTGTGACGTTCGGCGTCCTGTTCGCCATGGACCGCGTCCGCCGCCGTCGCCAAGAGGAGCAGGAACAGCAGCGCTGACGCGCTCGTCCACGACGGTCAGCGCTACTAGCTCTCTCGCCCTCCCGCCGAGGAGACCTCGGGGGCGATGATCCCCCAGTGCACGCTGTTGAGGATCGCTTCGGTGCGATGGCGCGAATCGAGCTTCCCGTAGGCCGACGACAGGTCGCGGGCGACGGTGCGGTCGTTGACGAGGAGGCGTGACGCCACCTCGTGTGTCGAGTAGCCGTCCGCGACGAGCTGGAGTGCGTCGGCCTCGCGCTTCGTGATCAGGTAGTGCCTGACCTCGGCGGAGGCCGTGAGCTCTCGGAGCATCGAGCCTGCGAGGTTGGGTGACAAGACGACCTCACCGGCCGCCAGCTTCTCGACGGCGGAGACGACCTCTTGCATCGAGAAGTCCTTGGTGAGGTAGGCACTGGCGCCGGCGCGCACCGCGCGCTCGACCAGGGCGGGGTTGCCGTGCATCGTCACCATGACGACACGCAGCTCCGGATAGCGCGAGCAGAGCTGGCGTGTCACCTCGATGCCGTCCGGGCCGGGAAGCGACACATCCATGAGGACCACGCTCGGACGGAGCTGCTCGACGAGCCGGAGCGCCTCGTGCCCGTCGCCGGCCTCGCCGACGACGTCATTGCCCGCGAGCTCGAGAGCGACGCGCATCGATTCGCGCAACATGACGTGGTCGTCGACGATCAAGACGCGCGCCTCGCCGTCCACATCCGCACCGATCCGTCGCGGGCTGCTTGCCGGGATCATGGGCCACGGGCGGCGGGCCCGTCTACCGCCTGAAACCGCTCAGATCACCCCGAACGCCGCGACGCGAGTTCGTCAAGAGGCCGTCGAGGCGTCTCCAAGGGCGTTCGCCGCTTCGGTGACGGCCGCGAGCGTGCGCGCGACCTCGGGTTCGCCGTGGGCGAGGCTCGGGAACATCGCCTCGTATCCGCTCGGAGCGACGTAGACACCCCGATCGAGAAGTCCGTGGAAGAACGACGCGTACGCCTTGTGGTTCGCGGCACGAGCATCGTCGTAGTCGCGCACCGGGTGGTCGGAGAAGAACAAGCCGACGAGCGTGCGGGCTCTCGGAACCTGCGCCGTGACGCCGGCCGCGTCGAAGGCGGCGCTCAGCCCGTCGGCGACGCGGGTGGCGATCCCTTCGAGGCGCGCGTAGGCGTCGTCGTCCAGCAGCGACAGCGCGGCGAGGCCGGCGGCGGTGGCGAGCGGGTTCCCGGACAAAGTGCCGGCCTGGTACACGGGACCGACCGGCGCCAGCTCGTCCATCACGTCGGCTCGTCCCCCGACGGCGGCGAGGGGGAGCCCGCCGCCGACGACCTTGCCGAACAGTGACAGATCGGGCGACACGCCGAGCTCGCCCTGCGCACCCGCGGGGCCGACCCGGAAGCCGGTGATCACCTCGTCGAACACGAGGAGGGCGCCGTGCTCGTCGCAGCGCCGGCGGAGCCCGGTGAGGAAGGCGTCGTCGGCGGGGACGAGCCCCATGTTCGCCGCCACCGGCTCGACGAGCACCGCCGCCACCTCGTCGCCATGGCGCGCGAACACCTCGTCGACGGCGGCCGGGTCGTTGTACGGCGCGACCACCGTGTCGGCGACCGTGCCCTCGGTGACTCCCGCGCTCCCGGGCAGCCCGAACGTCGCGACGCCGCTTCCCGCCGCGACGAGCAGAGCGTCGACATGACCGTGGTAGCCCCCCGCGAACTTGATGATCTTCGGCCGACCCGTGGCGCCACGTGCCAACCGCACCGCCGTCATGGCCGCTTCGGTGCCCGACGAGACGAGGCGCACCTTCTCGACCGATGGGACGCGCTCGCAGATCGTCTCGGCCAGCTCGACCTCGCGGGCCGTCGGCACGCCGTACGACGTGCCTTCGGCGGCGGCGCGCTGGACGGCTTCGACCACCTTCGGATGCGCGTGCCCGAGGATCGACGCTCCCCACGACTGCACGTAGTCGACGTACCGTCGCCCGTCGGTGTCGACGAGGTACGCGCCCTCACCGCGGGCGACGAAGAACGGCTCCCCGCCGACGGCCCCGAAGGCGCGCACCGGGGAGCTCACGCCTCCGGGGATGCGCGCCAGCGCCCGGTCGAAGAGCGACTCGGCCAAAGTCAGGCGTGGAGCCGCTCGGCGGCTTCGCGCGCCAGGTACGTCAGCACGAAGTCGGCGCCCGCCCGCTTGATCGCGACCAGGTGCTCGAACGCGACCGCATCGCCGTCGAGCCAGCCGAGCTGTGCCGCCGCCTTGACCATGGCGTACTCACCGCTCACGTGAAACGCGGCCACGGGGACGTCGAACGAGTCCCGCACGGCGCTGATCACGTCGAGGTAGGCGAGCGCCGGCTTCACCATGACCATGTCGGCGCCCTCGGCGACGTCGAGCGCGGTCTCGTCGACCGCCTCCCGGGCGTTGCGCGGGTCCATCTGGTAGCCGCGGCGGTCGCCGAACTGTGGCGCGCACTCGGCGGCGTCGCGGAAGGGGCCGTACAACGCCGAGGCGTACTTCGCCGAGTAGGCGAGGATCGCGGTGCTGCCGTGCGATGCGGAATCGAGCGCGCCGCGGATCGCCCCGACCTGCCCGTCCATCATCCCGGACGGCGCCACGACGTCGGCGCCGGCGTCGGCCTGCGAGACGGCGATCTCGGCGTACCGCTCGATGGTGGCGTCGTTGTCGACCTCGCCGTCGGCGGTGACGACACCGCAGTGACCGTGGTCCGTGTACTCATCGAGGCAGTTGTCGGCGATGAGCACGAGGTCGTCGCCGACCTCGTCGCGCAGGGAACGCAACGCGACCTGCACCACGCCGTCGCGTGCGTCGGCGCCGGACCCGGTGGCATCCTTCGCCGCCGGCACGCCGAAGAGCACCACCGCGGGGATCCCGAGGTCGGCGAGCGCTCGCACCTCCTTGCGGAGGCTCTCATGGGTGTGTTGGAGCACGCCCGGCATCGACGTCACCGGTTCGGGCGCGTCGATGCCTTCCTTCACGAAGAGCGGCGCGACCAGATCGTCGACGTCGACGCGAGTCTCGCCGGCGAGTCGGCGCAACGCCGGAGTGCGACGCAGCCGCCGCGACCGATGCTGGGGAAACGCCACGCAGCAAGGGTACTGCCCGACGCGCGGCGTTCTGCTCCCGACGGGGGCCTACGCTCCCGCCTGATGGTCGTCCGCTTCGGGCTGTTGCTGTCGTGCGTGACGCTCGTCGTCGTACAGGGGCACCCTGTCTTCGCAGCCACGCCGTCGCAGGCCGGTCCGCCACCGCAGCGCATCCTGCTCGTGGGCGATTCGACGGCGGAGACGCTCTACCCGTTCCTCCGCGACGCGGCCGCTCCGCACGGAGTCGACGTCGAGTCGGCGGCACGCATCGGGTGCAGTGTGATCGACGGTGACCCGAAGCTCGACGACGGCCGGCCGTACATCGACATCTACGGCGACACGAGCCAGTGCGCCGCCATCACCGCGTCGCAGCAGAACCGGCTCCTCGCCAGTCAGAACCCGGACGTCGTCATCTGGTTGAGCGAGTGGGAGGCGTGGCCCAACCGCGTGCTCGACGGGCAGCTCGTCCACTTCGGCACGATCCCGGGGAACAAGGCGATCCTCGCCCACATCGACGCCGCCGTCGCCCGACTCACGGCGAAAGGCGCCCGGCTGGTGCTGATGCCGACCGCGCCGCGCGCGTATCCCAGCGTTCGAGGGCTCGCGAACCCGGCCGGAGACGCCCGCGTCGCCGAACTGGCGAAGCTGCTGCGCACGTACGCGCGTCAGCACGCGGACAAGGTCTCCCTCATCGACCTTCCGACGATCCTGCAGTGCCCGACATCCGACCGTTGTCCAGAGGAGGTCGCGCCCGGCATCAAGCCGCGCGCCCTCGACGGCTTCCACTTCGACGGGGACGGCGCCGCGTGGCTCGCCGGTCAGATCACGGGCATGCTCGCCGGCACCACGCCGCTTCCGGTCCCGCCGGCCATGCCCGCGTGCCGGGAGGCTTCGCCCGGGAACGGTTCAGTGGCGTCCCGTGGCGCGAAGTGCGCCTAGCAGGGCGACGACGAGCCCCTCGATCGTGTGCTCGCTCGCCTCGACGTCGACGCGAAGCCCGCGTTCCAACGCCGTCTTCGAGGTCACCGGCCCGATCGACGCGACGAGCGGCTGCGGCGAGGGTACGTCGCCCAGCAGGTCGCACAGGTTCGTGACCGTCGACGACGACGTGAACGTCAGCGCGTCGACCTCGCCCCGGCGTACCCGTTCGAGCACGTCGGGATCGGGTGTCGCGGCGACAGTCCGGTAGACCGCCAGCACGTCGACCGCGTAGCCGCGCTCCGACAGACCCGCAGGGAGCACGTCGCGCGCGGTCTCGGCCCGTGCGAGGAGCACGCGTTCTCCGGCGGCCGCCGGCGCAGGGAATGCCTCCAGCAGCGACTCGGCCACGAACCGCTCGGGCAGCAGGTCGGTGCGCAGCCCACGCTCGGCGAGGGCGGCGGCGGTGCCCGGACCGATCGCGGCGAGGCGCAGACCCGCAAGGGCGCGGGCGTCGAGCCCCCCGGGCGCGAGGCCGCGATCGAAGAACGCGGCCACGCCGTTCGCCGACGTGAAGACGAGCCAGCGATAGGGGTCGAGGTCGGGCACGTCGAAGGCGAGCGGGTCGATGGCGATCGCGGGGAGCTCGATGACCTCGGCGCCCAGCCCTTCGAGGCGCCGGCGCAGCTCGCTCGCTTGCTCGCGGGCGCGCGTCACGACGACCGACCGGCCGAAGAACGGTCGCGTCTCGAACCACGCCAGGTCGATGCCGGCGACCTCCCCCACGACGATCGCCGCCGGGGCGCGGACACTCGCGTCGCCGATCGTGGCGAGGGTCGCCCGCACCGTGCGCTGATCGGCGCGGGTGCCGTTGCGCACTGCGGCCACCGGGGTCTCGGGCGGGCGACCGCCGGCGACGAGACGCGCCGCGATGTCGCCGACGCGCCCCGCACCCATGAGGATCACGAGCGTCCCGCCCGCCTTCGCGAGCGCGTCCCAGTCGACGTCGGCGCTCTCCTTGGCGGGGTCCTCGTGCCCGGTCACGACCGTGAAGTGCGTCGACGTGCCCCGGTGCGTGACCGGGATGCCCGCGTACGCGGGAGCGCCGATCGCACTGGTGATGCCGGGCACGACCTCGAACGACACGCCTGCGGCTGCGAGCGCTTCGGCTTCCTCGCCGCCGCGCCCGAACACGAACGGATCGCCGCCCTTGAGCCGGACGACGGCGCGTCCGCGCCCGTGCTCGACGAGGAGCGCGTTGATGTCGGCCTGTTCGATCTCGGCGCGGCCCGGCGCCTTCCCGACGTAGATGCGCTCGGCGTCGACGGGCGCGAGGTCCACGAGCGACGGGTGCACGAGGCGGTCGTAGACGACGACGTCCGCCCGTGCCAGCAGCTCGGCGCCGCGCACGGTGAGCAGACCCGGATCGCCGGGCCCTGCGCCCACGAGGTACACGGTCATCTGTCTATTGTCGCCCGACCAGCTCGTCGTCGAGCACGAGACGCCCGCCCTCCTCGTCGACGAGACGGCGTGCCGCCTCGACGCCGACCGCCACCGGATCGTGGCCGTCGACGCTCGCCCGCAACGAGATCCGTCCGTCGAGCGACCCCAGCAGCGCCTCGAGGCGAAGCGAGCCGTCACCGCCGGTCTCGGCGAGCGCGCCACACGGGAGATTGCACCCGCCGCCGAGCTCGGCGAGGTAGGCGCGTTCGGCGGTGACGGCCGCGCGCACCCCCGCGTCGTCGATGCCGGCGAGGAGCTCACGGGTCGTGTCGTCATCGGAGCGGCATTCGGCCGCCAGCGCGCCTTGCGCGACCTGCGGCAGCACCACCGAGGGATCCACGCGTTCGGCGATCCGGTCCGCGAGCCCGAGCCGGTCGAGCGCCGCCGCCGCCAGCACGATGGCGTCGAAATCGTCGGCCTTCTCGAGGCGGGTCGGGATGTTGCCGCGCAGCTCGCCGAAGCCGAGATCGGGCCGCCGCGCCGCGAGCTGCGCCCTCCGCCGCACCGACCCCGTGCCGACGCGCCCGCCCGTCGGGATCTCGTCGAGCGGCCGCCCGACGAGCGCGTCGCGAGGGTCCCCTCGCTCGGGCAGGGCGGCGAGCACGAGGTCGGGCGAGGTCTCGGACGGGAGGTCCTTCGCCGAGTGCACGGCCACGTCGGCCCGGCCGTCGAGCACGGCCTGCTCGACCTCCTTCACGAACACGCCGGTTCCACCCATGGCGTGGATGGGGACGTCCCGACGTTCGTCGCCGCTGGTGGACACGATGACGTACTCCGCCTCGACGCCCAGCAGCTCGACCACCCGCTCGGCCTGCCAGCGGGCCAGCGCGCTGCCGCGCGTCGCCACCCGCAGCGGCGGCATCTACGTTCCGGCTGCGGGCGGATCGGCAGGTTCGGAGGGGTCCTCGAGACCGAACAGGGCCGCCAGCGCGTCCGCGTACATGTCGCCTTGCGCGGTGCCGGCGGCTTCCTTGACGCGAACCGTCGGGTCGTGCAGCAGCTTGTTGACGAGCCCGCGTGTCAACGCCTCGACGGCTTCTTGCGCGGCGGGATCGAGTGCGGCCAGACGGGAACGGAACCGCGCCAGCTCCGCGGCGCGCAGCTCCTCGGCGCGGGCGCGCAGCGACGACACGAGCGGCGCGACCTCACGGGCCGACCGCTCGAGCCGGAATCGATCGAGCGCGTCGGTGATGATCTCCCGTACCTTGCCGATCTCCTGCCGGCGCTGTTCGAGAGAGTGGTCCGCGAACGCCTTGAGGTCGTCGATGTCGAGGAGCGTCACGCCGAAGACCTGACCCACGCCGGGGTCGACGTTGCGCGGCACGGCGATGTCGACGATCAACAGCGCGCGATCGCCGCGCCGTGACATCGCGGCTTCGATCTCGCCGCGCTCGAGGAGCACGTCGGACGCGCCCGTCGACGCCAGGAGCACGTCCGTCTCGATCAGGTTGTCGAGCACACCGTCCAGGCCGATGGCCCGGCCTCCGACGCGCGCTGCGAGCTCTGCGCCCCGCTCGGGTGACCGGTTGGCCACCGTGATGTCGCTCACGCCGGCACCGTTGAGCGCGACCGCCATGGCGGCGCCGACGTCGCCGGCGCCGATCACGAGCACGCGCCGGCCTTCGAGCCCGCCGAGCCGCTCGCCGGCCACGGTGACGGCTGCCGACGGCACCGACACGGCGTGGCGGCCGATTGCCGTCTCCGTCCGGGCGCGCTTGCCGACCTCCACCGCCTGGCGGAAGACGCGCGACACGAGCGGTCCGATCATCGACTCGAGCTCTGCGACCCGCCACGCCTCCCGCACCTGCCCGAGGATCTCGCCCTCACCGACGATCATCGAGTCGACGCCGGCCGCCACGCCGAACAGGTGCGCGACGGCGGCGTCGTCGTGGTACGTGTACAGGTGGTCGCTGATCGTGTCGGGGTCGAGCGACGACTGGTCGGTGAGGAAGTTGCGGACGTCCTCGACCGCGGGATGGAAGCGTGTGCAGCGGGCGTAGACCTCGGTGCGGTTGCACGTCGAGAGGACCGCGACCTCGGCGAGGTTCTCGCTGCGCTCCAGGGTGTGCAACGCCTTGGGCAGCTCGGACGACGGGACGGCCATCCGCTCGAGGAGCTCGACCGGCGTCGTGCGGTGGTTCAGGCCAATGACGACGAGAGACACGACCGCAACAGCTCCTTGGCGTCATCCACCCGGCCGGCGCGAATGAGATCGAGCATGCCGGAATCGAGAGCCCGTTTCCAATCGGCGTCCTCGGTGGAACGCCCGTCGGCCTGCATCGCTTCCCGGGCGTCTGCGAGCAGCTCCACCAGGGTCTCGTACTCGGGACCGATCTCGGCCGTGATGCGTTCCTTCAGCCACGTCGCCAGCGCCGGGCTGCGCCCGCCGGTGCCGACCGTGACGACGAGGTCGCCCCGCCGGATGACCGACATGAGCGTGAAGGAGCAGTTGTCGGGGTCGTCGGCCGAGTTGACCCACACGCCTCGGGCCTCGCCCGCGTCGAAGACGGAGCGGTTCACGGCGTGGTCGTCCGTGGCCGCGGTCGCCAGCCACGCGCCGTCCAGGTCCTCGGGCTCGAAGGTGCGCTCGGCGGCCGTGATGCGGCCCTCGTCGCGCAGTGCACGTACGCGGTCACCGAGACGCGACGCCACGACGTGCACGTCGGCGCCGGCGGCGAGCAGCCCCTCGACCTTGCGCGCCGCGATCCGTCCCGCACCGACGACCACGCAGCGACGCCCGGCCACGACGAGGTTCACCGGGTAGCCCAGCAGCGACCGCCGGGTCGCCGTCATCGCACGCGCTCCGCCGCCCTCGGCGTCTCGCCGTGCTGGCCGTCGACGGCCGGCACCTTGCGCTGCTGGTAGAAGGACAGGATCTGGAGCTCTATCGCGAGGTCGACCTTCCGGAGCGACACGCCGGACGGGACGCTGACGACGGCGGGCGCGAAGTTGAGGATCGAGGTCACGCCGGCGTCGACGAGACGGTCGGCGACCTCCTGCGCCGCGCCCGCCGGGGTGGCGATGATCCCGATGGCGATCCCACAGTCGGCTACGACGCGAGGGAGGTCGTCGAGCGCCGCGACCGAGAGGTCGCCGATCCGCGTGCCGACCTTGGCCGGGTCGGCGTCGACGAGGGCCACGATCTGGAAGCCGCGGGCTCCGAACCCCCGGTAGTTGGCCAGAGCCTGCCCGAGGTTGCCGATGCCGACGATCACGACGGGCCAGTCGTGGGTCAGGCCGAGCTCGCGGGAGATCTGGTGGAGAAGGAACTCGACGTCGTACCCCACGCCCCGGGTCCCGTAGGAGCCCAGGTACGAGAGGTCCTTGCGCACCTTCGCGGCGTTGACGCCGGCCAGGGCGGCGAGGCGCTCGGACGAGACGGTGCCGACGTGCTGGTCGGCGGTCTCGAGCAGGGCCCGGTAGTAGAGGGGCAGGCGGGCGACCGTCGCCTCGGGGATTCGTCGGGCGGAGGGCACTGCGTTTGCTTCCCTGCTGGTGAACGCGGCCCGGGACGTCCCCGGGGCGTTCGCCGAGGATACCCCGCGCTTGTGCAATTGTTCTCAAAGTCTCCCCGACCAGGTGGCGGCCTGGCTCAGGGGCGGAGCTCGCGGCGGAGGACCTTCCCCGCGAACGACCGCGGCAGTGCGTCGACGATCTGGACCCGGGTCGGGCACTTGTACCGGGCCAGGGAACGGGTGCAGAGCGCGAGCAGGGTGTCGGCGTCGGGTCGGGCACCGGGCTCGGGCACGACGAAGGCCACGATTGCCTCGCCGGTGCGGGGATCGGGCTCGCCCACCACCGCGACCTCGGCGACCTCGGGGTGCTCGAGCAGCGCTTCTTCGACCTCGGCCGGATAGACGTTGAAGCCGGAGACGATCACGAGGTCCTTGGCCCGGTCGACGAGGCTGAGCTCGCCATCGTCGTCGGAGACGGCGACGTCGCCGGTGCGGAGCCACCCGTCGCCGGTCAGCGCACGGGCAGTGGCGTCGGGGTCGTGCCAGTAGCCCGGGAAGACGTTGGGGCCACGAACCCAGATCTCGCCCGGGTCGCCCGGGAGCACGTCGCTTCCGTCGGCGTCGACGAGGCGTACGTCGACGCCGGGGAGCGGCGGGCCGATCGTTCCCGCCGCCGGCTCTCCCCGCCCGATCGCCGACGTGGTCACGATCGGGGCCGCCTCGGTCAGGCCATAACCCTCGTGCACGACGAGGCTGAAGCGCTTGCGCATCCCGTCGACCAGCTCCTCGTCGAGCGGGGCGGCGCCCGACACCGCCAGACGCACGGATTCGAACGCCTCGGCCGGCGCGGTGGCGTCGTCGAGCTCGAGGAAGGCGTGATACATGGCGGGCACGCCGGCGAGCACGGAGATTTGGTGTTCGCGCACCGCGCGCACGGCGGCAGCGGCGTCGAAGTGGTCGAGCAGGACGGTGCACGCGCCGGCCGCGAGGCCGATGCCCAGCACCGCATTGAGGCCGAACACGTGGAAGAGCGGCAACACGCCGAGGCTGACGTCGTCGGGGTTCAGCGCGAGGCCCGGATGGTCGAGAACCTGGCGGATGTTGGATGCCAGGTTGCCGTGCGTGAGCATTGCCGCCTTGGGCGCGCCGGCGGTCCCCGCGGTGAACAACAGCACGGCGACGTCCGAGTCGTCGCGCGCCACGCTGGCGGCCGGCTCGGCGTCGCCGGCGCCGTCGAGCGGCGGGCCGAGCATGACGGCGGGCTCGACCGTCGCCAGCTCGCGGTCGAGCTCGGGGTCGGGTGCCTGCGGGTTCAGCGGTACGGCGACCGCGCCGACCCGCAGCGCCCCGAGATACGACGTGACGAAGGCGATCGTGTTGTGGCCTTCGATCGTCACCTGGTCGCCGGGCTGGACGCCCTCGGCTCGGAGCGCGCCCGCGACGCGCGCCGCGCGCGATTCGAGCTCGCGGTACGTGATGGTGTCGGGCCCGGCCCGCAACGCAACGGCGTCGGGCGTGCGTTGTGCCGGCGCGAGCAGCACGTCCGCGAGGTTCGTCACAGGACCGCTCCCTGTTTCGACAACGACGTCTGGAGCTCGTCCACCGCGACCTCGGCGACGGGCACACCGTCGCGTGCTGCAAGGGCGGCGGCGGTGCCGGCCGCCTGCCCCAGGGCCAGACTCGGGCCCATGACCCTGATCGAGGCGAGGGCGTCGTGGTCGGCCGACAGGCAGCGCCCGGCCACGAGGAGGTTCGGGGCGCCCCGGGGTCGGAGGCTGCCGAACGGCACCTGGTAGCTGGTCCCGGCGGGCAGGAACTCGTACTCGGTCGTCCGCCCGCGCACGTGGTACTCCCGCGGCCATGCGCCGCGCGCGACGGCGTCGTCGAAGCTCGCGCCACTCGTGACGTCGCCGCCGGTGAGCACGTAGTCGCCGACGACCCGCCGCGTCTCGCGCACACCGAGCGCGGTCGCGGTGTCGTCGAGGAAGGCGTCGGCGAAGCCCGGAACGTGCGCCCGGAGGAAGGCAGCCGCCTCCTCGGCCAGACGGCGCCCTTCGAGCTCACCCCACGTCGCTTGGCGCACGTCGGTGACGTCGACGGGCGTTCCGTCGCGGTTGCGGACGCGCGTCATCGCGCCGACGAACTCGCCGGGGCGGAACGTCGGGATGATGGCGCCCCCGTCGCGTGACAGGTGCGTGCCGTGCTCACCGATGAGCTCGCCGAGTGTGGGCACCGCGGCCATCGCGGCGGAGGCGTCGACGTGTTGCATGACGAACTGCATAGACCCGAACTGGCGCGCGCCCGCCGGCCCGAGCTCGGTGGGGACACCGGCGAAGGTGGCGACGTCGGCGTCGCCGGTGCAGTCGACGAAGACCTTCCCCGTGACCGCGCGTGGGCCGCGTTTGGTCGCAAGCACGATCGCTCGCAACGTGCCGTCGTCGACGACGACGTCGGCGACGAGCGAGTGCAGCAGCACCTCGAGCGTGTCCTCCGCAGTGACGAGATGGTCGGCGAGGCGCTTGACCGCCCACGGCACGTACAGGAAGACGGCGGTCTCCTTGAACGGCACCGGTCCGACGCCGGCGCCGTCGCGGGCGAGCGCGTCGGCGATCTCCCGTGCGATGCCGCCCACGACGAAGTCGAACTCGCTCCCGTCGCCGCCCACGTACAGCCCGCAGATCGTCCCGACCTTGGCCACCGTGAGGTTCCCGCCGAGAAAGCCGTACCGCTCGCAGAGGACGACGCGGGCGCCGGCGCGGGCGGCCGCGACCGCCGCGCCGAGACCGGCCGGTCCACCGCCGGCCACGACCACGTCGGCGTCGGCCAGGACGTCGGCCTCACGCTCGGGGACACGCACAGCCGGAAGGTACCGCCGCGGAGCGCGGCGCCGCGCGGCTCCGCCTACCAGCGCCGCAGAGCCACGCTTGCGACGGCGCCTGAAACGGGATCGGGGGCCCCGGCCGTGGGTGTGGTGCTTGGGGCGGGCTGGGAGGCTGTTCCACGAGCGCCGCCCCATGACGGCGCGGCGCCCGCGGCCCCCACACCCACGGTCCGGAACCCCGAATCGCACGAGGCATCGACCGGGCCGCCTCGCGCCTTGAGTGATTTTGTACCACGCAGAGTGAGTCGACGCACACGGCGGGGAGAGATGGCCGGGAGTCCGGGACCGTTCAGCCGAGGGGCGCGGGCGGCCGAGCCGCCGGAGGTCACGGGCCGAGTCGCAGAACGAACTGGGCGAACGCCGCCGCGAGGATGATGAAGAGCAGCACGGCAACCGCGATCGTCGTACCGGGGCGCATCGCTACGACGGCTCCTGGTCGCGCCCCGACACCGTCGCCCCGGGTGGCACGAGCGTGACGGCCGAAGCCGGTGCGAGCGCGCATTCGGCGGCCGCCGAGCCGCGGTCGAGGGCGAGGGACGCCAGGCCGTACGAATCGACGAGGAGCACGAGCTCCGACGGCTTGGCGTCGGCGTACGTGTGCACCCATCGCACCGAGCGCGCCTGCTCGCCGAAACGGACCTCGATGGCAGCGCCGGGCTCGGCGCCGTGCGCACGCAGCTCGTCGGGATCGATGTTGAGCTGGCAGTTGCCGAACCGATCGATCCACCACACCTCGCCGTGGATCGCCCCACCTTCGTCGTGCTGGGGCAGCGACACGAGCCCCGGGACCAACCCGGCCGCGTCGACCTCGTCGCCCAACTCCGACGGGTCGACGCCGGCGGCGAGGTGGGCGGCGGCGGGGGCGAGGACGTCGCGCCCTGCGAACGTCGGGCCCGGCGCGGGCAGTTGATGCTCCGTGCTGGTGAGCGAGACCACCCGCTGCGCGCCGCCGAGGATGGCCACGGCCGGCGCGAGCAGGCCGTTGTCGGGGCCGAGGAGGATGCCGTGCTCGACCTCGACCGCCACCAGTCTGCGGTCGGTGCCGACGCCGGGATCGACCACCGCGAGGACGATTCCCCCGTCCGGCAGGTACTGCGCCGCCCGAACGAGGGTGAGGGCGCCGGCGCGCACGTCGTGGACCGGCAGGTCGTGGGTGATGTCGATGATCTGGAGATCCGGGGCGAGGCTCAGCATGACCGATTTGCACACCCCGACGAACTCGTCGGAATGGCCGTAATCGGACAGGAACGAGACGAACCGCCGGGCGAGGGTCACCCTGTCCCAGTCGCGCCTATCCGGCCTGCGTGTACCGCGACTCCAGATAGGCGTCGACGTCGACGTCGCGCACCCGGAACGAGCGCCCGACGCGCACCGCCGGCAGGTCCCCCGCCTTGATCAGGCGGTAGACCGTCATGGAAGACACCCTCATCAGCTTGGCGACTTCCTGCACTGTCAGGAAGCGCGCTTTGGCGAACGACTCCGCCACGGTCCACACCCCTTGGCTCCAGCCCGCTGGGGTTCTGAGCGTAGGGGGGCGGTGCCCCTGTTGTCTAGCGTGAGTCGAGCGCGCCGGTGTCGAACCTGTGGGCGCAGAGGGTCCGGAGGGCGTCAGCGGTCGGGACGACCGATCTCCTCGGAGCGGCGGGTGGCGGCCTCCACCGCCTCGAGAAAGGCGGCCCGGACGCCGTGGGCCTCGAGGCGGGCCAGTCCGGCCGCGGTCGTCCCGCCCGGCGAGGTCACCGCGGCCCGGAGCGCCTCCGGTCCCTCGGTGCCGTCGACGAGCAGAGCGGCGGCGCCGACGAGGGTCTGGTGCACGAGCGTCGCCGCCGTCTCGCGCGGGAGGCCGACGAGGACGCCCGCCTCGACCATCGCCTCCGCGACCAGGAACACGTACGCCGGGCCCGAGCCCGAGAGGCCGGTGACGGCGTCGAGCAGCTCCTCGGGGACGCGCACGACGACGCCGACCGAGCCGAGGATCCGCTCCGCCTCGTCGAGGTGCGCCTCGGTGGCGTGGCGACCGCCGGCGATCGCGGCGGCGCCCTTGCGAACGAGCGCGGCCGTGTTGGGCATCGCCCGCACGACGGGCCGGTCGGGAACCGCCTCCTCGAGGGTGGCGAGAGTGACGCCCGCCGCGATCGACAGCACCAAGGCGTCGGTCTTCAGCGACGGAAGCGCCTGCTCCAGCGCGGCGCCGACGTCGCTGGGCTTCACGGCCAGCACCACGACGTCACTCTCGGCCACGGCCCACGCCGGGCTCGGCACCACGCGCACGCCTCGGAACCGCTCCTCGACCAGGCGGCGCCGCTCGGGTTCGACCTCGGCGACGGCGAGGGCGTCGGCGTCCCAGCCGGCGTCGAGCATCCCGGACAGCAACGCCTCGCCCATGCGACCGCCGCCCAACAGCGCGAGTTGAAGCACGCATGGGAGGGTAACGGTGGCGCGGCCAGGCCCGAGGAACCTTCAGGCCCGCCTCGCACTTCCCCGAACGAGGCCGACCGTCCCGCACCTCGGGCCCGGACCTCGCTAATGTACCGCTTTACGCCATCTGGCGCAAGGTATGAAATCCTCAGACAGTCTGAGATTGAGGAGCTCGGCGCCGGCCGAAGGCGATCCGCACGACGGGCTGGAACCAGGTCTCCACCGTCTCGTAGATCACGCCGATGATGCGGTCCAACTCGGTGACGCTCAGATGCTCGAGCGCCACCCTACCGACGAGGTAGAGGTCGCCGTCGGGCCCGATCGAGAAGCGCGCGCCGTACATCGTGTGATTGCGGCGCAGCAGGTAGCGGTAGAGCTCGAGGTGGTTCGCGGGCGGGTCGGGGAGGAAGTACACCTCGTAGCGCAGCGTCCGCTGGTGGAGGTCGAAGTAGATGGTCGTGGCGTCGCGCCCGTCGCAACCGAACCGGACGTACCACCGGCGGAGCTCGGGGTCGTACTCGACGTGCTGGACGTACTCGGCCGCCGCCACCGGTCCCTCGAGGTGGCGCGCGATCAGCTCATGGGCCTCGTCGAGGTTCACACGGACCTACGAGCACTCCACCGGCGCCCGGGTGGCGAGATCGCCGTAGAGGCGGCGCAACCGGGCGGCCGCGATGCTCCACATGTACCGGCTCGAACGGACGAGCGCGCTCGCACCCATCGCGCTTGCGAGCTCGGGATGCGAGAGCAACACGTCGACCGGCGCCGCGTAGTCGGCGGCGGCGCGGCCCTCGACGAGGAAGCCCGTGTGGCCGTCGTCGACGACGGATCCGAGGCCCCCGACGTCGGCGGCGACGACCGGCGTCCCGCAGGCCGCGGCCTCCAACGCGACGAGGCCGAACGACTCCGTGCGCGACGGGACGAGGCACACGTCGGCCGCCTGGTAGTACGCGACGAGCTGGTCGTGCGGCTGGGGCGGGACGAACCGCACCCGGTGCTCGAGGCCCAGGTCGGCGACGAGCTTCCGGAGCGCGACCACCTGCGCGGGCCCGTTCGTCCCGCTCGGGCCCCCCACGACGACCAGCGACACGTCGTCGTCGAGCTCGGCCAGGGCCCGCACCGCCAGGTCGGCCCCCTTGAGCGGTTGGATGCGCCCGACGTAGAGGAGCACCCGCGCCTCGGGATCCAGCCCGAGCGTGCTGCGCGCCGCGGCGCGGTCACCCGGAACGAAGACCCGGTGGTCGACACCCGGTGGCACGACCTCGATCCGATCTTCTTGGGCGCCGTACAGCGTGACGAGCTGCCGGCGCTCGTCCTCGGTGGCGGCGATCATCAGGTCGGCGCAACGGACGATCTCACCCTCGATCCGGGCGCGGGTCTCGGGATCGTCGCCCACGCCCGCCTCCGCCTTCACGCGATCGAGGGTGTGGAACGTGGCGACGAGGGGCAGGTCCAGGTCGTGCTTGAGCTTGTGCCCGACGGCGCCGGAGATCCAGTAGTTGGCGTGCAGCACGTCGGGCGGCTCGTGCTCGGCGGCCAGGAAATCGAGCGCGGCGTCGACGAACGGGTCGACGAGCTCGGGAAGGGCTGACTTCGGAACCGGCGCGGTCGGCCCGGCAGCCAGGTGCACGACCCGGAAGCCCGGCTCGACCTCGGCGACCGGCGGCTGCTCGGCATGGTCGGCGCGGGTGAGCACGTCGCACGCCACCCCTGCACGCGCGAGGTTCGATGCCAGCGACCGGACGTAGACGTTCATGCCGCCACCGTCGCCCGCTCCCGGCTGTGCGAGTGGCGACGTGTGGACGCTGAGCATGGCAACGCGCTGGACCGACATCGAAGGAAGATCCTACCGGCGAGGGGATTGTGAGCCGTTCAGCCCGAGTCGGCTTGCGGAGTCCCCTCCTCCTCGGTCTCCTCTGTCTGCTCGCGCTGGAACGAGCGGTAGATCTCGAGCAGCGCCTGCTTCTGTCCCTCGGTGATCGTGCGGTCACGAAGGATGTCGGCGACGAGATCCGCCTCCGTGTCGCGCTCCTCGAGGATCCCGGCGCGCACATAGAGCGTCTCCGACGAGATCCGCAACGCCCGCGCGATCGCCTGGAGGATCTCGGCACTCGGCTTCCGCAGGCCGCGTTCGATCTGGCTGAGGTAGGGATTGGAGATCCCGGCCAGCTCGCTGAGCTTCCGCAGCGACAGCCGCGCCGTGCGCCGCTGATCGCGGATGAACTCACCGAGGTCGTGCAGCCTCGTGTCGAGGTCGGGTGTCATTCGGGGGCGGCGATCACGCTTGGCCCACCTTGTGCCGGGCGGCCAAGTCAGCCTCCATGCGGTCGATGACCTGGTGCAGCTCGCGTCGCTGCTGCGACACCTCGTGCTCCAGCTCGCCGAGCTCGCGGATGGTGGACCGCAGCTCGTCGTCGTCCAGGTTCGGCAGCTTGGCGAGCGTGGCGTCGGTGATGAGGCGCTCGCGGCCCCGCCGCCACTCGATCTTCATCGACGGGGCGAGGCGGCGGGTCAGGCGGCTCTTCTCGACCGGAGCGCGCGGTCCCTCGTCGGCGAGGATCTCCGGGAGCGCCGCGATGAGGTCCCCGACGGAGCCGCCCGACGCACGGCGATCCAGCTCGGCCTCGAGGATGTCGATGCGCGCCTGTGTCATACGACGGACGTACGACACCTCGGTCTCGATCTCGAGACACTCGGCCTGCCGGCGCCGCAACGCCTCGAGCGGCCACTCGGGAAGGTCGACGAGGAACTCCGGATCGAGCACCTTGTCGATCCGGCGTCGGCGCTCGCCCATGAGCGCAACGGTACCAGCGCGCCTCTCGCCTGCCGCTGACCAGGAGGTTTTTGGAATCCCTGGTCGGGGCAGGACGTTTGCAGGTCTGTGCGACGACAATGACCCGACCAGTCCGATCGCGCCCGCGCCCCCCAGGGAGGACCGATGCCCGAGTACACGCTGCCCGACCTGCCTTACGACTACGCGGCGCTCGAGCCGCACTACTCCGCACAGATCCTCGAACTGCACCACGACAAGCACCACGCCACGTACGTGAAGGGCGCCAACACCGCGCTCGAGAAGCTCGCCGCCGCCCGCGAGAGCGAAGAGTTCGGCACGATCAACCAGCTCCAGAAGAACCTGGCCTTCAACTTGTCGGGCCACGTCCTGCACTCGCTGTTCTGGACGAACATGAGCCCGCACGGCGGCGACAAGCCGGACGGCGAGCTCGCGGCCGCCATCGACGAGTCGTTCGGCTCGTTCGAGGGTTTCCGCAACCAGCTCACCCAGGCGTCGCTCAATGTTCAGGGCTCGGGCTGGGGTGCGCTGACGTGGGAGCCCTTCGCGCAGCGGCTCATCGTCGAGCAGGTCTACGACCACCAGAGCAACGTCGGACAGGGCTCCCCGCCGCTTCTGGTGCTCGACATGTGGGAGCACGCGTACTACCTGCAGTACAAGAACGTGAAGGCGGACTGGGTCGACGCGTTCTGGAACATCGTGAACTGGTCCGACGTCACCACCCGGTTCGACAACGCGCAGAGCCTGAAGCTGCTGTAACGAGACGACGGGCGCTGTCAGCCACCGCTCACCGGGGGGATGACCGCCACCTCGTCACCGTCACGAAGCGGAGTGTCGTCACCGTGCTCGGGCTCGTCGCCGTTGACCCACACGCGCGCCGAGGCCAGAACCGTCCGGAACGGCGCGCCGTAGACCGATCCCGCCGCCGCCATCAGCTCGCCGAGGGTGGCGGCATCGAAGGTGTCGTCGGCGCGGCCCGCCGCTTCGCGCGCCTGGGCGAACAGCCGCAGCCGGACGGTCAGATCGCGATCTCCGCCACGCCGTCCTTGATGACGGCGTCGCCGGCCGGGTTGGTGCTCTCGAACGCGTAGACGGTGTTGCCGTCACGCTCGCCGGCGGTCCAGAAGCGGGTCGTCATCGTCTCGCCCGGGAGCACCGGCTTCGAGAAGCGCACCGCCAGCCGCTTGAGCAGCCTCGGCTCACCGGCGGCGAGCTCGCCGATGGCGGCCCAGCTGGTGAACGCCATCGTGCAGAGACCGTGGATGATGATGCCGGGCAGGCCGACCGACTTGGCGAACTCCTCGTCGAGGTGGATCGGCACCTTGTCGCCGGACGCGGCCGAGTACCGGTACGTCTGGTCCAGGTCGAAGGTCTGCTCCGCCACGGCGACGGGATCGGTGCTCCGAAGCTCCTCCGGGAAGCGGTGCTCGGGCGCAGTCTCGCCCTTGCCCTCGCCCCCGGTCACGCCGCGGAAGAACGTCACCGAGTACTGCTCGTTGACGAGCTCCCCCGCCTCGTCGTGCGTCTCCATGCGGCTGACGACCGTGGTGCCCGACTGCTTCACGTGGATGCCGATCGGCGCCGCACGCGACCGCAGAACAGCCCCGGGGACGATCGCCTTGTGGAAGTACATGTCCTGCTCGCCGTGGACCACGAACGGGAACGCGTCGGCAGGCGTCACCTCGGCCACGGCTGCGCCCATCGCGTCCCAAACCGGCACGACGGAGAACACCGGCGGCGCGAGCTCACCGTTCGCGTGCGCCGGGATCGGGTCGTTGGTGGCGGAGGCGTACTGCTTCATCCGTTCCGCATCGACCTTGAAGTCCTGCTCGTCGGACCACTGCCCGACCTTGTCGATGGCGAACTGCATCAGTACTCCTCGGGGTCTCCGGCGCCGCTGCGCGGCAGCCTACTTTCCGTTTCGCGGTGTTCTTCGGTGTAGACGTTCGTGCGCGCGGTCGGCACCGCTTCGAGCCGCTCGGGCGCGATCGGCTGGCCCGTCACCTCGTCGACCCCGTACGTGCCGTTGTCGATGCGCTCGAGCGCCGCTTGCAGCTCGGCGAGCTCCTCTTCGAGCTGCTCGAGGATCGAGACGTCCTTCTCGCGCTCGAACGTCTCGGTCGCGGTGTCGGCGGGGTGCTGGTCGTAGTCCGACAGCTCGGAGAGCTCGTCACTCTCGGGCCCGTCGCCGAGCCCGTCCTTGAGGTTGTGGATCAGCCCTTCGACGCGGGCCTTCTCGTCCATCACTCGCTTGCGCGCCTGTTCGGGGTCGACACTCATGCGCGAAGGCTAACCCCGCCGCCGCTACGTCCCCGAGAGGCGCAGCTCGAGCAGCTCGGCCTGGTCGGCGAGCAGGGAGCGCAGCTGGGCGAGGCGCTCGCCGGGGTCGTCGAGCTCGAGCAGGCGCTGGGCGTCGAGCGGCCCGATCGGCGCCGCCGCCGCCGCCTCGAATGCGGCCTGCGCCGGGTCGTCGTCCAGCACGACGTCGATCGAGGTCGGTGCGTCCCCCACTTCGGCCGACATCGCGAGCACGCGCTTCAACAGGCGCTCGACGTCGTCGCGGGCGGCCCCGCCGTCGCCGGGCGACCCGGGGTCGTCGAGCAGCTCGACCTCGGCGCGCGGGAACGGATCGTCGGCCAACCACTCGCGCACGCGCAGGCGGCGGGTGCCCTCAGTGGCGAGGAGATACCGGCCGTCGGGGAGCCGCCCGGCCGCGACGATCCGAGCGACCGTACCAATGGAGAAGCGGGTGTCGCCGCCACCGACCTCACTCCCGCGCTCGATGAGCACGACGCCGAACTCGCCGTCGCCGGCGAGGCACGCCTCGGCGAGGGCACGGTAACGCGGCTCGAACACGTGCAGCGGCAGCTGCGCATGCGGGAACAGCACGTTGCCGAGCGGGAACATGGGAAGCGCACGTCCGCCTCGCACGAAGGCACGGTACCGCCGGAACGCCTCTCAATTGGCGCGCGACCTCAGCGCGGCGGCGTCGCGCGTCACCTGCTCGGCGTCGTCGCCCTCGAGCTCCGACGCAACCGCCTCGAGCTCGGCCGCCGCTTCGAGGAAGCGGCCGACGCCCCCGAGCAACCCCGCGAGGTGCCGCCGCTCACCCGGGAGAAGCTCGGGGATCCGCAGCCGCAGGCGCACCGCCCACCCCAGCGAGGCCGGGTCGCGCCGCATGAACGTCTGCTGGAGGTTCGCCAGCATCCGACTGAGGATGCTGCGTGTGTCGACGGCGCGCAGCAGGTCGACGGTGAACGGCGGCTCGAGCTGCATCTGCTCGTACAGCTCGCGACAGCCCGCCTCGTCGAGGCGACGCCCACTGTGGAACGGGTCGAACCAGACGTCGGGCTCGCCGGCCTGCTGCACCAGGAAGTGGCCCGGCATGCCGACGCCGTAGACGGGAACGCCGAGCCGCCGGCCGACCTCGATCATCACGACCGACAGCGAGATCGGGATGCCCAGACGCCGCGCGAGGACGTCGTCGAGATACGAGTTGCGGGGGTCGGCGTAGTCGACCGTGTTCCCGGCAAGCCCGCCTTCGCCGAACAGCGCGGCGGCGACGTCTTCGGCGGTGGTCCCGGTCACGGTGTCGGCGAGGTGATCGAGCTCGCCGAGCGGCCCGGCGAGGTCGAGGTCGGGGTGGGCGTGCTTGGCGATGAGGATCGCGGTCTCGTCGAGCGGGACCTCGTCCGGCGGCCGGCGCACGAGCTCGGTGAAACGCTCGGTCGCGTCCACGTTCCTCCCGTCGACTCCTACGTCGCCTCAGCCGTCGCAGCAGGTGACGGTATCGCTCGCGAAACCTGACCCCGTCGCCCGTACACTGCGCGCATGGCAGGAGGCAACGGCGCGGTGGTGTCCGACGGTCTGCACGACACGGTGTCGACACGACTCCGGCGCGCCAACCAGCGGGTGACGGCCAATCGCAAGGCGATCGTCGACGCGCTCTCCGCCTCGCCCCGCCCGATGACGATCCCGGAGCTCCTCGACTCGCCCGCGGGCCGAGGTCTGGCGCAGAGCTCCGTCTACCGGAACCTCGTGGTGCTCGAGCAGGCCGGGCTCGTCCATCGCATCGTCACCGACGGCGAGTTCGCCCGCTTCGAGCTGGCCGAGGACCTCACCGAGCACCATCACCATCTGATCTGCGCCAACTGCGGGATGGTCGAGGACGTTCCGGCGTCCGCCGGGCTCGAGCAGTCCGTGCACACGGCGGCCACCCAGATCGCGCGCTCGACGGGGTTCCGTACGCAGCGCCACCGCGTGGACCTGGTCGGACTGTGCGCGCGCTGCGCCTAGCGCCCTACTGCCCGCCGCCCGCCTGACCGACGAGGGCGGTCAGACGGCCGGGATCGGCGGCGTCCGCGTTGTTCACGACCTTGCCGTTGACCAGCACCGTCGGCGTTCCGGTCACGCCGCGTTGCGACGCGGCGTCGGTGTTCTTCGTCACCCATCCGGTGAACCGACCCGAGTTCACGCAACGCGCAAACGCGGGATCGGTGATTCCTACAGAGCTGCCGAAGCTGAGGAGCTGCTGGTTCGTGAGGAACCCCGAGTTCTCCGTGCGCGACTGCCCGTTGTAGAGCGCGTTGTAGTAGTCGAGGAACTTCCCATTGTCGGCAGCGCATACTGCCGCCGCCGCCGAGCGAAGCGATTCCGTCGTCCCGCGGTCGAGGTATTCGAGACCGACGAACTCGAACTTCACCTTTCCCTGCTGGATGAGCTGTTCGAGCGTCGGCTCCCACAGCTGGTGGAGCTGGCCGCAGACCGGGCACTGGAAATCGCCGTATTCGGTGATGGTCACCGGCGCGTGCGTGTCGCCGACGAGCGCGCCGCCGTGGGGACCGACCGCACTCGTCGGGTGGGTGACCTTGGCCTGCTCGGTCCCGGAGCGGCTGCGCTGCACGAGCACGCCGACGACCACCGCCGCCACGATCACGGCGCCGACCACCCACCACATCCAGGCGCGCGAACCGCGCCTGCGCGTACGAGATCGTTGCGGCGGCACGGCGCGTCAGTCCCGCGCCAGGTTGTCCAGCGCCAGCCGGCTCGGCGCTCCCGCCGCGACGAGGATCGCCAGGCAGAGGAACAGCCCGTCGCGGCCCATCTCGCGCAGGTACCGGGTGGCGTCGGCGCCCGCCTGACCACCGCCGCCGAAGCAACCGCAGTCGATCTGGAGGCCGCGCGCCCACACCGAGGCTGTGGCACCGAGGAAGACGAGGAGCAGTACGACCGACGCCCACGCCGCCGGGCGCGTCGCCAGGCCCAGGAGGAGGAGCACGGCCAGCGCGAGCTCGACGAAGGGCAGCCCCCACGCGAACGGCTTCACGATCGTCTCGGGCAGGATGTCGTAGGCGCGCACCGCCCGCACCGCGGCGTCGGGGTCGCCGAGCTTCGCCACGCCGGCCCACGCCCACACCCCGGCGAGCACGAGGCGAGCGGCGGTCGAGCACCACGGCCACCACCGCGCCGGGATCCGATGGCGGGTGGCGGGCGAGGTCAGGGTGTCGGGCGAGCGCACGACTGGTAGTCGATCACATTCCCGGCTTGGTTCCCGCGCGTCACCACTCCACCTCTGCGCAGCCGGTGTGGTCGTCGGGCTCGACCTGGAGCGTGGCGTGCGCGATGGCGTAGCGCTCGCGGAGCACGTCGCGCGCCCGGTCCAGTACCCCGTGCGCGTCGGTCCCGGCCGTGACCATGAGGTGCGCGCTGGCGACGTCCATCTCGGAGGTCAGGGTCCAGACGTGGAGATCGTGCACGTCGACGACGCCGGGCACGGCGGCGAGGTCCGTCTCGAGGCGGCCGATGTCGAAGCCGGCCGGCGCGGCCTGGATCAGGATGCGCACGGCGCTGGCCGCGAGCCGCCAGGCTCGGGGCACGATCCACAGCGCGATCGCGATGGCGACGATGGCGTCGATCGGTTCCCAACCCGTCACGGCGATGACAACGCCGGCGGCGATGACGCCGAGTGACGCCACCGAGTCGGCGAGCACGTCGACGTAGGCCCCCTCGACGTTCAGGCTCTCGCCGGCGCCGCTGCGCAGCAGCACGACCGAGACGACGTTGACCACCAGGCCGAGCCCGGCCACCACGAGCATCGGCCCCGCCTCCACGGAGGGCTCCGAGTCGAGGCGCAGGACCGCCTCCACGAGGACGTACCCGGTGACGACGAAGAGGAGGACGGCGTTGCCGAGCGCGGCGAGGATCTCCAGCCGGTACAGCCCGAAGGTGCGCGACCGGTCGCCGCCGGCGCGGTCGGCGAGGCGGATCGCCGCCAGGGCCATGCCGATGCCGACGGCGTCGGTGAGCAGGTGGGCCGCGTCGGACAGCAGCGCGAGCGAACCGGCAAGGAACGCGGTGACCGCTTCGACGACGAGGAACGCCGCCGCGAGTAAGAACGCGACGCGGAGCCGTCCGGCGTACCGCGCGCCGGCTCGACCCGTCGGCGTTCCCTGGTCGTGCCTGTCCCCGTGACTGTGCGCCACGGCGTCGATGCTACGAGCGCGGGGGCAGGGCTCGGCTGACGTCTGTCGCCTCAATCGGGCTCCCGGCCCCTCGGCGACGGCGACGGGACCTCGGTGTACGGTCCCCAGCCGTGCGGCTCGACGGGGAGATCGCGCTCGTCACCGGCTCCACCTCCGGGATCGGGAAGGCGATCGCGACGGCGTTCGCCGCCGAACGGGCGCGCGTCGTCGTCACCGGCCGCGACCGAGCGCGCGGCGAGGCGACGGTCGCGGCAATCACGGGCGCCGGGGGCCAGGCCGCGTTCCTCCCCGCCGACCTGTCGGACGAAGCGGCGAGTGCCCAGCTCGTCTCCGCCACCGTCGAGCAATTCGGTGGCGTCACGGTGCTCGTGAACAACGCGGTGGGGTCCACGGTCGACCAGACCGACGGCCCGGTCACCCAGATGACGACGCCGAGCTGGGAAGCGAGCCTTCGGATCAATCTCACCGCGCCGATGTGGCTGGCGCGCGCCGCGATCCCGCACATGATCGAGGCGGGGCACGGGTCGATCGTCAACATCTCGTCGCGCGCCGCCGAACGGGCCAGCCGCGGACTGGCCGCGTACGTCGCGAGCAAGGGCGGCCTCAACGCGTTGACCCGCTCGATCGCGGTCGACTACGCGGAGTCCAACGTCCGGTGCAACACGATCAGCCCCGGCTACGTGCTCAACGAGCGACGCGATGCCGAACTCTCCGAGGCGCGCCGTACCCGGCTCGAAGGCATGCACCTGACCCGCCTCGGCGAGCCGAACGACGTCGCCTACGCCGCCGTGTACCTGGCCAGTCGCGAGTCCGAGTTCGTCACCGGCATCAACCTCGTCCTCGACGGCGGTGGCAGCGCGGCGCGCGGTCTGACGCTCGGCTGACGGACCCATGCATCCTCGGGCGTCGCTGAGCGCCATCTCGACCTTCTCCTGGGAGCTCGACGCGGACCTCGCGTTCTACGTCGAGGCGGGGATCACGAACGTGGGGATCTCGGTGGCGAAGCTCGAGCGATTCGGATGGGAGGACGGCACTCGGCGCGTGCTCGACGCCGGGCTCCGGGTGACGAACCTCATCGGGCTCGGCCCGTTCCATCTCGCCGAGCCCGACCGCTGGGAGGCACAGCGGGAGCGGATCGTGCGCGCCCTCGACACGGCGACCGCGGTGGGCGCCGAGTGCCTCGTGTTCACGACCGGCCCCGCCGGCCCGCTCCCGTGGGAGGAGGCGGCCGACGCCCTCGAGACCGCTCTGGCGCCGGTGCTGCACGAGGCCCGCTCCCGCGGCGTCCCGTTCGCGATCGAGCACACCAACTCGCTCCGGGTCGACGTCGGCTTCGTCCACACCCTGGCCGACGCGATCGACGTCGCCCGCCGGCTCGACGCCGGCGTGTGCATGGAGGTCAACGCGTGCTGGGCGGAACGCGGCCTCGCCGACACGATCACCGCCGGCGCCGACCGGCTCCGGCTCGTCCAGGTCAGCGACTTCGCGGTCGGGACGCTCTCGACGCCGAACCGGCTCGTGCCCGGCGACGGCGACATCCCGCTCGAGCGCATCCTCGGCCAGGTGCTGTCGGCGGGCTACACGGGTTCCTTCGACCTCGAGCTCATCGGCCCTCGCATCGAGGAGGAAGGCTACGGCTCGGCGTGCCGGCGCGGCATCGACGCGCTCGGCACGATGCTCGATGCGCTCGGCGCGTAACCCTTGCGTGCGAGAAGCCGTCGGAGTAGACGATTCAGGTCGCCGGGGCAGGGGCTTCGGCCGGACGAAGGGTAGGGACATGGCAGCGACACCGGTCGGGAACACGCGCAGCGGGCTGCGCTGGGGCGGGATCAGCGGCATCGTGTTCGTGGTGCTGTTCGTCGTCGCCTTCCTGATGACCACGGACACACCCGACGGCAACGCGTCGAACCGAGAGTGGCTGAAGTACTTCCGCGACAGCGGGAACCGACGGATGCAGGTCATCGGCGCGCTCATGTTCGCGGTCGCCCTGATCGGATTCCTGTTGTTCCTCGGCGTACTGCGGGAGCGCCTCCGCAACTCCGCGGCCGGCGGCGAGTGGGTCGCGACCGTCGCCTTCGCGAGCGGGATCGCGTTCGTCGCCGCGGTGGCGGTGTTCGCCCTCGGGCAGGCGTCCGTCTCGGCCGGTGTCCAGTTCGGCGACAACCCCGTTCCCCGAGACGCCGACATCATGCGCACGCTCACGAGCGTCGGGTTCGGCGCGATGCTCGTGTTCGGGGCGGCGTCGGCAGGGTTGCTGGTGATCACGACTTCGGTCGCGGGCGGCCGCGCCGGGCTGCTCTCGCGCTGGCTCGTGGTGACGGGCTACGTGGTCGGCATCCTCGTGATCGTCGCCAGCCTGCTGTTCTTCCCGTTCATCCTGTTTGTGCTCTGGATGCTTGCGGTGAGCATCGTGATGCTCCGGGGATCGGGCGCAGCGGCGAGCTGAGCCTCAACCCACCCATTGCATGGGGCCGAGGTGGTAGTGGCAGCGGGCGAGGAGCCGTTCCTCGCCCGTCGGCCATGTCGTGACGCGCAGCTCCGTGTGCGTGAGATCGGCTGACGGCTCGAGCCGCAGCCATGCCAGCGGCGCGTCACGGGTTGCTCGGTCGCCGGCGGTCGCCAGCGCCGCCTCGGCCGTGGCGCGCTCGGTGTCGGTGAGGTACTGCCACACGATCGAGTGGAACACGACGGTGGCACGGTCGGGCGCGGGCTCGTCGAGCTGACTCGCGAGCCAGTCGGGGATGGCGGCACGGTCGATTGCGACCGGAACGTCGCGGGCGACGTCGAGCGCGGCGCGCAGCATGGTGAAGCGCTCGGCCTGGCCCGGCCAGACGTACGAGAGGAGGGTGAGGCGGCCGTCCTCGGTGCGGGCGTCGATTGGATCGCGATCGCAGCCGCGCCGATCGGCGATCGTGATCGGCGCGTCGAAGGGCGGCCGGCCGTCCCCCCAGAGGCCGGCGAAGCGCACCCGCGACGCCGCGTCGCCGTATCCGGTCCCGTCCGACTCGTACCAGTAGCGGTCGAAGCGGAGGTTGAGCCCGGCGCTGCTGCCGACCTCGAGCACCCGCAGCGGGAGCCCCGCGTCCCGGGCCACGACGAGGAAGCCGCCGACGAGCGCGGCCGACCGCCCCACCTCGTTCGTCTGCGGCGGACGGGTGAGCGCGTCGCGGACGGCGTCAGCGTGTGTGTCGAGCACCGAGAGCAACGCCGGCCAGGCCGCGGCCGCGTCGCCGTCGCCCCCGACCGACGGGAAGCGGGCTGCGAGCTCGGGCGCGCGCCCGGCGAGCACCAGCCGGTGGACCCCGCCGAGGAACCGGAGCGGCACCGCCTCCTCGTAGCTCGTGTCGAGCTGGTCGGCCAGGAACCGTCCGACCGGTCCGCCGGCGACGACGTCGTCCGCCATTCGCTCGAGGAGGTCGGCGTAGAACGGTGAGCCCATGGCGCCGCACGCGAGCTGATGGATGCGGATGATGCCGACGAGCGGGGGCTCGCTCACGTTCGCACCGTACCGGGTAGCGTCCGCGAGTCATGACGCGGAGCGTGCTCGTCACCGGCGGCGCGAGCGGCATCGGGCGCGCCGCCGCGCTCCTCCTCGCCCGCGACGGCGCGGCCGTCACCGTCGTCGACCGCGCCGCCGACGCCGCCGAGGACACGGCGCGCGAGATCACGTCTGCGGGCGGCAGCGCGATCGCAGCGCCGGCGGACGTCGGGAACGAAGATGACGTCGCGGCCGCGGTCGGGAGCGCGGTCGACGCGTTCGGCGGGCTCGACGGCGTGGTGACGAGCGCCGGCGTCTTCCACGGCGGCGATCTCAAGCCGCTGGGCGAGGTCGAGCTCGACGACTTCCTGTTCGTCTTACAGGTGAACCTCGCGGGCACGTTCCTTGCAATCAAGCACGCCGTGCCCCACCTCGTGCAACGGCGCGGCGCGATCGTGACGATCGCGTCGACCGCCGCCCTGAAGGGCCACGGGTACGGCTCGGGCTACACGGCCAGCAAAGGCGGCGTAGCCGCGCTGACCCGGTTGGCGGCGGTGCAGTACGGGCCGCAGGGTGTGCGCGTCAACTGCATCTGCCCGGGCGGCGTCGACACGCCGATGACCGCCGGCACGTGGAGGACGCCCGAGGCGCAGGAGCGCATCCGGCGCATCGTGCCCTTGCAGCGGGTGGCGGAGCCGGAGCAGATCGCCTCCGTCGCCGCGTTCCTCCTCTCGGACGGCGCCGCCCATCTCACGGGGCAGACGATCGCCGTCGACGGGGGCACGACCATCGCGTGAGATGACGAGGCGTTCAGGACGCTTCAGCGACCGTTCAGCACCCGATCATCAGAGTGGGCACGCGTCGGGCCACCGGGGCCCGAGCACAGGGAAGAAGGAGTACCCCCACCATGCCCCTCTCACGAACCAAGCGGCTGGTCGCCGTCGGCGCAACCGCTCTCGGCGCCACCCTCGGGCTCGCCGGGATCGTCGGCTTCACCAACGCCGGCGCGCCAAAGCAGCCCGTCTCGGACCAGGCCGACGGCAGGTCCGGCGACCAGACCCAGGATCCGGGTTACAAGTCATCGGTGACCGCGCCGGAGCAGAACGGCCGGAACGAGGCCGGCGAGTCTGCGGCGCTCCAGTCGATGGCGAAGATCACGCCGGACCAAGCCCGTGACGCGGCGCTGGCGGCGGTGCCCGGCACGGCCGACAAGGTCGAGCTCGACAACGAGAACGGCAACGTCGTGTACAGCGTCCGGATCACCGACGCCTCCGGCAAGGTGACCGACGAGAAGGTCGACGCGGGCAACGGCTCCGTGCTCCACCAGGACAGCGCCCAGAACGACTCGAACGACGGCGCCGAGACACCCAACGGTCGGGAGGCCCCGGAGAGCCCGGGCAACTGACAATCGTCATGACGCCGTTGAGGGGCCCGCAAGGGCCCCTCAACACGTTCGCTCCCCGGATCGCTCGGTGTCGACGGCCGGAAGCGTGACGACGAACCGGGCGCCGGGATCACCCTCGACGCCGACCGAGCCACCGTGTGCTCGCGCGACCTCGGCAACGATCGCCAGACCGAGACCGGCGCCGCCGGAGTCACGCGCCCGTGCGTCGTCCAAGCGGGTGAAGCGCTCGAAGATGCGCTCGCGCTCCGCGGCGGGAACGCCCGGCCCGTCGTCGGCGACAGTCAGACGAACCGTGTGCGACGAAGCCTCGAGCCCGAGCGTCACGGTCGAGGCGGCGTGGCGCTCGGCGTTGTCGACCAGGTTGCGGACTAACCGGGCGAGCTGCGCCCGATCACCGAGCACCCGCCCCGCCGAGATCGCCGTCGTGTCGACGCTGACCTTGCCCCCTTGACGCAGACGGCCGGCTTCCGCGAGCAGCAGGTCTTCGACGTCGACGGGGCGGCGACCGACGCGCAGGATGTCCTCGTCGGCCCGGGCGAGCAGCAACAGGTCCTCGACCACGTGCGCCATGCGGCGGTCTTCGGGCAACAACTCGTTCGCGAGCTCGTTGACGGTGACCCCGTCGGGATGTGCCAGCGCCACCTCGAGTTGATGCTGGATCGTCGCGATCGGGCTCCGGAGCTCGTGGGACGCGTCGGACACGAAGCGACGCTGCTGGTCCTGCGATCGCTCCAGACGATCGAGCATCGCGTTCATCGTGCGCGCCAGGCGGGCGATCTCGTCCTCGCCGGTCGGTTCGGGCACGCGCCGGTCGAGCTCCTGGGCGGAAATAGCCGCCACCTGCGCCCGGATTCTCTCGACGGGTCGGAGCGCACGCCCGGCGACGATCCATGTCGTCCCGGCCACGAGGAGCACCAGGACGGGAATGCCGGCGAACAACACCCGACCCACCAGTGCGGTGCTGTCGTCCGCCGGTCCGAGGGATTGCGCGACGAGGACCGTGAACTGACCGTCCTTGGTCTGTCGGGCGACGACGCGGTACGGGTCGTGGTCGCTGATCGGCAACCGCTCGATGGTGCGCGCATCGCCGGCCGCCAGATGGGCGACCGGGGGCTCGCCGGCGACGTTGTCGCTGGACGCGACGACCGCGCCTGTTCCGTCGAGCACCTGGATCAGAGACTTCTCCTCGCCGGCGACGGTGAGTGTGGACGGCGCCGCGCCCCCTTCGAGGCTGGCGGCGACATCGCCTGCCCGCAGCTCGGCCGCGGTCTGCACGTTGTCGACGAGTGATGAATGCAGCAACCGCACCAGGAGCAGCCCGCCGACGACGAGCGCGATTCCCACGACCAGTGTCGCGACGACCGTGGTTCGCACTCGGACGGTGCCCAGCCGCCGGAGGCGCTCACCCACCGTTCGCGGCCAGTCGGTAGCCGGCACCACGCACGGTCTCGATCGACG
This sequence comes from Acidimicrobiia bacterium, assembly GCA_035938395.1. Classification (GTDB taxonomy): domain Bacteria; phylum Actinomycetota; class Acidimicrobiia; order IMCC26256; family JACDBD01; genus JALZAA01. The sequence goes on from DASZGY010000087.1 coordinate 33,799, forward strand.
ATCGACCGAAAGGAATGTCGATCTTCTTGCGCAAGTGACGGACGTACACCTCGACGATGTTGGAGTCGCCCTCGAAGTCGTCGTCCCAGACGTGTTCGAGCATCTCACGCTTCGACACGACTTCCCCCGCGTGCCGCAACAGGTACTCCAGGACCGACACCTCGCGGGCGGTGAGATCGAGCGGTGCGTCGCCGCGCCAGGCGTGATGGGCGGCGGGATCGAGGCGAAGGTCGCCGGCCGAGAGCGTGGCGGGACGCTCCCGGGCACCACGCCGCATGAGCGCGCGGAGGCGGGCGACGAGCACGACGTGATGGAACGGCTTGGTCAGGTAGTCGTCTGCGCCCAGGTCGAGGGCTTCGCTCTCGTCGAGCTCGCCGTCCTTGGCTGTGAGCATGAGGATCGGCGTCCAGTCACCGGCGTCGCGCAACTTCGAACAGATCCGGTAGCCGTTGATCCCGGGGAGCATGATGTCGAGCACGATTGCGTCGTAGGCGTTCTCCTGGGCCATCCAGAGCCCGTCGGTCCCGTTCAGCGCGACGTCCACCGCGAAGCCGTCGGCTTCCAGGCCGCGTTCGAGGGATCTCGCCAGCCGCTCCTCGTCCTCCACGACCAGAACACGCACGGACCCACACCTCGTTCGCCGGTCGCAATCAGCTTGCTAGGACCAACCTGAACGGGCGCTGAAAAATTCAGCTCGGCATGCGGGCGGTTCCGACCAGCTCGACGAGCACTCCGTCGGGGTCGCGGACCGTTGCCATCTCGACGTCGCCGCCCGGGCCCGGGACCCGGATCCGGCGCGCGCCGGCGTCGAGGCCGAGGGTGCCGAGACGGGCCAGCGTGACCGCGACGTCCACGAAGAACGACAGCAGGAAGAAGCCCGGCCGGGGCTGAGCCGGTGGCGGTCGAGAGCCGGAGTCGCCGGAGACGTCCTCGGCGAACGCGACCAGCTCGACGATGCCCGCGTCCGGTGTGTCGGGATCGCCGAGGAACACGGACCGCAGCCGGTCGCCGGGGGCGTCGAACAGCGTCCGCCAGTCGCCGTCGAACTCGTGGTCCATCAGCACCTGGAGGCCGAGCCCGTCGCGATAGAAGCGGAGGCTGGTGTCGACGTCACGCGTGTAGACGGCGCTGTGGTGGACGCGCGCCACGTCATGCGCCTTCGAGGATGTCGGTGGGATCCAGCGGGCTCCGCAACGTGATGCCGCCGTCGGCGACCAGCACATGGCCGGTGACCCAGTCCAGCTCGACCAACGCCACGATCGCGCTGGCGATGTCGTCCGCGGTACCCAGGCGCCCGAGCGCCGCCCGCTCCGAGACGAGCTCGCGGTAGCCGGGGAGCCGGTCGGTGGCCGCGAACATCGGCGTGTCGGTGCACCCCGGTGCGATCGCGTTGACGCGGATGCCGTGATGGCCCAGCTCGCCGGCCGCCACGCGCACGAGCTGGTGCACCGCGGCCTTGGACGTCGAGTAATTGACGATGCCGCGGTCGCTCACGATTCCCGACACCGACCCGGTCGCGACGATGGCCCCCGGCCGGCCCGCCGCCACCATGGCGCGCGCCGCCTCGCGCAGGCACAGGAACACGCCCCGGATGTTCACGCGCTGGACGCGGTCCCACTCCTCTGCGCTCATCTGCAGGATCGGCGACTTCCCGCCGATCCCCGCCGCGAGCACTGCGATGCTCGGCGGGCCCAGCTCGTCGACCACCTGCTGCACTGCGGCGACGACGTCGTCTTCGTCGCCGACGTCGCATTTCACCGCGAGGTCGCCGTCTCCTTCCCGCGCCCGGAGGTCGAGGACGGCGACCCGGGCGCCCCCGTCGCGCAGTCGTGCGGCGGTCGCGGCACCGATGCCGCTCGCGCCACCCGTCACGAGTGCGACGGCTCCATCGAGGTTCATGGGGGTCTCCTTTGGCGCCGTCGCCGGCTCCCGGTCCGCTCCGGCGGTCGGCAAGCGGCCGCCTCCGCGACGCTAACGTCCCGCCGTGGCGGCTGACAGCGACGTCAGGGTGTGGTTCGGGCTGTTCCTCCCCCAACTGCGCATGTCGTTCGAGACGATCCTCGAACGGACGCTCGCCGCCGAGGCGGCGGGGTTCGACTCGGTGTGGCTGATGGACCACCTCGCGGCGCCGGCCGCGCCCGAGTGGGACACGCTCGAGGGCTGGACGCTCGCGGCCGGGCTGGCCACGCGCACGAGCCGGATCCGGCTCGGCCACCTGGTGACGTCCGACCCGTTCCGCCACCCCGCGGTACTGGCGAAGATGGCCGCCACGCTCGACGTGCTCAGCGACGGCCGGCTCGAGCTCGGGCTGGGCTGGGGATCGGTCGACGCCGAGCTGCGCACGTTCGGGATCGACGCCGGGCCGGCGCCGGAGCGGGCGTCGCGTCTCCGCGAGACGCTCGAGATCCTCCCGCGCATGTTCACGGGTGAGCCGTTCGACTACACGGGCGAGCATTACGAGTTGGCCGGCGCCGTCGGCCGGCCCGTCCCGGTGCAACAGCGCATCCCCGTCCACATCGGCGGCGCCGGCCCGAAGCTCACCATGCCGCTCGTGCGCGAGTTCGCCGACTGGTGGAACTGTCCGTCCTACGCGGCCGACCGGCTCGCGGAGGTGCGACCACTCGCCGGCGACGCTCGCGTGTCGGTGCAGCACCCCGTCGGGTTGGCGGAGGGCGACGGCGACCGTGACGAGGTCGCCGCGATCGTGGCGCGCCGGTTCGGGAGTTGGGGCGGTGTCGTCGCAGGTGCGCCGGCGCAGGTCGCTGACGCGCTCGTCGGCGATGTCGAGTTGGGCGCCCGAGGATTCGTGCTGCAGTTCCACGATTTCGGCGCCACCGACACGCTCGAGCGATTCATGACCGACGTCGCGCCCGCCGTGCGCGCCGCGGCCGCTGGGTAACCTGCCGCGCGTGCCTTCGATCTTCACGAAGATCATCGACGGCGAGATCCCCGGCGTCTTCGTCTGGCGCGATCCGCAGTGCGTTGCGATTCTGTCGATCGCGCCGATGAACCCCGGCCACACGCTCGTCGTGCCCCGGCTCGAAGTCGACCACTGGATCGACCTCGAGCCGGTCCTGGCGCGCCACCTCTTCACGGTCGCGCAAACGATCGGGAAGGCGCAGGAGCGGGCGTTCCACCCGCGCCGCATCGGCGTGATGATCGTCGGCGACGAGGTCCCACACACCCACATCCACGTCGTGCCGATCAACTCCGCCGGCGAGCTGTCGTTCGCGCACGCAGACCACACCCCGCCCGAAGGGTCGCTCGACGCGGCCGCCGAGCAGATCCGCTCCGCCCTCCGCGATCTCGGCACCGAGCACGTCACCGACTGACGGGCTCGATCTTCCCGGCAGGAAACGGTCGGAGAGCGAGCGTCTTTTGCTGCCGAGAATGCTCGTTCGACCCCGGCGCCCAGGCGGGATCGGCCCCTAACATCGCCGTCCGTGGGGTCGGCGGAAGAGTGGGCGAAGCGCGACGCGGCCGTCGTCTGGCACGGGTTCACCCAGATGGCCTCCTACACGGAGAACGCGCCGGTCATCGTGGAGTCGGCCGAGGGGCACGAGCTCATCGACGTCGACGGGCGCCGGTACCTCGACGCGATCTCCTCGCTCTGGGTCACGACGCTCGGCCACCGCGTGCCCGAGCTCGATCACGCCCTGCGTGAGCAGCTCGACCGGGTGGCGCACTCGACGATGCTCGGCAACGGCAACCGCGCCGCGATCGAGCTGGCCGAGGCACTGGCGCAGGTCGTGCCCGTCGACGGGCCGCACTTCCTGTTCGCGTCCGACGGCGCCGCTGCGGTCGAGCAGGCGCTGAAGATCGCCTTCCAGTACTGGGTGAACCGGGGGGTGGAGGGGCGCACGACGTACCTCGCCTTCGGCGGCGCGTACCACGGCGACACGGTGGGCGGGCTCTCGCTCGGCGCGGGCGGGTTCGGCACCGAGATGTTCGACCCTCTGAGGTTCCCGGTGCGGCGCGCCCCGGGCTTCGACGACCCCCGTTGCTTCGAGGTCGCGTCGCGCCTGGTCGCCGAGCACGCCGACGAGCTCGCCGCCGTCGTCGTCGAGCCGCTCGTGCAGGGCGCGGCCGGGATGCAGGTGGCGCCGCCCTCCGGCTTCGCCGAGCTCGCCGACGCGTGCCGCGAGCACGCGGTGCTGCTCGTGTGCGACGAGGTGGCGACGGGGTTCGGGCGCACCGGCACGTTGTTCGCATCGGAGCAGTGCGGGCTCCGTCCGGACCTCCTGTGCCTGGGCAAGGGACTGACCGGCGGCTACCTCCCTCAATCCGCCACCGTCGCCAGCCAGCGCATCTTCGACGCGTTCCTCGGACCCGATCTCTCCGAGCTGACGCTGTACCACGGCCACTCGTACGGAGGGAACGCGCTGGCGTGCGCGGTCGCCCGGCGCCATCTCGAGCTCCTCGACGAGCTCGACGTGCTCGCCAACGTGCGTGCCCGGTCCACTGAGCTCCAGGACTTGCTGGATGAACGCGTCGTGCCGCACCACGCCGTTCGGGAGGTGCGACTGCAGGGGCTCATGGGCGGCGTCGAGCTCGCGCCACCCCGCGACGGCCTGTGCTGGGGCCGGCGGGTCTGCGCGGCCGCCGTCGAGCGGGGGGTGTTGCTGCGTCCACTGGGCGACATCGTGGTGGTGATGCCGCCCCTCACGATCACCGCGCCCGAGCTGCGCCGGATCGTCGACGCGCTGTCGGGCGCGATCGACGAGGTGACGGCGGCGTGAGCTGGCACGACTGGGCCGACGCAGAAGCCGCCGCGATCCGGGACGCCGGCCGCTGGCGCGAGCCGCGCGACCTCGACGCCGCCGGGCCCGAGGGGAAGCTCGTCCCCGACGGTCGCCCCGTCGTGTCGTTCGCGTCGAACGACTACCTCGGTCTCACCCAGCACCCGGAGGTCGTGGCCGCGGCGCACGCCGCGCTCGACCGGTGGGGCGCCGGGTCCGGCTCGGCTCGGCTGATCGTGGGCTCGCGCCCCGTGCACGCCGACCTCGAGGCGGCACTGGCGGACTGGAAGTGCACCGAGCGCGCCGTGCTCTTCCCGACCGGGTTCGCGACGAACCTCGGCGTCCTCGCGACGTTCGGCGCGCCCGGCGTGCTCGTCTGCTCCGACGAGCTCAACCACGCGTCGATCATCGACGGATGCCGCTTGAGCCGCGCCCGAGTGGAGGTGTACCGCCACCGTGACCTGGACCACGTCGAGCACCTGCTCACCACCGTCCCCGCCGAGCGCGCCGTGGTCGTCACCGACACGGTGTTCTCGATGGACGGCGACGTGGCCGACGTCGGCGGCCTCGCCGAGCTGTGCGCCCGCCGGGGCGCGTTGCTCGTGCTCGACGAGGCGCACGCGGTCCTCGGACCCGATCCCGACCTCTCGGAGCGCGACACGCTGCGCATCGGCACGCTGTCGAAGACCGTCGGCGCCCTCGGAGGCTTCGTCGCCGGGCCCGCCCACCTCACCGAGCTGATCGTGAACCGGGCCCGCTCGTACATCTTCACGACCGCCCTTTCCCCGGCGGACAGCGCCGCCGCCTTCGCCGCCGTCGGCGTCATTCGCTCCAGGGAGGGCAACGAGCTCATGACGCGCCTGCGCGCCAACGTCGAGCGGCTCCGGCCCGGCCACCCGTCGCCGATCGTGCCCGTCGTCTTCGGGGACGAGGCGCGAACCCTGTCCGCGGCGGCGGCGCTGCTCGACCAGGGCATGCTCGTCCCCGCGATCCGGCCGCCGACCGTGCCGCCGGGGACCTCGCGCTTGCGCGTCGCGCTGTCGGCCGCGCACGCGCCGTCGCAGGTCGACGCATTGGCGGCCGCGATCGCAGACCTGTGACGCCGCGACCGGCGCGCCTCGTCTTCGTCGCCGGCACCGGCACTGCGGTCGGCAAGACGTGGACGGCCGCCGCGGTGTTGGCGCGGCTCCGCACCGCCGGTCTGCGCGTCGGAGCCCGCAAGCCCGCACAGTCGTTCGACGCCGCTGACGGGCCCACCGACGCCGACGTACTCGCGCGCGCGACCGGCGAGCCGCCCCACGACATCTGCCCACCCCATCGCTGGTACAGCAGAGCGCTCGCGCCTCCGATGGCGGCCGACGCGCTCGGCGCGCCACCCTTCACGGTCGGTGATCTGGTCGGCGAACTGCGTTGGCCCGACGGCATCGACGTCGGTCTGGTCGAAGGCGCGGGCGGCCCACGGTCACCGATCGCCGCCGATGGCGACAACGCTGCGCTCGCATCTGCGGTCGCGCCCGACCTCGTGCTGCTCGTCGCGGAAGCCGGCCTCGGCGCCATCAACGCCGTGCGCATGTCGGTCGACGCCTTCGCGGGCGCGCCCGTCGTCGTGGTGCTGAACGCGTACGACGAAGACGATGTGGTCCACCACGAAAATCGGGACTGGCTCCGGGACCGAGACGGCTACGACGTCGTCACGGGGCCCGACACCGCCGTGGCACGAATCGTTCCCTAGGCGTTGGTTGTGCCTTCATCCAAGTCTCATCCCCCCTGCGGCAGACTTTT